>JAOPVZ010000116.1 GCA_025965935.1 Frankiales bacterium | reverse complement strand
CGTCGATGTCGAGGGTGCCGGCGAACTGCATCGGGTTGTTGCCGACGACGCCGACCGAGCGGCCCTCGATGCGACCGAAGCCGACGACGATGTTCGGTGCCCAGAGCTGCTGCACCTCGAGGAAGTCGCCGTCGTCGAGGACCGCCTCGATGACCGTGTGCATGTCGTAGGGCGCGTTGTTGCTGTCGGGGATGAAGGCGTTCAGCTCGGTGAGGAGCTCCTCCTCGAGCACGTCCGGCCCGTCGAAGGCCGGCGGCTCCGAGAGGTTGTTGGACGGCAGGTAGGACAGCAGCGTCTTCGTGAGCTCGAGCGCCTCGTCCTCGTCAGCGCTCATGAAGTGCGCGACGCCGCTCTTGGAGTTGTGCGCCCGCGCGCCGCCCAGGTCCTCGATCGAGATGTCCTCGCCGGTGACCGTCTTGATGACGTCCGGGCCGGTGATCATCATCGCGGAGGCGCCGTCGACCATCAGGTTGAAGTCGGTGAGGGCGGGGCTGTACACGTGCCCGCCGGCGCAGTTGCCCAGGATGAGGGAGATCTGCGGCACGACACCGGACGCCATCACGTTGCGGTAGAAGATGTCGCCGTACAGCGCCAGGCCCATGATCCCTTCCTGGATCCGGGCGCCGGAGCCCTCGTTGAGGCCGACCACCGGGCAGCCGGTCTTGAGCGCGAGGTCCATGACCTTCACGATCTTCTCGCCGTAGACCTCGCCGAGGGCACCGCCGAAGACCATCGCGTCCTGGCTGAAGATGCAGACCGGGCGGCCGTCCACCGTGCCGAAGCCGGTGATGACGCCATCGCCGATCGGCCGGTTCTTCTCCAGGCCGAAGTCACGGGCGCGGTGCCGTGCGAGGGCGTCGGTCTCGGTGAACGAACCGGGGTCGAGGAAGGCCTCGATGCGCTCGCGTGCGGTCCGCTGTCCCTTGGCGTGCCGCTTCTCGAGCGCCGCCTCCGAGCCGGGGTGGAGGGACTTCTCCACGCGGGCCTGCAGCTCAGCGAGCTTCCCGGCGGTGGTGTGGATGTCCGGGCCGTGGTCCTCAAAGCGCTCTGCCGTCACGCGGGAGAGGCTATCGGGGCACTATGCAGGCATGTACGGCGACCTCGACCGCCCGCCGCTGCGCGCTGCCTCGCTTCGGCGGGGGCTCGAGCCGGACGGGTACCGGGTCGAGGTGCTCGAGGTGACCGGCTCCACCAACGCCGTCGTCGCCGAGCGCGCGAGGCAGGGCGAGCCGCACGGCCTGGTCGTCGTCGCGGAGGAGCAGACGCAGGGGCGCGGCCGGCTCGACCGGACGTGGGTCAGCCCGCCGCGGGCGGGCCTCACCTTCAGCGTGCTGGTGCGCCCCAGCGGCCCGCTGAGCTGGGTCCCGCTGCTCGCCGGCATCGGGGTCGCGCAGGCGCTCCGCCGGCGGTGCGAGGTCGACGCCGTCCTCAAGTGGCCCAACGACGTGCTGGTCGACGACCGCAAGGTCTGCGGCCTGCTCGCAGAGGCCGTGGACGGGGGAGTGGTGCTCGGCATCGGTCTCAACGTCACGACCCGGCGCGCCGAGCTGCCCGTCCCCGCGTCGACGTCCCTCGTCCTCGAGGGCGCTGCGACCACCGATCGCGACACGGTGCTCCGGGCGGTGCTCAGGTCTGTCGCCGACGCTCTCGGGGACGACACCCGATCGTCGTACCGGGAGCTCTGCTCCACGCTGGGTCGCGAGGTCCGGGTGGAGCTGCCCGGCGGCCAGTCGGTCACGGGTACGGCGGAAGCGGTCGACGACGACGGCCGGCTGGTCGTCGACGGCACCGCTTATGCAGCCGGAGACGTGGTCCACCTGAGATAGTTCGGTGATGGCGTATCCGCACAAGCTGCTGGGTGAGGGCGAGTCGATCGTGCTCGACCTGCACCCGCACTGGAAGGTCGTGTTCGTCCCCTTCCTCGAGCTGCTGGTGATCCTGGGGCTGGCGGGCTTCCTGCTGGCGCAGGGCTACGGCGACACCGCCAACTACGTGATCGTCGGGATCGGAGCGCTGCTCGTCCTGGTCCTGTTCGTGGTGCCGGTGCTGAAGTGGCGCACGACCCAGTTCGTGGTCACGACCGAGCGGGTCGTCATGCGCAGCGGCGTCCTCGGCCGGCAGGGCCGGGACATCCCGCTGGTCCGGATCAACGACGTCAGCTTCAACCACACGTTCTTCGAGCGGCTGCTCGGCTGCGGCACGCTCGTCGTCGAGTCCGCCGGCGAGCGCGGGCAGGTCACGCTCACCGACATCCCGCACGTGGAGCGGGTGCAGCGGACCGTCTACGACCTGGTCGACCGGCAGGGCCCCGCAGGCCTCGTCACCCGGGACGTCACTCGGGACGTCCCTCCGGATCTGTGACGATCTCGCCCTCGACCACCTTGTCTTCCGGGTACGGCGGCCAGTCGCCCTGCGGCGCCCGGGTCCGCTCGTAGCGGACGCCCTGCTCCACCGCCCCGGCCCGCTCGCCAGGACCTCCTGCGTTGACCGCGATGCAGGTCAGCAGACCGACCACGCCTGCGCCGCCCGCGGCCAGCCCGGCGGCCACTCCGCTCGGCATGACGAGGGCCGCCAGGAGGAAGACCAGCACGGCCGCTCCGCGGATCCCGTAGTAGGCCTTCTGCCGACCTGTCACAAGCCTGACGGTACGCCTGAACGCACTAGGTTGCAGCCGTGGACGACCTCGATGCGGTGTTGCTCGGTGAGCCCCTGACGCTCGACCGCGAGGACGTCGAGCGACTGTCCGGCGTGCCGGCCGACGTGGCCCGCGACGTCTGGGCGGCGATGGGCTTCGCCGAGATCTCGTACGGCGAGAAGGCGTTCACCAACGCCGACGTCCAGGCGCTGCGGACGGCGGCGGAGCTGCTCGATCTCGGGATCGTGGACCTCGACACCATGCTCGTCATGGCGCGGGCGATGGGGCAGGGACTCGCTCGGCTGGCAGAGGCGCAGGTTGACGTGCTGCGGGCCCGCACCGCCGACCAGGACGTGAACGTGGCGCTCACCGAGCTGGCCAGCCGCGCCGACGAACTGCTCCCCAAGCTGGACCACCTCATCGTCTTCATGTGGCGGCGCCAGTTCGCCGCCGCGGTCCAGCGGTCCATCGCCACGGTGCGCGAGCACGGCATGCCCGTGCTCACCATCGGCTTCCTCGACCGGGTGGACTTCACGAAGTCCTCGCGGTCCTGGGACGCGAGC
>JAOPVZ010000089.1 GCA_025965935.1 Frankiales bacterium | reverse complement strand
CCAGCTCCCGCTCCGCACCCAAGCGGCTCGCCGTGCTCGGCGGCGGCGTCGTGGGTGTCGAGATGGCGTTCGCCTGGCAGGCGCTCGGCTCGCAGGTGACGCTCATCGAGCGCGGCGACCAGGTGCTTTCGAACAACGAGCCCGAGGCGGGCCGGCGCGTCACCCAGTCGCTGCGCGACGCCGGCGTCGAGGTGAGGACGGGGGTGTCGGCGTCCCGCGTGGTCCGCGACGGCCGAGACGGCACGGTCACGATCACGCTCGACGAGGACACCACGGTGGAAGCCGACGAGGTGCTCGTCGCCGCCGGCCGCCGGCCGCGGACCGACGACCTGGGGCTCGAGAACGTCGGCCTCACTCCCGGCGACTGGCTGACAGTCGACGACACGATGCAGGTCGAGGGCATCGACTGGCTCTACGCCGCCGGCGACGTCAACCACCGCGTGCTGCTGACCCACGTCGGCAAGTACCAGGCACGCGTCGCGGGCACCGTCATCGCCGCGAGGGCCAAGGGCGAGGAGCTCACCGGCGCCTGGACCCAGCACGCCGCGACCGCCGACCACGACGTCGTGCCGCAGGTGGTGTTCTCCGACCCACCGCTCGCCTCCGTCGGGCTCACCGAGAAGGCCGCGCGCGCCAAGGGCCTCCCCGTCACGACGGTGTCCTACGACCTCGGCAACACGGCCGGTGGTTCGCTCTACGCAGACGACAACAAGGGCTGGGCCCAGCTCGTCGTCGCGAACGGCTGCCTCGTCGGTGCCACCTTCTACGGCCCCGGCGTGACCGAGATGGTGCACGCCGCGACCGTCGCCATCGTCGGCGAGGTGCCCCTGCAGCGGCTCTGGCACGCCGTGGCGAGCTACCCCACCCAGACCGAGGTGTGGCTGCGCCTCCTCGACCAGCTGCCGCACGGGTGACGCTGGAGCTGCTCGCGTGGCGGCGCACCGTCAGCGAGCTGTACGCCGAGGTGCGGGCCTCGACCCCTGAGGCCGGCCACGCCCTGTGGACCGCCGGGCGCGACGAGCTGTTCCGCACCTCGTCGCAGTCGCCGCTGCTCGCGGACGACCCGCGCCGAACGACGGGGCTGCCCGTCCCGCCGTACGACCCGGCCTGGCGGGTGGAGATCCCGCTCGAACCGGCGCCGCGGTCCACGCGGGTCCTGGAAGGCGGCGTGGGGATGCGCCGGATCGGGCTGCTCCGCACGCCGTGGGGGACCCTCGACGCGTGGTGGCTCGAGGACTACTCGGGCGGGCTGTTCGTACCGGTCAAGGACCGCACGGCCGGCTGCACGTCCTACGGCGCCGGGCGCTACCTGCTGGACACCGCCAAGGGCGCTGATCTGGGCGGGTCCGTCGTGATCGACCTGAACTTCCTGTATCACCCGAGCTGCGCCTACGACCCCGCCTGGAGCTGTCCGCTGGCACCCGAGGGCAACGTGCTGGACGTTCCGGTCACGGTCGGTGAGCAGCTGCCTGCGGAAGACGTTCGCCTCTCGTAAGCCTGTTTGTCAGAGGTCTGGGGAAGGGTGCAAGACATGTCGCCTGTACGCACGTCGACACTGACCGACCGCTTCGTGGAGTCCCGAGCGCTCACCGAGGCCCTCGCCTCCCCGCTGTCGGCCGAGGACCAGACAGCCCAGTCGATGCCGGACGCGTCACCGACGAAGTGGCACCGGGCGCACACCACCTGGTTCTACGAGGAGTTCGTCCTCGGGTCGCGCGACTACGAGCCGTACGACGCGTCGTTCCGGTTCCTCTTCAACAGCTACTACGAGGCCGTCGGGCCACGGCACCCACGGCCCGAGCGCGGCTTGGTCACGAGGCCCGGAGTCGAGGAGGTCGGGCGGTACCGCCGGCACGTCAACGCCGCGGTCGAGGCACTGCTGGCGATGGACCCGGCCGACGCGGTCCTGGCCATCATCGAGCTCGGCATCAACCACGAGCAGCAGCACCAGGAGCTGCTCGTGATGGACATCAAGCACCTGCTGTCCCGGCACGCGTTCGGCCCCGCCTTCATCGCGCGGGGCGCGGAGGACAACCCGTCCTCGGAGCCGCACAGCTTCCGCGGCGTGGCGGGCGGGGTGCACGAGATCGGTGCCATCCGGGGTTTCGCCTTCGACAACGAGGGCCCTCGGCACCGGGTGTTCCTCGAGGACTTCGAGATCGCCTCGCGGGCCGTCACCGTCGAGGACTGGTTGGCCTTCATGGCCGACGGCGGCTACAACCGCCCCGACCTGTGGCTGTCCGACGGGTGGTACGCGGTGCAGCGGGAGGGCTGGCGCTCCCCCGACTACTGGTGGGACGTCGACGGGACCTGGATGACGTTCACGACCGCCGGCGTCCGCGAGCTGCGGCTCGGCGAGCCGGTGGTGCACGTGTCGTACTTCGAGGCCGACGCCTACGCGCGTTGGGCGGGTGGCCGGCTGCCCACCGAGTTCGAGTGGGAGGTGGCGGCCCGCGACCGCGAGCCGCGACGCGGTCAGCTGCTCGACCTCGCGCGACTGCACCCCGGCCTCGCCGGCGACCACATGGTCGGCGACGTGTGGGAGTGGACCGCGTCGCAGTACCTGCCGTACCCAGGTTTCCATCCGGCAGCCGGAGCGGTCGGCGAGTACAACGGCAAGTTCATGAACGACCAGCACGTCCTGCGCGGCGCGTCCTGCGCGACCCCCGCCGGGCACGAGCGCATCACCTACCGCAACTTCTTCCCAGCCCACTCGCGCTGGGCGTTCTCCGGGCTGAGGCTCGCCCGGTGACCTGGTCGGTGGAGGTCCGGCGCGCGCCCGACCCCGGTCGGCTCGCGGCCGATGTGCGGGCGGGACTTGCCAAGACCCCGGTCGAGATCCCGCCGAAGTGGTTCTACGACGAGAAGGGCAGCCAGCTCTTCGACGAGATCACCGAGCTGGCGGAGTACTACCCGACCCGCACCGAGACGGCGATCCTCGTCGAGCACGCGCCCGAGCTGCCGCACGTCGGGACGCTCGTCGAGCTGGGCGCCGGCTACTCGCGCAAGACCCGGCTGCTGCTGGAGTCGGTGCGGCCCGCGCTGTTCGTGCCGCTCGATGTCAGCGAGGAGCCGATCCGGGACGCGGCGACCCGCATCACGCGGGACTTCCCGGACGTCGAGGTGCGCGGGATCGTCGCCGACTTCGAGGACGAGCTCGCCCCGCTGCCCGGCTTCGATGGCGACCGGCTGGTCGCCTTCCTCGGGTCGACCATCGGCAACCTCACGCCCGGTCCGCGTGCCGACTTCCTGGCCCGGGTGTTCCGCGCCACCGCCCCGGGCGACCTGTTCCTGCTCGGCGCCGACCTGGTCAAGGACACCGACCGGCTGATCGCGGCCTACGACGACAGCGCGGGCATCACGGCGGCGTTCAACAAGAACGTGCTGCACGTCCTCGCCCGGGAGCTCGACGCCGACCTCGACCCGGACGACTTCGACCACGTCGCGGTCTACGACTCCGAGCACCACCGGATCGAGATGCGCCTACGCGCTCGCCGCGACCTCGTCGTACCGCTTCTGGGTCTCGAGTGGCGGATCTCCGAGGGCGAGGAGATCCTCACGGAGACCAGCGCGAAGTTCCAGGTCGAGGGGCTGCGCGCTGAGCTTGCCGCGGCAGGCTTCGCGGTCGTGACGACCTGGACCGACGCGGCCGCGGACTTCTCGCTCACACTCGCCCGCCGCGTCTAGTTGCAAAACCTTTGCAGGTAATCTCCGTACGTGCTTGAGTGGCCCTTCGACGTACCCCTGACCAAAGGTGCCTGTCGATGACGCTGCTGCAGGAACGCCCGGATGTGCGGCCCCCGCTCCGCGAGCGGTTGGCGCCGGAGGAGTGGCGGCGGCTCGGCGGGATGTTCGGCGTCATCGCGTTGCTGCACGTCTCGGGCGGGGTGCTGCTGTGGCTGGGCTCGCGCGGGCACTACCGCATCGACAGCACCACCACCTTCGGCCTGGGGACCGGTGCGCTGGCGTACACGCTGGGCATGCGGCACGCCTTCGACGCCGACCACATCTCCGCCATCGACAACACCACTCGCAAGCTGATGGCCGAGGGCAAGCGGCCGCTGGGCGTCGGGTTCTTCTTCTCCCTCGGCCACTCCTCGGTCGTCATGGGACTGACCGTGCTGCTGGGCCTCGGGGCGAAGGCGCTCGGCAGCGAGGTGCGCGACCAGAACAGCTCGCTGCACCACTACACAGGGCTCATCGGGACGAGCGTCTCCGGCACGTTCCTGCTGCTCATCGCCTTGCTGAACGTCATCGTGATGGTCGGCATCCTGAAGGTGTTCCGGGACCTGCGGCGCGGGCTCTACGACGAGGAGGAGCTCGAGCAGCAGCTCAACAGCCGCGGCTTCCTCATGCGGTTCTTCGGACCGCTCGCGCGCTCCATCGACACCAGCTGGAAGATGTACCCGCTCGGCATCCTGTTCGGGCTGGGCTTCGACACCGCCACCGAGATCGCCCTGCTGGTCCTCGCCGGCACGTCGGTCGCCGCCGGCCTGCCGTTCTGGGCGCTGCTCTCGCTGCCGCTGCTGTTCGCCGGTGGCATGAGCCTGCTCGACACGATCGACGGGTCGTTCATGAACTTCGCCTACGGCTGGGCGTTCTCGCGGCCGGTGCGGAAGGTCTACTACAACCTCGTCATCACCGGCCTGTCGATCCTGGTCGCGGTCTTCATCGGCGGCCTCGAGGTGGCGCAGGTCTTCTCCCAGCAGCTCCGGTTGTCCGGCGGCTTCTGGGACTACGCCAACGGCTTCAATCTCAACCGGGCCGGCTTCCTCATCGTCGGCATCTTCGTCGGTGTCTGGGCCCTCGCCCTCGGGATCTGGCGCTTCGGTCGCGTCGAGGAGCGCTGGGAGACCTCCGCCGCCGAGGCCCGCGCCCTGCCCGAGCAAGCGGCCTAGGGTCTCTGGCATGACGCGACTCGCCCCGGGCGACCAGGCCCCCTCGTTCTCGCTGCCGGACCACACCGGCAAGACAGTGCAGCTGTCGGACTTCAAGGGATCGAAGGTCGTCCTCTACGTCTACCCCGCCGCCATGACCCCCGGCTGCACCAAGCAGGCCTGCGACTTCCGCGACAACCTGTCCGCGTTCGCCGACGCCGGCTACCAGGTCGTCGGCCTGTCCCCCGACAAGCCCGAGAAGCTCGCGAAGTTCAGGGAGGCGGAGGGGCTCACCTTCCCGTTGCTGTCGGACGTCTCCAAGGAGACGCTCACCGCGTACGGCGCCTACGGCGAGAAGCAGCTCTACGGCAAGACCGTCGTGGGCGTCATCAGGTCCACCTTCCTCCTCGACGAGAAGGGCAAGGTCACCCAGGCCCTGTACGGCGTGAAGGCCACCGGCCACGTCGCCAAGCTCATGAAGGACAACGCCC
>JAOPVZ010000050.1 GCA_025965935.1 Frankiales bacterium | reverse complement strand
TGCTGCCTCAGGGGTTCATGGCGGAGGTGGCGTTGCGCGCCAAGGACATCCGCGGCCAATGGCGCTCCGCGGGTTGACGTCCGCGCCGACAGCAGACGTTCACCCGGATGCGTGTCCGGAATGAGTGGATCTTTCATTACCCTGTTCGGATGCAGCGCGCCGTCCGGAACGCCCTCCTGCTGTCCTTCGCGGCCGAGGTGATGGCGCTGCTGACCGGCCGGATCCCTTGGCCGAGCCTGTTGATCGCGCTGGCCAGTGCGTCGTACCTGGTCGAGGCCGTCGAGAAGTGGCGCCAGGAGCGGAGGCCGGCGCAGCCGGCTGACCTGGCCACCGCGTTCAACCTGAGCCACCTCAAGACGGTCAGCGTCTCAGCGGGTGGGCCGCGTCGTCTCGCCCCGCTTCACCAGGCGAGCCGCACCCGGAAGGCCACCAAGCAGCGCGCCGACGTCGGCGACGGTGCGATCGAGGTTGTCGACCTGGACGCCGAGCTGGCTGACCACGGGGACGAGCTGCTCCAGCGAGCGTAGGGCCGGCAGCAGGTCGACGACCTCCTGCACGAGTCCGGCCTCGATCGCCGGCCGCACCGATGCCAGGGTGGTGGTGGCGTCCTTCACGAGAGCGCCCACCGCAGCGGTGAGGTCGGCGCTGCGGACCAGTAGCTCCTCGATCCGGTCGGGCACGGACTCCACGCGGTCCAGCAGGGCCTCGATGCGGTCGGTGATCGGCTCGGCCCGGTCGGCGATCCTGGCGGCGCGCGTCGCGACGTGGGTGGCCTGCTCGATGACCGACTCGAGGCCCTCGACGAGGGTGAGGGGGAGCCGGGCGAGTGGGACGACCGAGCCGATCACCTTGTCCAGCACGAGCCGAACCTAGCTCCCGGCAGCCACCGCGTCGCGCAGCGAGGTGAGGAGGACGCTGGCGGCCTCCTGGCTGCCGCGCTCGGCGACGTACCGGCTGACCAGCGAGGCGAGGACTCCCGGCAGTGCCGCTGGCATCACCGGCTCGGTCGACAGCACGATGCCGCCGACCACGTGCTGCAGCGACGCCCGCTGGTGCTCGTCGACCCAGAGCACCCGGTCGCCCACGACCACTTGGTCAGGCTCCGCGCCGCGGAACAACCCAGCGGCGTGACCCATGCGCACGGGTACGACGGGAGCCAGCGTCTCGAGCACCGGGTCGACGCCGAGGAGCGCCACCGCGTCGTGCAGGACTGCCTCGACGGCCTGCGGGTCGGAGGGGTCGACGAAGTCGGTCATCGCAAGGGGAGGGTGAGCGATGGCACGATCGCCTTGCCCTGCTCGAACCGGCGGATCGCGGTGCCGGAGGTGAAGAACTCCAGCGTGTGGGCGCCCCACATCCACTCCTGCGCGAACCACTCGACCCCGGTGATGCCGGTGGCCTCCACACGCTCGGCCTCGGTCTGCATGCGAGAGAGCGCGAGCTCGCGGGCGTCGTAGTACCCCTGCGTCCACTGCGGCATCTCGACGTTCTGCCCCATCTGCCGCAGGGACTGCATGAGGCCCTGCGCGGCGACGTGCCAGACGCAGACGCCCATGACGAACTCGACGGGGACGTGCCCCGTCGCGAGCAGCGTGTAGAAGTCCTGCACGTTGAGGTGGCTCGTGAACGGCGCACCGTCCGGCCGCCGGAAGGTGCCCGGCTTCTCCTTGTGCCGCACCGACGTACCGACCGCGATGAACTCGATGTGCTCCGCCGACAACCCGTGCTGGCGCACGTGCAGCCGCATCCCGACGACGCCGTCCGCCTGCACCTGACCGGCTTCTGACAGCATCCGGCCCATGGCGTTGTAGCGGGCGGTGTACATCGCCTGGGTCAGCACCTGGAGCTCCTGGCTCTGCCGCAGGTTCTGGTTCTGCCAGCCGATGTGGAACACGGAGCTGCCCATGACGAACTCGAGCGGCTCGAACCCGGCGGAGTCCAGCAGGGCGAACTCGGAGACGGACAGGTCGCTGGTCCAGACCTTTCCGACCTCAGCGAGCCGGGCCGTCGCGATCTGGTCGGGCTGCATGCTCATACGGCGAACCTACCGAGCGGAGGCTTCACGTCATCTGACCTTCGGGAACCGTTCAGCAGACTCACACCGCACCGTGTCCGGATCGCCCCGTTCGCCACCGCACCCTTGGGCGCATGCGTGTTGCTGTGATCACCGAGTCCTTCCTCCCTCAGGTCAACGGCGTCACCAACTCCGTGCTGCGGGTCTGCGAGCAGCTCACCCAGCGAGGCCATGACGCCCTCGTCATCGCACCCGGCCCTGGTCCCATCGACTACCTCGGCGTCCCGGTCATCCGGACGCCCTCGTTCGGTCTCCCGGGCTACCGCGACTTCCGGGTCGCGCGCCCTTGGGGCCGCATGACAGAGACGCTCCGCGACTTCCGCCCGGACGTGGTCCACCTCGCCTCGCCCGTCTCCCTCGGTGCGCAGGGCGCCTTCGCCGCCCGCCGGCTCGGCGTGCCGGTCGTCGCTGTGTACCAGACCGACCTCGCCGGCTTCGCTTCCCGCTACCACCTCGGCTCGAGCGAGGTGGCCATCTGGCGCTGGCTACGCACCGTCCACGACGCCGCAGCGCGCACCCTCGCCCCGAGCCGCGCGGCCGTCACCCAGCTGCAGGACAACGGCGTCGAGCGCGTCACCCGCTGGGCTCGGGGCGTCGACCTGCGTCGGTTCCACCCGCTGCGCCGGGACCGCTCGCTCAGGGCCGGCTTCGCACCCGACGGTCAGGTCGTGATCGGGTACGTCGGGAGGCTGGCCCACGAGAAGGAGCTGGCGCTCCTGGCACCCCTGCAGCAGCTGCCCGGGGCGCGGCTCGTCATCGCCGGCGACGGCCCCGCTCGCAAGCAGCTGGAAAGGCAGCTGCCGCAGGCGGAGTTCCTCGGCTTCCAGTCCGGCGAGCAGCTGGCCGCGACGTTCGCCAGCCTGGACATCTTCGTCCACCCCGGCTCCCACGAGACGTTCTGCCAGGCGGCTCAGGAGGCGCTGGCGAGCGGGGTTCCGCTCGTCGGTCCGCGGGCCGGTGGACTGCTCGACCTGGTCGTGGACGGGCACAACGGGCTGTCGTTCGCCCCTGGCTCGGGGCGGGACCTGGCCGACCAGGTCGGCCGCCTCGTGGCAGATCCCTTGCTGCGCAGGCAGTTGCGCGGCCAGGCCCGGTTGTCGGTGCAGGGTCGCAGCTGGGACGTGATCGGCAGCGAGCTGGTGGGCCACTACGAGGAGGTGCTTGCCGCGTGAGCCGCATCGTGCAGGTGGCGAACTTCGTCACCCCGACGTCCGGAGGACTCAGGACGACCTTGCGTCACCTCGCCGCGGGGTACGCCGCTCAGGGTCACGAGGTCGTGCAGGTCGTGCCCGGTGCCCACGACGCGGTGGAGCAGATGCCCTGGGGCACAAGGGTTTGCGTCGAAGGGACGCCGCTGCCGGGCACCGGCTACCGCGTCGTGACCCATGTACGACGGCTGGAGCGGATGCTCGCCGACCTGCGGCCGGACCGGCTGGAGGTGCACGACCGGACGACGCTGCGCGGGCTCGGCGGCTGGGCCGCGCGCGCGGGGGTGCCGTCGCTCGTCGTCAGCCACGAGCGCCTCGACGTGTGGCTGCGTCAGTGGTTGCCGCGACGGGCGCCGTTGGGTCGTGCCGCGGACCGCTCGAACGCTGCCCTGGCCTCGTCGTTCGACCAGGTCGTGTGCACGACGGCGTGGGCGGCGGAGGAGTTCACGCGCCTCGGTGTGCGCAACCTGTGCGAGGTGCCGCTCGGCGTGGACCTCGACGCCTTCCCGCCGCGGCTGCACGCAACTGAGTGCGACGAGGTGCTGCTGGTGATGGCCAGCCGGCTGTCGCGCGAGAAGCGTCCTGAGCTCGCGGTCGGTGCGGTGCAAGAGCTGGTCCGCCGCGGCCGACGGGTCCGGCTGGTGGTGGCCGGCGACGGGGCCATGCGGTCCGGGCTCGAGAGGTCGTCGCAGGACCTGCCGATCCATTGGCTCGGCTTCGTGCAGGACCGGGCCGAGCTCGCGGCGCTGCTCGCCGCCGCGGACGTCGCGATCGCCCCCGGCCCGGTGGAGACCTTCGGGCTGGCCGCGCTCGAAGCGCTGGCGTGCGGCACCCCGGTCGTCGTGAACCGGCACTCCGCGCTGCCGTCCGTCGTCGGCGACGCTGGCCGGACCTCCGCCAGCAGCGCCTGGGTGTTCGCCGACTGCGTCGAGGAGCTCCTCGCCGTCGACGAGCTCACCCGCCGGCACGACGCCCGCGCCAGAGCGGAAACGTTCACCTGGGCCGCGACGGTGCACGGCTTCCTGGGGGTGCACGGGCTGGTCGCCGAGCGGCTCGCGGCATGAGCCGCCTGCAGGCTCTGGGCGACAGCTTCACGTGCGGCGAGGGCGTCGGCGTCCAGGTGCCGCTGTCGCTCACCTGGGCTGCGCAGCTCGCCGAGGCACTCGGTCTGACGCACGTGTCCCACGCCGTGGCCGGGGCGCGCGTCCGCGACGTGGTGACCGGTCAGCTGCCGAGCATCGAGGCCGCCGAGGTCAGCACGGTTCTCGTCGGACTCAACGACATCGCCCGTGGCGGCTTCGACCTCGCGGTCGTGCGGGCCGGGCTGCTCGCGTCGGTGGCTCGGCTCGCCGAGGTCTCGGGGACGGTCGTCGTGGGGCGCCTGCACGACCCGTCGAGGGTCCTCTGGATGCCGCCTCCGCTGCGACAGGTGGTCCGTCGCCGCCTCGCGCAGGTGAATGCCGTGGTGGACGAGGCGGCGGGGCTGCCGCGGGTCACGGTCTTCGACCTGGCCGCGGTTCCGGAGCTGCAGCAGCCCGCCGGCTGGGCGGTCGATCGGGTGCACCCGTCCGCGGCCGGCCACCGCGCGCTGGGCCGGGCTGCCGCTACGGAGCTCGGCCACGAGCTGCCCGCGGCGTTCGAGCTGCCGGTTGCCCCGGGTCTCGTGCGACGGGCGGCGTGGGGTGCACGGCACGGAGCGCCGTACCTCGCAGGTCAGCTCATCGGACGCTGGACCTGAGGCCCAGCTGCGCGGAGAGCCGGCCGGCCTCGATGAGGGCTCCGGACTGCGAGAAGTCGCGCGGCCCGCGGGGGACCGCGGCGAGCAGGCCACCGGCCCAGGCATCGGCGATGTGCGGCACGACCAGTACCCGCGGGTCGTCCAGCGCGGTGCCGACGGTGGCACGGTTGGCGACGGCACGGGCGACCGTGAACGCCCGCAGCACCACCTCGAGGGCTCCCGGCCCGCTGTCGGCAGGCGCGACGCAGCCGCCGCGGCCCACGTCACCGACGCCGCAAGCAGGACCCACGCAGGTCACCGGCGCGAGGCCGCAGTCGAGCACCACGACGGTGTCGTCCGGCCCGGCGTCGGCGAGGGCTCGGGCAACGGGCACGCCGGCCACGACGCCGCCGTCGACGTGCAGGTGCCCGTCGGGCAGCCGCACCGGAGCGAACAGCCCGGGTAGCGCGCAGCTCGCGACGAGCGTGTCGACGACCGGACCGGTGTCGTGGTGCCGTTCCTGCCCGCAGTCCAGGCAAGTCGTGGTGACGGTCAGCGGCACCACCAGCTCCGACAGGTCGTGCGCCCGTACGTTGGCCGCGACGAGCCGCCGCAGCGGCGCGGTCGAGAGGACGCCGCGCCGGTCACGCAGCACCGACGGCAGACCGCGCAGGTGACTGCGCCAGTCCGGTGCGAGCACCGACGTGCTGCTCCCGTCCGACCACCAGGTGGCCAGGGCCTCGGCGCGCGCGACGTCGGGCTGGGCGGCGAGGAAGGCCGCGTTCAGCGCCCCGGCCGAGCAGCCGTAGAGGGCGTCGGGCACCAGGCCGCTCTGCAGCAGTCCGAGGAGCGCACCGGCCTGGTAGGCGCCCATCGCACCGCCACCGCCGAGCACGAACGACGTGCGAGCCACCGAGCCACCTCCAGGGACACCTGAAGGCTAGGCGCGCGTCACCGGCTCTTCACCCGAGTTCGTCAGCTGTTCATTCATCGGGGCGGGTCAGCCGGCGGCGTGGCGGCCGGCGGCGCGGCCGAAGAAGGAGCCCTCACCGAGCTGGGTGCCGGAGGAGTAGCCCTTGCCGTCCTGTGCGATGTTGGCGGCGCACGCCCCGGCGGCGTAGAGGCCGTCGACGACGGAGCCGTCGGCGCGCAGCACCTGGCCGAACCGCGAGGTCCGCAGGCCGCCGAGGGTGAACCCGGCGTAGAGCGCCTTGCCGAGCGTGAGGTCGAAGGCGCCCCACGGCCCGACCGACTGCGGCGCGAGGAACTCCGGGCTCTTGTGCAGCTCGGGGTCCTCACCGCGGGCG
>JAOPVZ010000039.1 GCA_025965935.1 Frankiales bacterium | reverse complement strand
GCGCCCGCGGCGTGGCCGGCGGCACCAGGCCGGCGGTGGTCGCCTTGGCGGGGCCGTTCGCGTGAGTCGCGAGCCAGCCGGCCAGGCCGGGCTGGCCGGCACTAGAGGCCACGCTGGACGACGAGGCGATGCCGACACACGCGAGCGCGACGCCGAGACCGAGCGCAACGGAGCGGCGGGGGCTGAGGGTCACGAGGGGTCCTTCGTCCGGGGGCAATGCTGCACGGACGTGTTTCGACGCCGTTCCGCTCGTTCCTCCCCGCGCCCACGATCGGACGCCGACTGTCACCTGCCGGTCAGCCGCTACTCGGCGCAGCCCCGCCATCCGCGCTGCTCGAACGCGACCCTCGTGCAGTACCGCGCGCTCGGGTAGTAGTCGGCCATCACCTTGACCGGGTCGCTGCCCTTGGTCACCGACTGCACGGCGTGCGGGAACGTGGCGACCATGTTCCGGTAGATGAGGGTCCCGGTCGCATCGGCCGCACCCCACGGGAGCCAGGTGACGCCGTGCGCTGCCGTGGCGTTCGCCGGACGCTGCGAGGGGTCCGACACGACGATGAGGTAGTACCCGTGCCGGTCCAGGGGCACCTGCCGGTCCGAGGCGCAGGCGTTGACCCTCGTGCTGTTGCTGTTCTGGCAGAACGACCAGTAGCGGACCTGGTCGGTGCGGCTCGGCTGCACGCCACGGCTCGTGTCCGGGAAGCGGGGCGCCTTGCCGGGGATGACGACCAGGGGTCCGTACGCGCGGTCGACTGCAGCCGTCAGGTACGCGTTCTGCTGGTTGCCGAAGAAGCCGGCCGCGTTGTTGCCGAACGCCTTGCCCCAGGTGATCGTGCCCGGTGCCAGCTGCTCCTGCGCGGGCCCGCTCGAGCCGTTCAGCGCCTGCGTCCCGGACCCGCCGGTGTCCGGCAGGTCGGAGCTGCAGGCGCCGCCGGCCGCGATGACCTGGCCCGCGGTGGTCTGCGTCGTGACGGTCGGCAGCGGTACGCCGCCCTGCGGTGACCCGGCGTCGACGGGTGTGTAGACCCTCATCATGAGCAGGCCGCCGGGGTTCGGGGCGCCGCCGAGGGCCTGCCGGCCGGCGTAGATCGTGTTCGCTGCCGGGCGCGCCGGCTTCGCCTCGAAGCGGACGTGCACCGTGTACTGCTGGTGCTTCGCCGCCCGCGAGCCACCGTCGAACGGGTTGCTGCTGCCCTTGTCGGGAGCGATCCTCGTGTCGTACGTGGAGTCCAGCGGGACCCCACTCGGCTGGTAGACGTGGAACGAGAAGTAGCGCGCCCGCGCGTACCTGCCGTGGATGACGAGCTCGGTCCCGGGCGCCGCCGTGTACGGGTGCGACCAGTAGGACGCGTTGGTGTCCGGGTAGGCCGCGTTGACGGTGTCAGGCTCGGACTTGGCCGCCCAGCTGCAGCTCGGGTCGGCGGCGGCGTGGGAGAGCGCGACGGCGGCGGCCGTCATGGCGAGGGCTCCGAGAAGGCGGAGCGATCGGGTGCGCACGGGAACGGACTCCAAGGGCTGGGTTGAAATCCCATTATACCTAGTCAAATAGTCGGATTCGGACCCCGTGATCACCGGGCCGGGGCCGACCCTGTTTCATGGGCGCACCACATCGCGAGGAGAAGGCATGAGCGAGGTCGTCGTCGAGCGGCGCGGGAACGTGCAGGTCATCACGATCAACCGGCCGGAGGCGAAGAACGCCCTCAACGCCGCCGTGGCGCGCGGCGTCGCCGCGGCCGTCGACGAGCTGGACGCCGACGACGAGCTCCGGGTCGGCGTCCTCACCGGAGCCGGCGGCACCTTCTCCGCGGGCATGGACCTCAAGGCCTTCCTGAGCGGCGAGACGCCCGCGATCGAGGGCCGTGGCCTGTGCGGGATCACGGAGACGCCGCCCCGCAAGCCGCTGATCGCCGCGGTCGAGGGTTGGGCGCTGGCGGGCGGCTTCGAGCTGCTGCTCGCGTGCGACCTGGTCGTGGCCGCCGAGACGGCCCGCTTCGGCGTCCCGGAGGTGAAGCGCGGCCTGGTGGCCGCCGGAGGCGCGGCCTTCCTGCTGCCGCGTCGGGTGCCCCAGGCCATCGCCCTGGAGCTGCTGCTGACCGGCGAGCCGCTGTCCGCCAAGCGGGCGGCCGACGTGGGCCTCGTCAACCGGCTCGCTCCGGAGGGCGGCGCCGTGGACGCTGCGGTCGAGCTTGCCGAGACCGTCGCGGCCAACGGTCCGCTGGCGGTCGCGATCACCAAGCAGGTGGCGCGCTCGACCTTCGACTGGACGCTGAAGGAGGGCTGGAAGGAGCAGTCGGAGCTCATCGTCCCGGTCTTCGTCAGCGAGGACGCGCGTGAGGGCGCGACCGCGTTCGCGGAGAAGCGGGCCCCCGTCTGGAAGGGGCGCTGAGCCGGTGACCGACCCTCTGGACGTGGCGTTGCTGGTGCTCCGCCTCGCGGTGGGTGGCGTCATGCTGGCGCACGGGTGGAACCACGTCTTCGGGGGCGGCAGGATCGCCGGGACCGGCCGGTGGTTCGAGAGCCTCGGCATGCGGCCGGGATGGTTCCACGCCTGGACGGCATCGCTGACCGAGCTCGGCGCCGGCGCACTCCTCGTCGTCGGTCTGCTCACTCCCTTGGCGGGCGCTGCCGTCGTGGGCGTCATGCTCGTCGCTTGGATCACCAACCACCGCAAGAACGGCTTCTTCGTCTTCCGGCCCGGTGAGGGCTACGAGTACGTCATGACCCTCACCGCCGCGGGCCTGTTCTTCTGCGGGGCCGGGGGTGGCCGGCTGTCGCTGGATCATGTCCTCGACATCGACGACTTCGGCTGGCCCACCGCCCTGGGCTGCGCAGCCGTCGGCATCGGCGGCGCCGCGCTGCTGCTCGCGACCTCCTGGCGGCCGAGCCGGCAAGCTCGCTAGGCCTGGCCTCCACGTCTCAGGCGACGACGCGCTCGGCCCCGCTGTAGACGTTCATGGTCTGACCACGCAGGAAGCCGACCAGCGTCATCCCCGCCTCGAGGGCCAGGTCCACTGCGAGCGAGGACGGGGCGGAAACCGCTGCCAGACAAGGGATCCCCGCCAGCCACGCCTTCTGCACGAGCTCGAAGGACGCGCGTCCGCTGACGAGGAGCACGTGGCTGCGCAGCGGCAGCAGGCCCTCACGGAGCGCCCACCCGACGACCTTGTCGACCGCGTTGTGGCGGCCCACGTCCTCGCGCAGGCACAGCAGCTCGCCGGTCACCGAGAAGAGCCCCGCCGCGTGCAAGCCGCCGGTCTTGTCGAAGAGCTTCTGCGCCTCGCGCAGCCGGTCCGGCAGGGAGCAGAGCAGTGCAGCCGAGACGGCCAGCGGGTCCGTGCTGACGTCCCAGGCCGCGGTCTGCCGCACCGCGTCCAGGGAGGCCGTGCCGCACAGCCCACAGCTGCTCGAGGTGTAGAACGCACGCGGCTGCGGCGGCGGGACCGTCAGCGTCAGGTCGAGCACGTTGTAGGTGTTGCGGCCCTCGTCGTCGGTGCCGGCGCAGTAGCGCATCGAGGTGAGCTGGTCCGTGCGGGTGATGACGCCCTCGGAGACGAGGAAGCCGGCGGCCAGGTCCATGTCGTCACCAGGGGTTCGCATCGTGACGGTCAGGGCCGCACCGTCGACCCGGATCTCGAGCGGCTCCTCCATGACCAGCGTGTCCGGCCGCTGGGTGACGCCGTCGGGTGTCACCCTCACGACCATGCGCCGGGCGGTCAGCCTTCCCACGGAGACCCCATGGCATGAACCTACGTCGCGTGGTTTTCTCGAGGGCATGCAGGGCAGGACGCCGGCGTGAGCCTCGGGCAGACCTTCCTCGGGTGGCCCGTGCTGCGCCAGTTGACGGGCACCGACCCGAGCGGTCGGGGACCGGCCGCGCAGTCCGCGCGCACAGCCGGTCTTCGCGCCCGCACCGAGACTGCCGACCGGGTCGTCGACAGCATCTGCCCCTACTGCGCGGTGGGCTGCGGGCAGAAGGTCTACGTCAAGGACGAACGGGTCACTCAGATCGAGGGCGACCCCAACAGCCCGATCAGCCGCGGCCGGCTGTGCCCCAAGGGCTCCGCGAGCGAGCAGCTCGTCAACTCGCCGCGGCGCACCACGACCGTCCGCTACCGGCGCCCGTACGGCACCGAGTGGGAGGATCTCGACCTCGAGACCGCGACCGACATGATCGCCGATCGGATCGTGCAGACCCGCGAGCGCACCTGGCAGGACATCGATGCGCAGGGGCATCCCCTGCGACGCACCCTCGGCATCGCGAGCCTCGGTGGGGCCACGCTGGACAACGAGGAGAACTACCTCATCAAGAAGCTGTTCACCGCGCTGGGCGCGGTGCAGATCGAGAACCAGGCGCGGATATGACACAGCGCCACCGTGCCCAGTCTGGGTGCCTCGTTCGGTCGCGGTGGCGCGACGACCTTCCTGCAGGACCTGCAGAACTCTGACTGCATCGTCATCCAGGGCTCCAACATGGCCGAGTGCCACCCGGTGGGCTTCCAATGGGTGATGGAGGCGAAGAGGCGCGGAGCCAGGGTGATCCACATCGACCCCCGCTTCACCCGCACGTCAGCCGTGGCGGACCAGCACGTCCCGATCCGCGCCGGCTCCGACATCGCCTTCCTGGGCGGCATCGTCAACCACATCCTGGCCAACGACGCCTACTTCGAGGAGTACGTCCGGGCCTACACCAACGCGACCTTCCTCGTGCGCGACGACTTCCAGGACGCCGAGGAGCTGGACGGCCTGTTCAGCGGTTACGACGAGGCGAGTGCCAGCTACGACCAGACGAGCTGGCGCTACGCGGGCGGGGAGCAGGACGCGGGTGCCGCCGCGAGCAACAAGGGATTCGCGCACGGCGAGGCGCACGGTTCCGGGGGGCCGACGATCGACCCGCGCGGCATCCAGACCGACCCCACCATGCAGCACCCGCGCTGCGTCCTGCAGGTGCTCAAGCGGCACTACGCCCGCTACACGCCGCGGGTGGTCGCCGAGGTCTGCGGCGTGCCCGTCGAGGACTTCCGGCAGGTGTGCGAAGCGGTGGTGGCCAACAGCGGCCGCGAGCGCACCACCTGCTGGGTCTACTCGGTCGGCTGGACGCAGCACTCGACAGCGATCCAGTACATCCGCGGGTCCGCGATCATCCAACTGCTGCTCGGCAACATGGGCCGTCCCGGCGGCGGCATCCTGGCGTTGCGGGGCCACGCCAGCATCCAGGGCTCCACGGACATCCCGACGCTGTTCAACCTGCTGCCGGGCTACCTCCCGATGCCGGAGGCGGTCGGCCACGAGACGTTCGACGACTACCTGGCCGGCATCCGGGACCCGCATCAGAAGGGCTTCTGGGGCAACGCGCACGCCTACGTCATCAGCCTCATGCGGGCCTGGTACGGCGACGCGGCGACCGAGGACAGCAACTGGGGCCTCGACCTCGTACCGCGCATCAGTGGCGACCACGGGACCTACCAGACCGTGCTCGACATGCTCGACGACAAGGTGGAGGGCTACTTCCTGCTCGGCCAGAACCCCGCCGTCGGCTCGGCCCACGGCCGGTTGCAGCGCCTCGGCATGGCACACCTCAGGTGGCTCGTGGTCCGTGACCTCAACCTGATCGAGTCGGCCACCTTCTGGAAGGACGGCCCCGAGATCGAGACCGGCGAGCTCGAGCCGACGAACATCCCCACAGAGGTCTTCTTCCTCCCGGCCGCCTCGCACGTCGAGAAGTCGGGCACCTTCACGCAGACGCAGCGGCTGCTCCAGTGGCACCACAAGGCCGTCGACCCGCCGGGGGACTGCCAGAGCGACCTGGACTTCTTCTACCTCCTGGGGCAGAAGCTCAAGGCCCGGTACGCCGGGAGCACCGATCCCAAGGACCGCCCGGTGCAGGCCGTGACGTGGCACTACGAGAACGACGATGACGGCGAGATCGGCGACGCGGTGCTCCGGGAGATCAGCGGCTCCGGGTCCGACGGGCTGGTGAGCGGCTACCTCGACCTCAAGGCCGACGGCAGCACGTCGTGCGGCTGCTGGATCTACAGCGGCGTCTACGCCGACGGCGTCAACCAGAGCGCACGTCGCAAGCCTGGGCAGGAGCAGGACTGGGTCGCCAAGGAGTGGGGCTGGGCATGGCCGTACAACCGCCGCCAGCTCTACAACCGGGCCTCCGCCGACCCCGACGGCAAGCCGTGGAGCGAGCGCAAGGCCTACATGCAATGGGACGGCGAGCACTGGGTCGGGCCGGACAACGTCGACTTCGTGAAGGACCGCCCGCCGTCGTACCGGGCAGAGGAGGGCGCAACCGGTCCTGCCGCGATCAACGGTGACGACCCGTTCGTCATGCAGGCGGACGGCAAGGGCTGGCTGTTCGCACCCAGCGGTCTCGTCGACGGGCCGCTCCCGACGCACTACGAGCCGGCTGAGTCCCCAGTGGACAACGCGCTCTACGGGCAGCAGGGAAACCCGACGCGCGAGGTCTTCTTGCGCAAGGAGAACCCGATGCAGCCGTCCGGCAGCGAGCCGGGCGCCGACGTCTTCCCGTACGTCTTCACGACCTACCGCCTCACGGAGCACCACACCGCCGGCGGCATGAGCCGCTGGCTGCCCTACCTGTCGGAGCTGCAACCGGAGTTCTTCTGCGAGGTGTCGCCGGCGCACGCCAAGGAGCGCGGCCTGGAGCACCTCGGCTGGGCCACGATCGTCACCGCGCGCACCGCGATCGAGGCGCGCGTCCTCGTCACTGAACGGGTCCGCCCGCTCCAGGTGGCGGGGAGGACGATCCACCAGGTCGGCCTGCCGTACCACTGGGGCGTCGGCAGCGACGCTGTGGTGTCCGGGGACGCGGCCAACGACCTGCTGGGTCTGGCGCTGGACCCGAACGTGCACATCCAGGAGTCGAAGGTCGCCGCATGCGACATCCGACCTGGGCGCCGGCCGCGCGGCACGGCGCTGCTCCGGCTCGTCGAGGAGTACCGCAGCCGCGCCGGCATCACCGTCGAGACCGGCCAGCAGAGGCTGACACCGAAGGGGACAGCGCCATGACAACCAACCCCGCGGTGGATGCCGGGTGGGCGGATCCGCCGCCCCGCAAGGGATTCTTCACCGATACCAGCGTCTGCATCGGCTGCAAGGCCTGCGAGGTCGCGTGCAAGGAGTGGAACGCCGTGCCGGACGACGGCATGAACTTCCTCGGCTCCTCCTACGACAACAGCGGCGAGCTCGGCGGGTCCACCTGGCGGCACGTGAAGTTCATCGAGCAACCACCGGTCGACCTCGGCATGCCGTCGACCACGCTCCCGGGCAGCGAGGGCACGAAGACCGACTTCCGCTGGCTCATGAGCAGCGACGTCTGCAAGCACTGCACACACGCGGCCTGCCTCGACGTCTGCCCGACCGGGGCGCTGTTCCGCACCGAGTTCGGGACAGTCGTGGTGCAGGAGGACGTCTGCAACGGCTGCGGCTACTGCGTGCCCGCCTGCCCGTTCGGCGTCATCGACAAGCGGATCGGTGAGGGGGTCAAGAACGAGGGCCTCGCGCAGAAGTGCACGCTCTGCTACGACCGCCTGCAGGACGGGCTGACACCGGCCTGCGCCAAGGCCTGCCCCACCGAGTCGATCCAGTTCGGCGACCTCGACGAGCTGCGCGAGCGGGCCGCCCAGCGGGTCGATCAGCTGCACGGCGCCGGGGTGCCGCAGGCCCGGCTCTACGGCGAGGACCCCGACGACGGAGTGGGTGGGCTCGGGGCCTTCTTCCTGCTGCTCGACGAGCCGGAGGTCTACGGCCTGCCGCCAGACCCCGTCGTCACCACGCGCGACCTGCCACGGATGTGGAAGCGCGCCGGGCTGGCCGCGGCCACGCTGCTGGCCGGTGCGATCGCGGTCTTCGGAGCCGGCTCGTGACCACGGCCCAGCCGCGGCGGAGGCGGGGCCGTGGCGGCGGCGGGGAGCGCCGGATGGTCCCGCCCGCCCACTTCACGTCCTACTACGGCCGTCCCGTCCTCAAGGCCGCTCCCTGGACCCACGACATCCCGGCGTACCTGTTCCTCGGCGGCCTCGCCGCCGGTTCCTCGTTGCTCGCCGCGGGCGGCGACCTCACCGGCCGGCCGGTGATGCGCCGGACAGGGCGGCTCGCGGCGCTGACCGCGTTGACAGGCTCGTTCGTGGCGCTCGTGCACGACCTCGGGCGGCCGGACCGGTTCTACAACATGCTCCGGGTCGCGAAGCCGACCTCCCCGATGTCGGTCGGTACGTGGGTGCTCAGCGCCTACGGCCCCTTCGCGGGGGTCGCGGCCGCCGGTGAGCTTCCGGGCTTCGGGTGGCTGCGACCGCTGGGGCGTCCCGCTGGGCTGGTCGCCGCCGCCGTGGCGCCCGCCGTCGCGTCGTACACGGCCGTGCTCCTCGCCGACACCGCAACCCCCGCCTGGCACGAGGCGCACCGCGAGCTGCCCTTCCTGTTCGTCGGCTCCGCCGCCGCGGCGGCCGGAGGCCTGCAGCTCGCACTGTCCCCGGCGGCCGAGACCGGACCGGCGCAGCGACTGGCCGTGGCGGGTGCGGTGCTCGAGCTGGCCGCCGAGCACCGGATGGAGCAGTCGATGGGGATCGCCGCCGAGACGCTGCATGAGGGGCGGGCCGGCCAGTGGATGCGCACGGCACGAGCCCTGACGACGACGGGAGCCGTGGCCGGACTGGGTGCTCGGCGGTCCCGGGTGCTGGCGATCCTCGCCGGCGGGGCACTGCTCGCGGGGTCCGTCTGCACGCGGTTCGGTGTGTTCGAGGCCGGGCAGGAATCCGCCCGAGACCCGCGATTCACGGTGGTGCCGCAGCGGGAGCGGCTCGCCGCACGCGGCTGAGACGGGAGGCCACCATGGCCATCAAGTCACCTCCAGAGATCAGCGCCGCTGCCGTCGAGGTCGGTACGGCGAAAGCGGACCTGACCTGGGACCGCGCCCTCGTCGGCGGCTTCCTCGCCGGCGCCTACATCGCCTTCGGGTCCCTCGTCGCCATCTCGGTGTCGTCCGGCCTGGATCCGAAGACCTGGGGCACGCTGCCCACCCTGTTCACCGGCGCGGTCTTCACCCTGGGCCTGGTGCTCGTCGTGGTCGCCGGTGCTGAGCTGCTGACCGGCAACATGGCGCTACTGCCGCTCGCCCTGCTCCGCAGGCGCATCACGCTCGCCCAGCTCGGCGTCAACTGGTTGCTCGTCCTCGTCGGCAACCTGGCCGGCTCGCTCTTCGTGGCCTACTTCCTGGCCTGGAAGTCGGGCGTCATCGGGCCGTCCGGCGCGGCCAACAGCGCTGCCGGGCTGGAGCACACGCGCGCCGTGGCGATCGCCGCGGCCAAGGGCGTCACCGAGAGCAACACCCAGATCTTCCTGCGTGCCGTCGGCTGCAACTGGCTGGTCTGCCTGGCCATCTGGCTGGCACTGGCCGCCAACGACGTCGCGGGCAAGGTGCTCGGCATCTTCTTCCCCATCATGGCGTTCGTCGCGATGGGGTTCGACCACGTCGTGGCCAACATGTTCTTCCTGCCGCTCGGCCACTACGCCGGGACACCGGGCCTCGGCTGGAGCAACGTCGCCAACAACCTGTGGTGGGCCTTCCTGGGCAACGCCGTGGGCGCCGGACTCTTCGTGGCCGTCATCTACTGGTTCCTGTACCTGCGCGGCACGCCGGAGCTGGAGCCCTCCCCGATGGGTGCACGGCATGACTCGCCGACCGCGAGCGAGCCGGCCGTTTCGACGCGGCAGGCGCGCTGAGCCCATGCCGCTGGACTAGCGTCGGCGCCGGAGGCGTGCGGTCTGCTGGTGCTGCCCCCGGTCTTCAAAACCGGTGAGGTCGAGGATCTCGGCCTGGAGGGTTCGATTCCCTTCCGCCTCCGCCATGTCATCTCATGTCACCTCTCGTGAGCGGTTGCTCGCGTCGTGAGTATCAGAGCGAGAGCGCGGCGGCTCACAGGGAGAGCGCCTCGGTCAGTCGTGATCTGGAAGCTGATCTCGAAGCCATGTCACGTGCGACCGGTCCCCGGAAGCCCGGGAACACGACGCCTCCGATCTGATCCGACACGGGAGGGAACCATGGCTGCACGCTCCGCACTGCTGGTCGCGGGAGTGGCGCTGACTGCGTCGCTCACTGGGATGGGGGTGGCCGCGGCTGATCCTCACGGCCAGGAGATCCTCATCGCCTGCGACAACGGGGTCACGTACCACGCATCGATCAACGGGAACGGGGCGTGGTCACCTGCACACGATCTTGCCAGCACCAAGATCCTCATCCCGGTCGCGCTCGGCGAGTTCCACGGCACGCTGACCGACGCGAGCGGCACGGTGATCGATGAGTTCACCGATCCCGCCATGACCAAGGGGAGCTCCGGCAACCCGGCACGCGCCACCACGACGTCGTGCACGTTCACCATCGACGACACCTTCGAGGACCCGGACCTCGGGACGGTGACCTTCCACGGCGAGGGCACCGTCACCGGGTTCGTCACGCCGGTGCGCTGACCGCAGGGCCGGGCTCACCCCTCGAGGTGAGCGCGACTCGGGTGACGCCTCAAGTACGTTGCTGGGGAGGGTGCCGTCCCCGCCGCCTCCCATCGCCAGGAGGAACCCGCTGCACGTCGTCGCCACCGCCGGTCACGTCGACCACGGCAAGTCCACGCTCGTCCGTGCCCTCACCGGGATGGAGCCGGACCGTTGGGCCGAGGAGCGCCGCCGTGGCATGACCATCGATCTGGGCTACGCATGGACCGCCCTACCCTCCGGCGAGGTCGTGGCCTTCGTCGACGTCCCCGGCCACCAGCGGTTCCTGGGCAACATGCTCGCCGGCGTGGGACCGGCACCCGCCGTGCTCTTCGTGGTCGCCGCCGACGAGGGCTGGCGACGGCAGTCGCACGAGCACCTGGCGGCGGTGGACGCGCTGGGTGTCCGGCACGGCGTGCTCGCCGTGACCCGCAGCGACCTGGCTGATCCCGCGCCGGCCACGGCTGAGGCGCTGCGGCACCTGACCGCCTCGAGCCTCGGCGAGGTCCCGACGGTGGCCGTCAGCGGGGCCACGGGCATCGGGCTGGGGGAGCTGCGCGACGCGCTCGACGCCTTGGTGGCGCGGCTGCCTCCGCCCGAGCTCGACGTCCCGGTCCGGCTCTGGGTCGACCGCTCGTTCACGGTCCGCGGAGCCGGCACCGTTGTCACGGGCACCCTCGGTGCGGGTCGGCTACGGATCGGCGAGACCCTCCAGCTCGGTCAGCGGACCGTGCGGGTCCGCGGCCTGCAGCAGATGGGCAGCCCGACTGACGAGGTGACAGCGGTCGCACGGGTCGCCGTCAACCTGCGCGACGTGGACCGGGACGAGGTACGGCGAGGCGACGCGCTGCTCACCCTGGACAGCTGGCGCAGCACCGCTGCGGTCGACGTCCGGCTGACTCGCGAGGTCACCGAGCGGCTGGTGCTGCACGTCGGTTCCGCGGCCGTGCCCGTGCGGGTCCGACCGCTCGGGGGTGACACCGCCAGGCTGCTGCTCGATGTTCCGCTGCCGCTGCGGGCGGGCGACCGCGGCCTGCTGCGCGACCCGGCGGCGCAGTCCGTCGCGAGCGGCCTCACTGTCCTCGACGCCGACCCGCCCTCGCTGCGCCGGCGCGGTGCGGCGGCGGCCCGGGCGGACGCGCTGCGACCGGCCACCGGCCGGCCGGACCTCGTGACCGAGGTGACGAGGCGCGGTGCGGCGCGCGAGGAAGACCTGCGAGCGCTCGGGCTGTCACCGGCGGCGGCGCCGGGTGTCCGGCAGGTCGAGGGCTGGTGGGTGGCCGACAGCACCTGGGTCGCCTGGTCGGAGACCCTGGTCCGTGCGGTCGACGCCACGCCTCCGCTCGACGACGGCCTCAGTGGTGAGGCGGCCAGGCGGGTCGTCGGGCTCCCGGACCTGCGGCTGCTGGCACCGCTCGCCCTTGACGCAGGGCTGGACAGCTCGGCCGGCCGAGTTCGTCGGCCAGGATCACGGCCGTCCCTCGGTCGTGCAGAGGGCTCCGTCGCCGAGGTGGAAGCACTGCTGAGGCAGCACCCCTTCGCGGCGCCAGAGGTGCCCGATCTGGCCAGGCTGGGACTCGGGCCCCGCGAGCTCGCCGCGGCCGAGAGCGCAGGGCGGCTGCTGCGCCTCGGTGGCGACGTGGTGCTGCTCCCCGACGGGCCGGCGCGCGCGATGCGAACGTTGGCCGCTCTGGAGCAGCCGTTCACCCTGAGTGCGGCTCGCTCCGCCCTCGGCACCACGCGCCGGGTCGCCGTACCTCTCCTGGAGCACCTCGACCACCGGGGTTGGACCGAGCGGCTGGATGGCTCGCTCCGGCGGGTCTCCCGGTCACAGCCCTGAGACCAGCGCCTCAGTCTCCTTCCAGAGCCGGCCGGCGACCTCACGGTCCTCGGCCTCGTCCGACGCAGGGACCGGCCGGCAGCCGACGAAGTAGCGGCCACCCTCGAGGCCTGGCTCCGTCGCGCACATGAGAGTCGTCTGCGCACCCTCCTCGGGGGTGAGCAGGAACAGCCGCTCGACCGGACCGAGCGCCTTGCGCACTGTTCCGACGACCGGGTGCCCCTCGAGGCCCTTTGTCGCGATGCCGGTGCAGACCGCCCCCGGGTGGAGCGCGTAGGCCCGCACACCAGCGGCGCGGTGGTGGTCCTGGAGCTCGTGCGTCGCGTGCACCAGGGCCAGCTTCGACTGCCCGTAGGCGTTCCACGAGCTGTACGACGGTGGCGGGCTGAACATGTGCGCGTTCCGTCCACGCAGGTGCAGCTTGGAGACGACGTTGACGACGCGTGCCTCGCCGGTGCGTTCCGCGGTGCGGAGCAGGGTTGGCAGCAGCAGGTGCGTCAGCTGCATGGTGCCGAGGTAGTTCGTCCGCCAGTGCAGCTCGTAGCCGTCGGCGGACAGCCGCGGCTCCTTCCAGTCCGACATGAGGTCCAGGTGGATCCCGGCGTTGTTGATCAGCACGTCGAGGGTGTCGTGCTGCTCGCCGTACCAACCTGCGAAGCGGCGCACGGACCCGCTGTCCGTGAGGTCGAGCGGGTGCGAGCCGCCGCTCCTGGTCGTGGTCACGACCTCGGCGCCCCACTCCGCGAGCAGCCGCGCCGTTGCCGCGCCCAGCGACCCGGGACTGGCGCCGGTGACGACCACCGTCTTGCCGGTCATGTCCGCCGGCTTGGCCGCGGGGGCCCGGACGATCCTGCGGTGCAACCAGGCTGTGCTCGACCAGGAGCTCGACCGGGAGCGCGACCAGGAGCGCGACCAGGACATGTCGCCACGGTAGGCCCTCGGGCGTCACCCGGACGAGTGACGCCTGGAGGTGAGGTCACCGTTACGGTCGGCCCGCACGGCCCCTACCGCCTGCCCCTGGCGGCGGTGGGGGCCGCTTCGCGTCCTACCGTCCCCCCATGCGCATCTCTGTCGGCGGCTCGAGCCCCGAGGTCGACCCCACCGCCTGGGTCGCTCCCGACGCGGTCCTGGCCGGTGCCGTCACCATCGGCCCAGAGGCCAGCGTCTGGTACGCGACGGTCATCCGCGGTGACGGTGACACGATCCGCGTGGGCGCCCGCAGCAACATCCAGGACGGCTGCGTGCTGCACACCGACCCGGGCCTGCAGCTGGTGGTCGGCGAGGGGGTCTCGGTCGGCCATCGTGCGGTGCTCCACGGCTGCGTGGTCGAGGACGACGTGCTGATCGGGATGGGCGCGATCGTCATGAACGGGGCGCACATCGGCACCGGTTCCCTGGTGGCCGCGGGAGCGCTCGTCACCGAGGGCACGAAGATCCCGCCGCGCTCCCTGGTGGTGGGGGCGCCCGCGAAGGTCCGCCGCGAGGTGTCCGACGACGAGCTCGAGATGGTCCGGTACAACGCCACGCACTACGTCGCGCTGGCCAGGACGCACCCGCAGCCGTAGGCAGGAGTTCGGCTGCCGTTCACGAAACCTTCCCGCAACGACTCGGGGAGGTCTTGCGTGGCACGCAGCCTGGTTGCCGTCGGCGCTGCTTTCGGCCTGCTCGTCGGTGGCGTCTCGCTCGCGAGCCATCACACCGCAGCTTCGACGGCGGCCGCACCGGCCGCGTCGCCCACCGCGGACGCCCGGTTCCTGCAGCTGACCGGCGGCAGCGCGGCCGCGGACGCCCAGGCCGAGGCGCAGGAGGCCACGGCCGCGCAGGCCAAGGCCATGACCGCCTACGACTCCTGCCAGCGCCGGACGGGGGTTGTCGCGACCCTGCCCAACGGTTGGTGCCTCAGCCCAGCGGGCCGGTCGGTCGACGTGCTCCGCTTCCCGCTCGGGGTGCTGCCGACCTCTGGCGGCAAGGTCGTGGTCACGTCGGACAACGGCGGCGTGCAAGGCCTCACGGTCGTCGACCAGCAGACCCTCGCCGCCAGCCAGACGACCGCGGGAAACGTCTTCGTCGGCCTGACCGAGACGGCTGACCACCGCATCTACGCCTCCGGCGGCAACGCCGACCGGGTCTTCCGCTACCGCGTCGTCGGCAACAGCGTGCAGACCCAGGACCTCACCGAGGCCGCCACGGTGCCCGTGGGCGGGGCCGTCGAGGGCGCCACCGGCCGGCTGGGCGCGTCCACGTCGCTGCCCGCGGTCGATGGCATCCGCGTCACCTCGTACCCCGGTGCGCTCCAGACGTGGGGCGACTACGTCCTCGCGGCCGGGACGCTGTCCGAGCCCAGCAACGGCGAGTGCCCGACCAAGCGACCGGTCTGCGGTCGGGTCAGTGTCATCGACACGCGCACCGACACCGTCGTCGGGCGCGCCGCAGTGGGCCAGGACCCCTTCGGGCTCGCCCTCGACCCGGTGAAGAAGGTCGCGTACGTCGCCAACTGGGCCGACGAGTCCGGCCGCGGTGGGGGCGTGGGCACTGTGTCGGTGGTCGACCTGCACAACCCCCTCAAGCCGCGCGAGATCAGCTGGGTCCGGGTCGGCCACCACCCGGTCGCCGTCCAGCTGTCGAAGGACCGCCACCGGCTGTTCGTCGCCAACACCAACGACGACTCGATCTCGGTGCTCGACGTGAGCGCCCATCCCAAGGTGGTCGCGACGCAGAGCGTGCGCCCGGTCGAGGGCGCGCCGGCCGGTGCGCACCCGGACGCGCTCGCGCTCTCGCCGGACGGAAAGACGCTGTTCGTCGCGCTCGCCGGAGCCAACGCGATCGAGGTCCTCGACGGCCGCACCGGCGCCCGGGTCGCCGGCCACCCGATGTACATCCCGACCGGCTGGTACCCCTCGGCCCTCGCCGTCACCGGCACCGCCGCGCACTACAAGCTCTGGGTGACCAACGCCAAGGGCACCGGGCCGTCCATGGGCTACAACGGCAGCGTCTTCCTCAACGGCACGAAGACCCAGGGCACCCTCAACGTCATCGACCTGCCGGTGCCGGCGAAGACCGCGAACGCGTGGACCTCGGCGGTGCGCAGCAACGACAGCTTCGAGGACGCGACGGTCAGTCCCTGCGCCAGCGGCAGGGGGGTCACGGTCTCGCAGGTGCTGTGCCCGCCCAAGGGGCAGAGCTCACCGCTCAAGCACGTCGTCTTCGTCGTCACCGAGAACAAGACCTTCGACCAGTACTTCGGTGACCTGCCGCAGAGCGACAACGGCTGGCGCGCGGACCCGACGTACGTCCTGTACGGGCAGGCCGTGACGCCCAACCACCACAAGCTGGCGACCGCCTACAGCCTGGGTGACAACTTCTTCTCCGACGCCGAGGTCTCGGTGACCGGCCACTCGTGGACGTCGGGGGCGGTCGCGACCGACCACAACGAGAAGACCTGGCAGGCCGACTACGACGAGGGCATTCGCGGCTCCCACGGCAACGGCGACCCGCTCAAGGGCTCGGTGGGCGGCTCGCCGGGCAAGGCGATCCAGGACGCCGAGGACGAGCTGAACGACCCGGAGGGCGGTTACCTCTTCGAGGCCTTCAAGCGGGCCGGGGCCACGCCGCCGAGCGACCACCCGGGCAAGCTGTCGATGGCCATCTACGGCGAGTCGACGGCCCGCACCAGCCAGGGCATGGAGCCATACAAGGCGCCCGGCTGGAAGGACGGGGACATCTCCTACTCCGACACCTGCCGGGTCCTGACGCTGCGCGACGGCAAGGCCCCCGACGGGCCGTCGCCGGCGTTCTCCGCCGGCAGCGCCCCGGCCGGCATCGCCTCCGACGACTGCGACGGACGCACCCTGGCGACGCCGTTCACGCTCAAGCACTGGATCGACGTCTACAACAAGACCGGCAAGGACATCATGCCGAGCTTCATCTACATGTCGCTGCCGCAGAACCACACGCTCGCCACCACCGTCGGCAACCCCACGCCGCAGTCGATGGTCGCGGACAACGACTACGCCCTCGGCCTGCTCGTGCAGTCGCTGTCGGCCTCGCCGTTCTGGAAGTCCACGGCGGTCCTGCAGACCGAGGACGACACCCAGGTCGCCGGAGACCACATCTCCGCCCTGCGCGACTACCTCACCGTGGCGAGCCCGTGGGCCAAGCCCGGCCCGAACCACCAGTACGGCTCGATGCCCGCCGCGCTCCGCACCATCGAGCAGGTCTTCGGCGTGCAGCCGATCAGCCTGTTCGACCGCCTGGCCACGCCGATGCACGAGGCCTTCGTGACCTCGCTCAAGACGAAGCCGAACCTGCGGCCCTACACCGCGGTGAAGAGCGACGTCCCCTTCAACATCAACACGACCAGCTCGCCCGGCGCCGCGCTGTCAGCCACGTTGGACTTCTCGACGTACGACCGGGTCGACGAGCAGCTGCTCAACGCGATCCTCTACGCCGATGTCCGGCGCACCAAGCTGGAGCTCCCGCCCCGCTGAACGCCCCGGCGCCATCCGGTCGCACCGGCTGTTCGCCGTCGAGTTGTGCACGGTTCATATCCGTTTGTCGGATTCGCCGTCTGCGGTCCCTAGCGTCCCGCGGGTCCTGACCCCCCGCGCTCGGAGAACCGATGCCCTTCAACCGCAGTTCCCGAGGCCTCGGCCTCGCTCTAGCCTTCACAGGCCTGCTCGGCACAGCCCACGCCCTCGGCGCGACTGCGCCCACGACTGTCGGCCCGCGACCCGACGGCACCGCGATCGCGCCGTCCGGTCACCACATCACTCCCGCAGGCCGCCAGACCAACCTGGGTGACCTGCCGCTCGGCGCGGCGCTGTCGCCGGACCGCCGCACCCTGCTCGTCACCAACGACGGCCAGGGCACCCAGTCGCTGGAGCTCGTCGACGTCGCCTCGGGCGATGTCAAGCAAGTCGTGCCCTACAACGCGCCCGCGTCCCTCTATGTCGGCGTCGCGTGGAGCCCAGACGGCAAGGCCGCCTACGCCAGCGGTGGCGGTGACCAGAAGGTCCACCGGTACGACGTGTCGGGCGGTCGCCTCACCGAGACCACGCCCTTCGCGCTACCGACCAGCGCCCCGAACGGGACGAAGGTGAGCATGTTTCCCGCCGGGCTGGCCGTGACGCCGGACGGCGGCAAGCTCGTCGTGGCCGACCAGCTCGCGGACGCCGTGAGCCTCATCGACGTGGCGACCGGCGCGATCAGCACCACCGCTGTCGGGCACGCCCCGCGCACCGTCACCCTCAGCCCTGACGGCGGCACCGCCTGGGTCACCAACGAGGGCGGGAACACCGTCTCCGTGCTCGACGTGTCCGGCTCGGCGCCGCGGGTCACCAGCAGCATCCCGGTCGGCACGCACCCCACCGCAGCGGTCCTGAGCGGGAAGCGGCTGTTCGTCGCCAACGGCGAGAGCGACAGCGTCAGCGTGGTCGACACCAAGCGCGGCAGCGTGACCGACACCTGGTCGCTGTCGCCGTACAAGGGCGCTCAGATCGGCGTCAGCCCGAGCGCCCTCGCGACCGACGGCAAGCGGCTGTACGTGACTGGTGCGGGCAACGACGACGTGCTCGTGCTCGACACCGGCGACGGCCACGTGGTCGGTGCGCAGCCGACCGGCTGGTACCCGACCGGGGTGATCGCCGCCGGCAGCAAGCTGCTCGTCCTCAACGGAAAGGGGCTCGGTGCCGGTCCGAACAACGGGCCTGGCCACCCCGATCCGACCTCGTCGAGCCCGACCAGCCAGACGCAGTACTCCGGCTCGATGATCGTGGGGACCCTGTCGACGATCGACCTGCCGCTCTCCGACGGCGTCCTGGCCGCCGGGGCGAAGCAGGTCGCAGCCAACAACAACTTCGCCGCAGCGAGTCGGCAGGCCGCCTCGTCGAAGGTGAAGCACGTCATCTACGTCGTGCAGGAGAACCGCACCTACGACCAGGTCTTCGGCTCGCTCGGCAAGGGCAACGGGGACCCGTCGCTCAACCTCTTCGGTGACGAGTCCGCACCCAACCAGCGCGCGTTGCAGAAGCAGTACGTCACGCTGGACAACTTCTACGCCGACGCCGAGGTCAGTGCGCAGGGGTGGAACTGGAGCACCGCTGCCGGCTCGTCCCTGTTCAGCGAGTCCGTGTGGCCCTCCAACTACAGCGGCCGCGGTGCGCCGTACCCCTCCGAGAGCAGCGACCCGGCGACCGCACCGAACCGCGACCCCAAGGATGCCTACATCTGGGATCGCCTGGCGGACAAGGGGATCTCGTTCCGCAACTACGGCTTCTACGTCAACAGCTCGACGACAGGAAGCGTCGCGGTCGACCCGGTGCTCGACGCCCGCACCGACCACGCCTTCCGCGGGTTCGACATGAACTGCCCTGACAACAGCGACACCTTCACCCCGATGTCCAGCAGCTGCGGCACACCCCGGTACGACGAGTGGAAGCACGAGTTCGACGGGTACGTGAGCCGTGGCGACCTGCCGACGGTCGAGTTCGTGCGGCTGCCGAACGACCACACGTCGGGCACCAAGCCGGGCTCGCCGACGCCCAGGGGCTACGTCGCGGACAACGACCTCGCTCTCGGTCGCCTGGTCGACGCGGTCACGCACTCGCCGTACGGCAAGGACACCGCGGTGCTCGTCACCGAGGACGACGCCCAGAACGGCCCGGACCACGTCGACGCGCACCGCACGATCTCCCAGGTGATCAGCCCCTGGACCCGCACCGGCGCGGTCGACTCGTCGCTCTACGACACGTCGTCGATGCTCCGGACGATCGAGGACCTGGTCGGGATCGGACCGCTCACGCAGAACGACGCGCAGGCGACCTCGCTCGTCACGGCGTTCGGGTCCTCGCCAGACCTGACCGCCTACACCTCGCTGCGGCCTACGCAGGCCGGCAACCAGCGCAACTCGGCCTCGGCGCCGATGGCAGCGGTGTCGGCCGCGCAGCCGCTCACCCGGGAGGACCAGATCGACCCGCTGGCGTTCAACCAGGCGATCTGGGAGAGCGTGAAGGGCCCGCGGTCCGTGATGCCCTGGCCGGTGCACGGCAGGGACTGAACCGGCCTCTCCCCACCCGCCACCCGGCGGGTGGGGAGACGCCCGGGCATGACGTAGGGGAGACTCCTGTGCGCCATGACCGAACCACGAACCGAGACGACCGCGACCACGCCTGGGGTGGAGGCAGCGCCGATCGTCCGCTCCGGCTACCTGTACTGGGTGATGAAGGTCGTCCTCACGCCCGTCCTGACCGTGGCGTTCCGCCCCCACATCGAGGGCCTCGCCAACGTCCCGAAGCGCGGACCGGCCCTGCTCGCGAGCAACCACACGTCGTACCTGGACTGGATGCTGCTGCCGCTGGTGGTGCGCACCCGGCGGATCTCCTTCCTGGCCAAGCTGGAGTACTTCACGCGCACCGGTCTGCGCGGTCGCGCGCAGGCGTACTTCTTCAGCGCCACCGGCCAGGTGCCCGTCGACCGGGCCGGCGCGCACGCCTCACAGGGCGCCCTGCTGACCGCCACCCGGCTGCTGCGGGAGGGCAGGCTCGTCGGCGTCTTTCCCGAGGGCACCCGGACGCGCGACGGTCGGCTGAACCGCGGCCGCACCGGCGTCGCCCGCATGGCGGCCGACACCGGCGCCCCAGTCATCCCGTGCGCCACGGTCGGCACCTACGACATCGCGCCGCCCGGGGCGCTGCTGCCGCGGCCGCACAAGATCAAGGTGCGGTTCGGGTCACCGATGCCGCCGGTCTGCCAGGCCGGGACGATCCCGACCGCGGAGCAGCTCCGCGACTGGACGGACGAGCTGATGGCCCGGATCCAAGTGCTCTCGGAGCAGGAGTACTCGGGAGTCGACGCTGTGGGACGCACCTGAGCCTGGTAGAACGTGTTCTATGGCTAAGCGCATCGTCATCTGGGGCACCGGGTTCGTCGGCAAGCTGGTGATCGCCGAGGTGGTCAAGCACCCTGAGTTCGAGCTCGTCGGCGTGGGGGTGAGCAACCCGGCGAAGGTGGGCGTCGACGCCGGCGAGATCGCGGGCATCGGCCCGATCGGTGTGCTCGCCACAGACTCCATCGAGGAGCTCGTCGCGCTGCAGCCGGACGCGCTGGTGCACTACGGCCCGACCGCGGCCTATGCCGACGAGAACATCCGCGTCATGACGGCGTTCCTGCGCGCTGGCATCGACGTGTGCTCGACCGCCATGACCCCGTGGGTCTGGCCTTCGATGAAGCAGAACCCGCCGTTCTGGCTGACTCCCGTCGAGGAGGCCTGCGCCGAGGGCGGCTCGTCGTGCTTCACCACCGGCATCGACCCGGGCTTCGCCAACGACCTGTTCCCGATGACGCTCATGGGGCTGTGCTCCGAGGTGCAGATCGTGCGGGCGCTCGAGCTGGTCGACTACCAGAACTACGAGGGCGACTACGAGAACGAGATGGGCATCGGCCGCGAGCCGGAGTTCAAGCCGCTGCTGGAGCACACCGACCTGCTCGTGATGGCCTGGGGCGCCACGGTTCCGATGATGGCGGCGGCGGTCGGCATCGAGCTCGACGAGATCACCACCACCTGGGACAAGTGGGTGACCGACGTCCCGATCCCGTGCATCAAGGGGACCATCGAGCCGGGCCAGGTGGCGGCCATCAACTTCACCATCAACGGCGTCTACAAGGGCGAGACCCGCATCCAGCTCGAGCACGTCAACCGCATCGGTCCCGACGCCGCGCCTGAGTGGCCCCGCGGGAGTGCCGACGACGTCTACCGCGTGGAGATCATCGGGACGCCGTCCATCACGCAGGAGACGGCGTTCCGGTTCACCGACGGCTCGGGACGCGACGCGGCCACGGCCGGGTGCCTCGCCACCGGATTGCGGGCGCTCAACGCCGTACCGGCCGTGAACGCCCTGCCGCCCGGCTGGGTGACCCCGCTGGACCTCCCGCTCATCGCGGGCGTCGGCACCATCCGCTGACCCTTCCTGAGCTCTGACCCAGCCCCCACCCGCGCTGCCTGAGCTCTCGCGCGCCAGCGCTCGTGCCGGCAGGCGTGCCGGGCTTGTCGTGGCGTGTCAGAGCTCAGGGAGGCCAGGACGGGCGCGGGCGAGACTTCAGGAGCGGGGTCAGGCGGCCTTCGGCTGGGCCTTCGTGAGCTTCTTCGGGTGCGCCGGCTGCTCCTTCGGCGGCAGGCTCAGCTTGGCCAGCTTGAGCCACACCTGCGCGATCTGCTGGGGCAGCGGGCCGCTGGTGTAGGGCAGGTCGTAGCGCTCGCAGATGTCCCGGACGCGCGGCGCGATCTCGGAGTAGCGGTTGCTCGGCAGGTCGGGGAACAGGTGGTGCTCGATCTGGAAGCTCAGCTGACCGGTCATGAGGTGCAGTAGCGGGCCGCCGTCGATGTTGGCGGAGCCGAGCAGCTGCCGGACGTACCAGGCGCCGCGCGTCTCGTCCTTCGTCTCCTCGATCGTGAACTCGTGCACGTCGTTCGGGAAGTGCCCGCAGAAGATCACGGTGTGCGTCCAGACGTTGCGCGCGATGTTGGCCGTGAAGTTCGCGGTCGCGGTGGTGACGGCCGACGGCCCGGAGAGCAGCGGCCACACGACGTAGTCCTTGACCAGCTGCGGCCGGATCTTCTTCCAGATCTTGGACAGGTGGCCCTTCGCCTCGCCCAGCGGCATCCGGCCGGTCAAGACCTTGCCGATCTCCATGTCGTAGAGGGCGATGCCGTACTCGAAGAAGAACATCAGCGCGACGTTGAGCGGCAGCTGCGCGAGGTGGTACTTCATCCACCGCTGGTCGGGTGAGATCCGCAGCAGCTCGTAGCCGAGGTCGCGGTCCTTGCCGATGATGTTCGTGTAGGTGTGGTGCAGGTAGTTGTGGCTGTGCTTCCAGTCCTCGGCGGGCGTGACGTTGTCCCAGTCCCAGGTGGTGGAGTGGATCTCCGGGTCACGCATCCAGTCCCACTGGCCATGCAGGATGTTGTGGCCGAGCTCCATGTTCTCGAGGATCTTGGCGACGGACAGCATCGTCGTGCCGGCCAGCCATGCGGGCGGGAACAGAGACGCGAGCAGCGTCACGCGGGCGCTGGTCTCGAGGGCGCGGTGGCCCTTGATGACTGTTTTTATGTAGGCGCGGTCGGCCTCGCCGCGGGAGGCGATGACCTCGTCGCGGATGGCGTCGAGCTCGCGGCCGATGGCCTCGATGTCGGTGGGGGTGAGGTGCGCGGGGAGCGGCATGGTGTCTCCTTCTCAGACGTCGAGCGAGCAGTCGCCCGCCGGGGTGGAGATGCAGGTCTGGACGAGGTCGCCCGGCTCGCCGTGGACGTCGCCG
>JAOPVZ010000012.1 GCA_025965935.1 Frankiales bacterium | reverse complement strand
TCCTCGGGACCCTCACGTTGCTGAACCGGCTCGCGACGCGGCGCGTCGACCGGCCCCACGTCTTCTCCTCATACGGAGCTCCCGCCCAGCCACGTTGAGGCTCGCGGAGAACGGCCTTGCCGGGCCGGAGTACCCCGGCCGACGCCCTGGTTGGAATGGTGACGGACCCAACCCGGAGGAGCAGGCATGAAGATCGGCATCATCGGCGCAGGCAGCATCGGCGGAAACCTCACCCGTCGGCTGGCGGCGCTCGGCCACGACGTCTCCGTCGCCAACTCACGTGGGCCGGCGACGCTGGCGGACCTCCAAGCCGAGACGGGCGCCACCGCCGTACCCGTCGAGCAGGTTGCGAAGGGTGCCGACCTCGTCATCGTCACCGTGCCCGAGAAGTCGGTGCCGTCGTTGCCCGACGGCGTCCTTGACGGCCTCGCCGACGATGCTGTGGTCATCGACACGGGCAACTACTACCCGCAGCAGCGGGATGGCCGCATCGAGGCCATCGAAGCCGGTCAGCCGGAGAGCGCCTGGGTCGCCGACCAGCTCGGTCACCCGGTCGTCAAGGTCTTCAACGGCCTGTACGCCGACCACCTGCTCAGGGGCGGGCGACCGGCGGGCGACCCGCAGCGCATCGCACTACCGGTCGCTGGTGACGACCCGGCCGCGAAGGCGAAGGTGATCGCGCTGCTCGACGAACTCGGGTTCGGCGGCGTGGACGCCGGTGGGCTCGACGAGTCGTGGCGGATGGAGCCCGGCAAGCCGGTCTACGGGGCCGACGCGGATGTCGCCGGCGTCCGTGCAGCACTGGCGCAGGCCACTCCGGAACGAGGAGCGGCCTTCCGCGCCTCGTGACCCGGGGCCGATAGCTGTTTCGGGACGTTGACATCAGGTGGACGTTCAACGAGGAACGGGCCGCCGCCCTCGGTGGCATGGGGAGCCTCAACGTGATACGTGACCCCGACGGAGGCAAGCCCATCGCCTTGGCCTTAGCCACGGACGTCACAGGCGCGGCAGAACCAACCGGCGTTCTCGACGTTCAGTGCAGCGTCGCCCGTCGGGCCGGCCCTCTTCACCTCAGGAAAGCGGCTCATGGACCTCGGCCGCCACGGCTCGCGAACAAGTGCGATGTTTGCCCTCGTCATAGCCTCTAGGGGTGGCCCACAGCAACGAGGAAGTCGGCATCAGGCTGTCGGCCGCCGCTACTTCGGGCGCTCTCCGCGGAGCCCTTGCCGGCGGCGCCTACGCCCTAGTCCTGAGCAGCGTCATGGTTGTTGAGGCACGCCAGCTACAGAGCGAGTTGAGTCCCGGCACGTACGTGGAGGGGGCTTCCACGGGGAGCGCCCTTGTGCTTCTCTGGCTGGTACTGCTGGTCGCCGTACCAACCGGCGCGGCCTTGGGCTGGTTGTTCGGTGGTCTGCTCGTCCCGCTTTCCCGGAGCCTCAAACCGGCAACGGCGAACGTGCTCGCCGGGCTGGGCGTCACCGGCGTCGGAGCTGTCAGCTTTCCCTTCATCCCCTTGGGCATCACAAGCCATTCCTTCGTGCTCAGCCTTCTTCCGGCAGCCCTCGGAGGCGCTGCGGCCGCGTGGCACACGTCACGACTGTCAAGAAGGGTCTGATGCCGGGTACCAAGACCGCTGACACCGGTCGCCATTCGCTCGCCTCGTAGGCACGTGGACCGCGCGCAGGTGCGCGCGCCCTGCTTCCCGAACAGGCTGTGGCTTGGTTTCGCGGACCCGATCGGTTGCGAGCTCGGCGGATCCAGCACACTTGGTTGCGAGCTGAGCGTCAGCACGATCAGTTCCAACGGATCCGGGTGCGCTAGCGGGTGCGCTTGGGCTTGCGCTTGCGCTAGCGGGCGGCCCACTGACGGGCGACGTCCGCCGTCACCTCGTACTCGACCTCGATCCGGCCGGAGCCGAGCTCACGGCTCTCTGCGGTGCCAGGCAGGACGAGCTCCGCGGTCGTCCCGGCGGGCACATCGACCGCGACGCTGACGTGCGCTCCCTCGACCGACCACGAGCAGCCGAGCAGGCCGTACGGGGTGTCGAGTCGGGTGGTTGCCCAGGTCAGCCCACCGCCAGGGTGGGGCGTGATGCGCGACCGCCGGTAGCCGGGCTCGACGGCTGACAGCCCACCTACGTAGGTGTGCAGCCACTCCCCGACCGCGCCCAGTGCGTAGTGGTTGAACGAGGTCATGCCGTCGCCGTTCACGGTGCCGTCGGGCAGCAGCGCATCCCACCGCTCCCAAATCGTCGTGGCGCCCCGCGTCACGGGGTGCAGCCAGGACGGACTCTCGGTCTGCATGAGCAGCCGGAACGCCGTGGCCTCGTGGCCGGTCGAGGACAGCGCCTGCGCGATCCGCGGCGTTCCCATGAAGCCGGTGGCGATCGTGTGGCCCGCCTCGAGGACGAGCGCAGCAAGCCGAGCCGCTGCGCCGTTGCGCGCCGCCTCGGGCACCAGGTCCATCGTCAGCGCCAGTGCGTAGGCGGTCTGCGCGTCGGAGGATGAGAGGCCGCCGGGCCGCAGGTACTCCCGTTGGAAGGCGACTCGTACGGCTTCGGCGTGCCCGGCCCAGTGCCCGGCGTCCTCCTCCTTGCCCAGCACCTGCGCGACACCGGCGAGCACCCGCGCAGCGTGGTGGGCGTACGCCGTGGCCGCGAGGTACGGGTCGCACCTTGCCTCGGCCGGCTTGTCCGGCGGCGCGGTGGGGTCGAGCCAGTCGCCGAACTGGAAGCCGGAGTCCCAGAGGTGGGACTCCCCCATGAGGCCGGCGACCAGCCCGACCCAGGCGGTCATGCTCTCGTACTGCGCCTCGAGCAGACCGGCGTCGCCACTCGCCCGGTAGGCATCCCATGGCACGAGCACGGCGGCGTCGCCCCAGGCCGCTGCCGCCAACGGTGGGCGCACCCGCTCCACCGGTGGGTCCGGGACGATGAAGGGCACCCCGCCGTCGGCGCGCTGGTCATGTGCCAGGTCGGTCAGCCACGAGGTCAGGAAACCGGTGCTGTCGAACAGGAACGCCGCCGTCGGCGCGAAGACCTGGAGGTCGCCGGTCCAGCCGAGCCGCTCGTCGCGTTGTGGGCAGTCGGTCGGGATCGACACGACGTTGCCCCGCATCGACCACACGATGTTCTGGTGAAGCCGGTCGACCAGCGGGTCGGAGCAGGAGAACTCGCCGGTGCGCCGCAGGTCGCAGTGCACGACGACGGCGGTGAAGGCGGCGGGGTCCAGCTGACCGGGCCAGCCGCTCACCTCGACGTACCGGAAGCCGTGCACCGTGAACGACGGCTCCCAGGTCTCAGGCCCGCCACCCGCGAAGGTGTAGCGGTCGGTGGCCTTCGCGGTGCGCAGGGTCCGCGTGCACAGCTCACCGTGCTCGAGGACCTCGCCGTGCCGGAACGCGACCTCACAGCCGGCGGGCCCCTGGGCCGTGAAGCGCGCCCGACCGGCCAGGTTCTGCCCGAAGTCGAGGACGGTCTTGCCGGCCCGGGTCGTGATCACCTTCTGCACCGCGAGCTCCGCGGTGCGCCGGACCGGGGGCGACTGCGGCGCGGCGAGCACGTCCAGGGACGGCGCCTCCGTCAGCAGGGCAGCGGCACCGGCAACGGTCCAGCCCAGCCGGGCGTCGTAGCTCTCGCCGTCGTAGAGATCAGCCTCGCGCACCGGACCGGTCCCGGCTGACCACGAGTCGTCGGTGCACAGCTCGTGCGTGCTGCCGTCCTCGCACGTCACCTCGAGCTGCGCCAGTGCAGCGCTGCGCGGGCCGTAGACGTCCAGGTTGCCCTCGCCGCCGATCCGACCGCGGTACCAGCCGTCCGCGACGACGAGGGCCAGCTCGTTGCTGCCGGCGCGGAGGAGGTCGGTGACGTCGTAGGTCTGGTAGAGCAGCCGGTGCGCGTAGCTCGTCCACCCCGGCGCGAGCACGTCGGCACCGACGGCAGCACCGTTGACCGTCGCCGTGTAGACGCCGAGCGCGGTCGAGTAGAGCCGGGCGCGCACGGGCGCGCTGGGAAGCCGCAGCTCGCCGCTGAACCGCACCGCCGGCCGGGAGGGGCCCGCGGGTTCCTCCCACGACGCCGTGACGAAGCGCGCCCGCCACTCCGCCGCCGACAGCAGCCCGGTCTCCAGCTCGGTGGCCTCGCTCCACTCCGAGGCCGAGCCGTCGACCCCCCAGACCCGGACCCGGACGCGGACGCGGGCCCGCGACTGCAGGTCACCGGCGCCCCAGGGGACGAGCAGCTGCGCGGAGCCGTCGACCCGACCGCTCGTCCAGCGGAGGTCGCCGTCGAGCTCGACCTGGTACGCCGCTTGCAACCAGCCGGGGCGGGTCGTGGCGGTGACCCAGGACAGCCGCGGTCGCGCCGTGCCGATCCCGCGCGGCTCGCGGAGGTGCTCCACACGCGGCGGGCTCACGACGGGGACGCTCACAGCTCCACCCTTCCTCGCGCGCGGCCCGACCGCACACCGACCTACCTAGCGGTCAGAAGGTTAGCCCACTACCGTCGGCGCGAAAGCCCAGCGCAACCAGCGCGTCCTCGCACCGCGGAAGGGCACCATGGCTCCCAGCGCAGCTCGCCGCCGTCCGTCACCCCGCATCACCGGCAGCCTCCTTCTCGCCGTCGGCCTGCTGGCGACCGTCGCCGTCGCCACGAGCAGCCGGGCCGAAGGAACCGAGGTCGCCACGGCCTACTGGTGGAAGGGATCAGGCACGGCGCCCCCCGGTGTGCCCGAGGGCGGGCTGTACGTCTCCTCGCAGCCGAGCGGCCCGACCGCCATCTCCGCGCTGCGGCTGCGCAGCCCGCGGGCGACGTCCGACGCCCGGTTGGTGCTGCGGGTGCACTCGCTCCAGATCGGTGACGCCATGACCCTGGTGCTGCTGCCGAGCACGACGGCCTGGGTCCCGGGCGACAACCAGCCGTGGGACAGCAAGCCCGGGTACGACCAACAGCTCCCGCCGACGACCGGCGTGCTGTCCGCCGACCAGCACACCGTGTCCTTCGACCTGGGCGCGATGTCGCAGGGCGAGACCCGCAACGTCGAGCTGCTGCCGACCCGGGCCTACTCGACCCAGCCCGGCTTCTCCCCCGATGCGCCGTCGCAGACCTTCGACGTCTCCTTCGAGCCGGTCACGGCCGACTCGCTGGTGCTCGCCGCCCGGGCACCAGCCGCGGTGGTGACCAGCACCGCAGCGCACTCCGTCACCCAGCGGCCGGGACCCGACATCCTCTACGCACCCGAGGCACAGGCGCCCCAGCTCGAGAACCGGCCCGGCGGACCGTGGCACGCGGAGCCGCTGCTGGTGTCCGGCGCGGAGGCGTACCGCAGCGGCGAGTACCTGTACCAGGGCTTCCTCTACGACGACCACGGAGCCGCCGGCGCCGTCGACCCGAACGACCCGATCACCACGAGCTTCCTGTTCGCCGGCAAGGCCGGGACGCTCACCTACCCGACGGACCGGGCCTTCGTGAACAATGCCGCGGACCTGCTCGAGTTCCGGGTGCGGCCGGAGCCCCACGACACAGTCTTCAGGACGACGTTCACGTCTCTGGTGGACCCGTCCAGGACAGCCTTGACGATCGCCCTCGGCAGCTCACCGACAGCGCTTGCCTGGCCGGCGTCCGCCGGTGTGAGCTCACCCGCCCAGCTGTTCGTCACCGTGCACGGAGACACGGCCACGGTCGTGGACGCGGCGACGGGGAAGACCGGGTCGCCCGGTGCCACGGTGCAGGTCGACACCGAACGGCACCAGTACGAGGTGCATGTACCGCACGCCGTCTGGGACCCGGGGACCACGGTGCAGCGGGTCGCGATCGGCGCCGGGCTGTGGGACGTCGCGGCCGGTCACTACCTGGTGCCAGGTGCGACCGCGACCGCGACAGCACCGGGAGGTGCGGCGCCGTCGCACGCGGCGCTGTTCGACGTCGGCTTCCGGTTCGCCGAGCCGATGCCCGACTGGAGCCGGATGGGGCTGTCGTACACGATCGCCGACGCCGCCGTGCTGGTGCAGGCAGACCAGAAGTGCTTCTGGCGGGAGTGCCAGCAGGCAGCGGCGCTGCGCAGCGGTGACCTGAGCGCCCTGCATGCTGACGTCGACTTCGGCCGACTCGCCAGGCGGGTCACCGATGACAGCCACGTGCCGACCACCGGGTACCTGGACCGCATCCACCCGAGCAGCCTCAGCTTCGGGCAAGGCATCGACCCCGCGCAGGCCTGCGGCCGGTTCCCGGTCAGCTGCCACGGCATGTTCGTCGGCAATCTGCAGGCCTACCAGGTCTACGTCCCGAAGCGGCCGCAGCCCACGCACGGCTGGGGTCTCACCGTGATGCTGCACGCCTCGGGCGCGAACCAGAACGAGCGGATGGGCAGTCGCATGGAGCCGCAGCTCGCGAACCGGGGACTCGGATCGATCGTCGTCACGGCGCTGGCCCGCGACCCGAATGGCGACTACAGCGATGCCAGCGAGGCCGAGGTGTTCGACACCTGGGCCGACGTCGCCCGGCACTATCCGCTCGATCTGAGCCGCACCGCGGTGGTCGGGTACTCGATGGGCGGCGGCGGGACCTACAAGCTCGTGCAGCGCTGGCCGGAGCTGTTCGCCGCGGGGTTCGGGGCGGCCGCCGTCCCCTTCGACGACGGCTGGCAGGGGCAGTGGTTCCCCGGGATGCTCAACGTCCCGATGCTCACCTGGATCGGCAACGAGGACGAGGGGTCAGGGAACAACGTCCAGCTCATCCAGATCCACGACATGGAGCTGTACGGCTTCCGGTTCGTCCTGCGCCAGTTCCCCACCTCCGACCACCTGACGATCGCCACCAACGACGACTACGCCGAAGGCGCGGCCTGGCTCGGCGACCGCCGCATCGACCCCGACCCACAGCGGATCAGCTTCGCCGTCGACACCCGACTCGACTTCGCCGCGACCACCGTCGTCGCGGACCACGCCTACTGGCTGTCAGGCCTCGCCGTCCGGGACCGCACGAAGGACCCGGCGGGAGCGGTCGAGGCGCACTCCCTCGGGTTCGGCCAGGCCGACCCCGGCGTCGTCAACCGCTCGACGACTGCCGGCACCATGGCCGGCGGCTACCACGGGCCGATGCCGTACATGCAGACCCAGCAGGACTGGGCACCCGCCCGCGCGGTGCCGCGCAGCGACCACCTGGACCTGCAGCTGCGCAACCTTGCCTCGGTCGAGGTCGACCTGCAGCGGGCCCGGCTGGACTGCCAGGCCACCGTCTCCGTGCACACCGACGGCCCGGCGCGGGTCGCGTTCCCCGCGTGCGGCCGGGTGGCCTCCGTGCCGGCGGGGACGACCAGCGTCTCGCTCGGCGGCACCAGCGCCACGACGATCGGGGCCAGCGTGGCCGGCGACCGCCTCGCGGCCACCGGAGGGAGCACTCCCTGGCTCGGTGCCTGCGCTCTGCTCGTCGGACTGCTCCGGTGGCGCTCGGTCGGCCGGCAAGCCTCAGCCGATCAGGACAGGTGGCCCTTCAGGAACCTGTTGAGCTCCTCTCGGTAGGCCGCGGCGATGTCCGGCAGGATGACGTCGAGCTCGCCGCAGCCGTGCGCGATCCCGTCCCAGCGGCGCAGCACGGTCGGGACACCGGCTGCGGCCAGCTTCGCGGCGTACTGCTCGCCGCTGTCCCGGACCGGGTCGTACTCGCACGTAGTGACCAGGGCCGGCGGCAGGTCGTGCACGGCGGCGAAGACCGGCGACACCAACGGGTCCGTCGGGTCGCCGTCGGCGACGTAGAACTCGCGGCACTCCTCCAACCCGGCACGGGTGAAGCCGTACCCCTCGGCGTAGAGGTCCATCGACTCACCGACCATGCGCAGGTCCATGCCGGGGACCTCCAGGACCTGCGCGACGAAGCGCGGGCCGCCCTGATCGCGGGCCCGCAGCGTCACCGCGGCGGCGAGGTTGCCACCCGCGCTGGCCCCGCAGACCGCGATGCGCTCGGGGTCGATCTCGAGCTCGTCCGCCGCGTCGTACATCCACCGGGTGACGACGTAGCAGTCATCGAGCCCAGCCGGGAACGGGTGCTCCGGGGCGAGCCGGTAGTCGACCGACACCACGAGGACGCCTAGGTCCCGCGCCTTCCGCCGACACGTCGCGTCGGACTCGTCGACACTGCCGGCCCACCAGCCACCGCCATGGATGTAGAGCAGCCCGGGGAGCCGTCCGGGACCAGGTCGGTACACGCGCACGGGCACCCCGCTCACCTCGAGGTCCCGCGTGGCGAGCCCGTCCGGGCCGCCCGCCTCGAGCGGCAGGCCCCGGACCTCCCGCCGGGCGAGCGCGTCCGTCCGGCGCTCGGCCGCGGTGCCAGTGGTGTTCACGGTCTCGGCGGCGAGCATTGCGATGACAGGGGCGAGGCGTGGGTCGAGCGGCAAGGCGTTCTCCTCAGTGCGGGGGCCGAGGGCCTAGTGCCCCCAGCCAGGACAGCGACGGCTTCGGGTGCCGTTCGAAGCTGGTGCGATCGACGGCGACCAGGCCGAAGGTGGGGCCGAACCGCCCCCACTCGTAGTTGTCGAGCAGGCTCCAGTGGAAGTAGCCGCGCACGTCGACGCCGTCGGCCATCGCCGCGCGGAGGGACCTGAGCGCCTCGGTCGTGTAGGCCCTGCGCA
>JAOPVZ010000011.1 GCA_025965935.1 Frankiales bacterium | reverse complement strand
CCCGGTTCGACCGGAGGTGCCCGCGACGGCGCCCGGGTCGTCCAGCAGCTCGCGCAGCACGTCGTGGACCAGCTGGCCGGTCATGACCACTGAGGTACGGCTGTTCGCCGCCGCCGCCGCGGCCGCGGGCGTGACGACCACCCGGTCGGACGCCCGGACGCTGACGGCGCTCCAGACGGCGCTGCTCGACGACTTCCCAAACCTCGGACCGGTGATGCTCCGTTGCTCGTTCCTCGTCGACGGCACCCTGGCCCGCGGTGACGTCGCGCTCGACGGCGTCACGACCGTCGACGTCCTGCCGCCGTTCGCGGGCGGTTGAGATGGCCGGCTTCCGTGCCCCGGTGACGACGTCGTTCGACGAGGCCCGCGCCCTGGCTCTCGGCTGGGCGGCGCTGCCCACAGTGACGGTCCCGCTGGCCGAGGCGCTGGGATGCGTGCTGGCCGTGCCGCTCGCGTCGCGCACCGACCTGCCGGCGTTCCCGACGTCGGCGATGGACGGGTGGGCCGTCGCCGGCCGGGGGCCATGGCGGCTGCGACCAGGTCGCGCCCTGGCGGGCTCACCGGTCGACGCGCTGGCTGACGGCGAGGCGGTCGAGATCGCGACCGGCGCGATGGTGCCTGACGGCGCCGAAGCGGTGCTGCGCCGCGAGGATGGCGCGGTCGACGGTGCGCAGCTCGTCGGGGCCGTCAGCCCTGGCAGCGAGGTGCTGCCGGTCGCGGGGGAGTGCAAGCAGGGCGACGAGCTGCTCGCCGCAGGCAGCCGGGTCACGCCCCCCGTCCTGGGCCTGGCGGCCGCGACCGGGCACGACGAGCTGCAGGTACGCCGGCCGCCGACCGTGGCCGTCGCAGTGCTGGGTGATGAGCTGCTTGACCGGGGGCTGCCGGGGCAGGGTCGAGTACGTGACAGCCTCAGCCTGCAGCTGCCCGGCTGGGTCGCGGGGCTCGGCGGCCGGGTCGTCGCGTCGACCCGCGTCCCCGACGAGCTCCCGGCAACGGTTGCTGCGCTCGCGACGGAGGCGGACGTCGTCGTGAGCACCGGCGGCACGGCGGCGGGGCCTGTCGACCACGTGCACGGCGCGCTGCGGGAGCTCGGCGCGGAGCTGCTCGCCGACGGCGTCGCCTGCCGCCCCGGGCACCCGATGGTGCTCGCCCGGCTCGCGGACGGCCGCCCCTACGTCGGTCTGCCCGGCAACCCGCTGTCGGCCTTCGTCAGCGTCCTGACCCTGCTCGCTCCGCTGCTGGATGCCCTGTCCGGCAAGGCATCCGGGGCGCTTCCCACCGTCGTGGTCGGCGAGGCGCTCAAGGGCCGCGACCCGGACAACCGGCTGGTGCCGGTCGCCCTGAACGATGGAGTCGCCGTGCCGGCGACGCATGTCGGCTCGATGATGCTGCGCGGGCTGGCTCACGCAGACGGGGTCGTCGTGGTCCCTCCGCACGGCGCGGCCGAGGGTGACCGTGTCCGTCTCCTGGGGCTCCCGTGGTGACGGCCCTCGTGACGGATCAGGTGCTGGACCCGGCGGCCTTCGAAGCGCCGCTGGCCGCCTCGGGCGCCGTGGTGACCTTCGTCGGCCGCGTGCGCGACCACGACGGGGGACGCGCGGTCGTGGAGCTCGAGTACTCCGCACACCCGAGCGCCCAGCAGGTTTTGGAGGACATCGCAGCGAAGCTCGGTCAGGAGGCCCTCGGCCTGTCGGTGGCGCACCGGGTCGGGACGCTTCGGATCGGCGACGTTGCCCTGGTCGCGGTCGTCGCCACGGCCCACCGCGCGGAGGCGTTCGAGGTGTGCGCGCGGTTGGTCGAGGAGGTCAAGCACACGCTGCCGGTCTGGAAGCGGCAGCTGTTCGCGGACGGCACGGACGAGTGGGTGGGCGCATGCTGATCGACTCCTTCGGGCGGGAGCACCGCGACCTGCGGGTGTCGCTGACGGACCGCTGCCAGCTGCGCTGCACCTATTGCATGCCCGAGGAGGGGCTGCAGTGGGCGAAGGACGTGCTGTCCGCCGACGAGACCGCGCGGGTGGTCCGGGTGGCGGTCCGCGAGGGCATCCGCGAGGTCCGGCTCACGGGCGGTGAGCCGCTGCTGCGGCGCGACCTGCTGGACGTCGTCGCGCAGATCGACGTGCCCGACCTCTCCCTGACGACCAACGGCATGGGACTTGCGCGACTGGCACGTGACCTGCGGTCCGCCGGGCTCCAGCGGGTCAACGTGAGCGTCGACACCCTGCGCCCGGACCGGTTCCGGACCCTGACCCGTCGCGACGGGCTGGCAGCGGTCCTCGACGGGGTCACGGCGGCCAAGGAGGCCGGGCTACTGCCCGTGAAGGTCAACACCGTGCTGATGCGCGGCGTCAACGACGACGAGGTGCTCGACCTGGTCGCCTGGGCGCGTGCCGAGGACGTCGAGCTGCGCTTCATCGAGCACATGCCGTTGGGGCCGGACGGCGCCTGGTCGCGGGAGGACATCGTGACGGCCGACGAGGTGCTCGCCGTCCTGCGGTCGGCCTACGAGGTCACCCCCGTGGGACAGCGGGAGAGCGCCCCCGCCGAGCTCTGGCGCCTGGACGGTCACGGCCCCGCGGTCGGCGTCATCGCCTCGGTGACGCAGCCGTTCTGCGGCGACTGCGACCGGCTACGCCTCACCGCCGACGGGCACCTGCGTGCGTGCCTGTTCAGCCGCGACGAGGACGACCTGCGCCCGCTGCTGCGCAGCGACGCCTCCGACGACGAGCTGGCCGCCAAGCTGCACGCCGTCGTCGCGAGCAAGGGCGCGGGCCACGGGATCGGGCTGCCCGGCTTCGTACCGCCGCCCCGCACGATGTCCGAGATCGGCGGTTAGGGCTCCGGATAGGCCTCGAGGTCGGTGGCCTTGACGCTGAGCCAGACCTGGTCCCCGGGCGCCAGCCGCAGGTCCGCCACCGCCGCAGGCGTGACGTCGACGAACAGGTCGGGCGGTCCGGTCACTGCCACCCGCACGCGGTCGCCGAGCTGCTCCAGGCCGGTCACCCGACCCGGGTAGACGTTGCGAGCGCTGGTCGCGTGCGGCTCGTCGCGCTCGACGAGCACCGCGCTCGGACGCACGACGGCCAGCGCGCGGCCGGAGAGGCTGCGGTCACCGAGCACCAGCGTGCCGCCGCCGTCCAGCTGCAGCACGCCGCCGGTCGCCGTGCCGCGCATCAGGTTGAGCCCGGCGAGCGCCGCCACGTACGCGGTCGCCGGTCGTCGTACCAGGTCTGCGGGGCGGGCCTGCTGCACCACCCTGCCGCCCTCCAGCACGACGACGCGATCCGCGAGCGACAGCGCGTCGAGCGGGTCGTGGGTGACCAGCACGGCGACGCCCGTGAAGTCCCGCAGCTGCTGGTGCAGGACGGCGCGGACCTCGACTCGGGTGGCCGCGTCGAGCGCTGCGAGCGGTTCGTCCAGCAACAGCAGCGCAGGCTGCGCGCACAGCGCCCGAGCCAGCGCCACCCGCTGCGCCTGGCCGCCGGAGAGCTCGGCGGGCTTGAACGCGGCTTGATCGGTGACGCCGAGCCGGGCCAGCCAGGTGTCCGCCACCTGTCCTGCCTCGACACGGCGGATTCCCTTGCTGCGCAAGGGGAAGGCGACGTTCTCGCGGGCGCTGAGGTGCGGGAACAACCGGTAGTCCTGGAAGACGAACCCCACCGCGCGGTCCGGGCCGAAGTGCTGTCGTTCCAGACCCGCCAGCGCCCGCAGCAGCGTGGTCTTGCCTGCTCCGTTGGGACCCAGGACGGCCAGCACCTCGCCGTCGTCGGCGTCGATCGGGACGTCGAGCGTGAAGCTGCCGCGCTCGACCTGCACGTGGGTGGCGAGGCTCACGGCCGCAACCACCGCTCGCGCAGCGACACCAGAACGACGACGCTCAGCGCCAGCAGCACCAGGGCCAGGGCGATGGCCGCGTCGGGGTCGCTCTCGAGGGCGAGGTAGACAGCCAGCGGCATCGTCTGCGTGGTTCCCGGGAGGTTGCCGGCGAAGGTGATGGTCGCGCCGAACTCGCCGAGCGCCCGCGCGAAGCACAGCACCGAGCCTGCGGCGATCGACGGCGCGACCAGCGGCAGCGTGACGCGACGGAAGGTGGTCCAGCCGGACGCCCCGAGGGTGGTGGCGGCCTCCTCGTAGCGACGGTCGCCGGCGGCGAGGGCTCCCTCGACGGTCACGACCAGGAACGGCATCGCGACGAAGGCCTCCGCGAGCACGACGCCGGCGGTCGTGAACGACAGCGAGATGCCGAGGTCGGCGAGGGCGGGTCCGAGGACGCCGCGCCGTCCGAAGGCGTAGAGCAGCCCGACACCGCCGACCACGGGCGGCAGCACCAGCGGCAGGGTGACGAGGGCGCGCAGGAGCCGGCGGCCCGGGAAGTCGAGGCGGGCCAGCACCCATGCGAGGGGAACGCCGACGGCGAGCGAGAGCAGCGTGGCGAGGGTGGCGCTCAGCAGCGACAGCCGCAGCGCCTGCCCGACGGTGGGATCGGACAGCAGGCTGCCGAGCCGGCGCCACGGTGCGCGTACGAGCAGGCCGACAAGGGGCGTGACCAGGAACAGCAGGCCGAGCACGGCGGGCGCGAGCAGCCCCCATGGCGTCCGGCTGCGTCCGGTCACGGCCTCTGGTACCCAGCCGTCGCCAGAGTGGCTTGACCCTCCGCGGAAAGGACGAGCTGCTCGAAGGCCACCGCCAGCGCGGTGTCGTGGCTGCCCTTGACGGTGGCGATCTCGTAGGCGGTGCTCGCGTTGACGGCTGCCGGGATCGGTATGCCGGTCACCTTGTTGCCGGCCGCGCGAACGTCGGTGACGTAGACGATCGCGGCGTCCGCGGACCCGTTGGTGACCGCGGCCAGTGTGCTTGCGACGTCCACGCCGCGGGTGACCGGCCGGACCGTGACATGGGCGTTGCGGAGCACCTGGTCGGCGAGCGCGCCGCAGGGCACCGAGCTGTCGCAGAGCGCGACCTTGAGACCCGGCCGGCTCAGGTCGGCGAGGTCGGTGACGGCGCTGCCCGGGGCGGCCGCGATCTCAGCGACGTTGTGCGCGAACGTCTTCGGGTCGGAGGCGTCGCCGGCGTCGGTGACCTGCTTCATGTTCCTGGGGCTGGCGGAGGCGAAGACGTCAGCCGGCGCGCCTGCCAGTACCTGCTGGGCCAGGGCCGAGCTGGCCGCGAAGCTGAAGATCACCTTGGTGCCCGTGTGCTTCGCCTCGAAGTCGGCACCGAGCTGGGTGAAGGCCTTGCTGAGGGACGACGCCGCGAAGACCGTGATGCTGCCCTTCGACGCGGCAGCGGGCGTCGACGCGCTGCAGCCGGTCGCGAGGGACACGGCCAGCACGGCAGAGGCGGCGCGCCTCACGGCTGCTGCGGCACTTCCACGACGACGTTGGTCGACTTGACGCTCGCCACCGCCAGCACGCCCGGCTCGAGGCCGAGCTCGGTGGCGGCCTCGGCGCTCATGAGCGAGACGAGCCGGAACGGTCCGGCGGCGATCTCGACCTGGGCCATCACGGTGTCCTTGACGACGCGGGTGACGACTCCGGTGAACCGGTTGCGCGCCGACTCCTGCACGATCGGGCCGGTCTCGAGCGAGACCGCGCTGTCGGCCCGCTCGCGGGCGAACCGGGCCAGCTCGGCGCCCTCCACGACCCGACGGCCGCTGTCGTCGTCGACGGCCGCGAGGCGGCCGGCGTCCACCCACCGGCGGAGCGTGTCGTCGCTGACGCCCAGCAGCCTCGCGGCGTCGTTGATGCGAAACGCAGGCACGGCAAGAAGGCTAGTCATCACACCGCAAGTGCGGCAACGTTCCGGTCAGTCCTCCCGCAGGGCACGGGCATAAGCGGCCATCGACCGCTGGTACCTCGGCAGGTGCGCTGCCAGGGCCTCGACCGCGAACGAGGTGGCCTCGACCGGCCGACCGGCAGCGACCAGCGTCAGGGCGAGGATCGCCACCAGGGCGTCGTCCAGCTCGTCACTGGTACGCGCCCGCTCCTCGGTGAGCAGGTCGAGAGCGACGTCGACCTCGCCGACGTTGCGCAGCGAGCTCGCCAGCTGCAGGACGGCGCGCCGTCGTCGTACGCCCTCCAAGCCGTGGTCGAGCGCTGAGCGGTAGAGCGGGACGGCCTTGTCGCTGTGGCCGGTCGAGTCCCAGGCACAGGCCCGCTCGAAGTCGGCGATGCCCAGCGTCGGCGCCTCGTCGGCAAGCGCGAAGACGAGGTCGCGGAAGTCCGCATCCTCGTGGTCGTCGAGGGTGCCCCATAAATGCGCGACGCGGACCTCGTAGTCCTCCATGATGTCCCCATGTCCTACCCCCCACCGCTCTACAAGGGCGACGGTGGCGAGGTCTCGGCCACGCTACGTCCACACACCGCCTCGCCCGACCTCGACCTCGCCGCCACCGGCGCGGCCCACTACCTCGCCACGGGTGCGGACACCGGCGGCAAATTCGGGCTGTACCGCTGGGAGATGGGTGCCGACCCGACCGGACCGGCGCCGCACTTCCACCGCAGCATCACCGAGTCGTTCTACGTCCTCGACGGCGAGGTCCGCCTCTACGACGGGAAGCAATGGCTGACCGGCGTGCCGGGCGACTTCCTGCACGTGCCCGAGGGCGGTGTCCACGCCTTTCGCAACGAGAGCGGTGTGCCCGCCTCGATGCTGATCCTGTTCACACCGGGGGCGCCGAGGGAGGACTACTTCGAGACCCTCATCGACGGGGCCCGCACGAAGGTCATGACGCAGGAGGACTGGACCGAGTTCTTCCTGAGGCACGACACCTTCTGGACGTGAGAGGCACTGACCGGGTCCTCGCCGCACTGCACGCGAAGGGCGTTCAGCCCGACGTGCGCCGGCTGGAGGACAGCACCCGCACGGCGAAGGACGCCGCTGCTGCCCTGGGCTGCGAGGTCGGGGCGATCGCGAGCTCGCTGCTCTTCCTGGCCGGCGACGAGCCGCTGCTCGTGATGACCAGCGGCGCACACCGTGTCGACGAGCAGCGGGTCGGCGGCCTCGTCGGTGCCCCGCTGCGCCGGGCAACGCCCGATGAGGTGCGCCGGCACACGGGCTTTGCGATCGGGGGAGTCGCGCCGGTCGGGCACCCCGCTCCGCTGCGCACTCTGGTCGACGAAGCCCTCGCGGGTCACGAGGTGGTGTGGGCCGCTGCCGGCCATCCGCATGCCGTCTTCGCCACGTCGTACGCCGATCTGCTGACCCTCACGGACGGCACCGCGGCAGTTGTCGGAGACTGAGCAGGTGCTCCCTCCATTCGTCGACGCCTCCTGGCTCTCCGACCACGCCGAGGTCGTCATCGCCGACGTGCGGTCCTACCTCGACGGCCGCGACGAGCACGAGGCCTACCTCGCTGCCCACCTGCCCGGCGCGGTCTTCATCGACCTCGACGCCTACCTGGCGGCGCCCCCGACCGTCGCCGACGGGCGGCATCCGCTACCTGATCCTGAGGTCTTCGCGGAGGGCATGCGGCAGGCCGGGATCGGCGAGGACGACACGGTCATCGCCTACGACGACGACAACGGCGTGATGGCCTCCCGCCTGGTCTGGATGCTGCGCGTCACCGGCCACCGGGCCGCAGTGCTCGACGGCGGCATCACCGCCTGGCGGGGCGCCCGCGAGCAAGGAGAGGTACGTCGGTCGCCGGCCGAGTTCACCGCCGTGCCGTGGCCGTCCGAGCTGCTCGTCGGCATCGACGACCTCGACGGACTGCAGCTGATCGACGCCCGCCCGGCAGAGCGCTACCGCGGCGAGGTCGAGCCGATCGACGCTCGCCCCGGGCACATCCCGGGAGCGCGCAGCCTGCCGTGCCGGGAGAGCTCCGACGACCGCGGTGTGCTGCTGCCTGTGCTCGCGCTGCGCGAGCGCTACACCGACGTGCAGCCGGGCTGGGTGTCGTACTGCGGTTCCGGTGTGACCGCGTGCCACGCCCTGCTGGTCGCCGAGCACCTGGGACTGCCGCCCGGACGGCTCTACCCCGGGTCCTGGTCGCAGTGGGCGGGCACCGACCGCCCTGCCGAGCTGGGTCAGCCGACCCAGTCGTCGAGCCCGAAGACCCGCTGACCCGCGGACCACATCTCGCAGGTCACGATGCCGAGCTCCGCCTCGTACTCGAGCACGATCTCGCCCTCGGCGACTGGCCGGAACGAGGGAGCCGCGGAGTCGATCCACAACCGGGCCATGTGCGTGGGAAGCCCCCACTCGGCGAGGCGGGCGACGGTCCACTGCTCCGCGGTGTCGGCTTGCAACGGGGAGAGCACCGTCGCGACCCGCATACCGTGTGCCTCCACCCCTCGGTTGCCCTACTGGTCCAACGGCTGTGGCGCCGCTTGCTCGCGCCCCTTCCCCATGCCGGTGTCGACCAACCGGAAACGGGGCACGCCTTGTCCTTCGGGCAGTGTGGCACCGGTGACCGGATCCACCCAAGCCATGAAGTCCTCCACACTGCGGACGGCGAACGGCGGCCCGTCGACCGGGTAGAGCGGCAGGTAGACGACGGCGGTCCGGTTCTCGTCGTTGGCGTCGTGGCCCAGACCCAGTACGAGGTACTGCGGGCCCTTCCAGTGCTGATAGGTGCCCGGCGTCACGGCGGGTCCCGGTCCCGCGATCAGTAGAGCCTCTGGTCGGTGAGGGTCGCGCGGCCGAGCTCGATGAGAGGCGGGATGCGGTCCTCGAAGCCGTCGAAGCCCTCGCCCACCATCGCGCCGAGCTTGGCGCGCATGACGATCCCTGCGCAGACGACGGCCAGCTTGAAGAACCCGAAGGCGAGGTACCAGGGCAGCTCGTCGATGCTCAGGCCGGTTCTCGCGGCGTAGGCGTCCGCGACCTGCTGGCGGGTGAGGAAGCCGGGCTGAGCCGTCACGGCCGAGGCGACGCTGCCGCCGGTGCGCACGCCGCTGTCGTCGGACTGCAGCCAGTAGACGAGCAGGATGCCGAGGTCCGCGAGCGGGTCGCCGAGCGTCGACATCTCCCAGTCGAGCACGGCGTTGATGCGACCCACCTCGGTCGGGTGCAGCATCGTGTTGTCGAGGCGGTAGTCGCCGTGCACGACGGTGTGCCGTTGGGTCTTCGGCAGCCGGTCGGTGAGGTCCTTGGCCAGGACGTCGACGAACTCCATGCCCTCGATGCGGGTCGCGTCCCACTGCTTTCCCCAGCGGCTGACCTGCCGCGCCATGTACCCGTCCGGCCGGCCGAACTCGCCCAGACCGACGGCCTGGTAGTCGACCGAGTGCAGCCGTGCCAGGACGTCGACCAGCCCGTTGCTGATGGTGGCCTTGTCCTCGGGAGAGTCGGCGTACCCGGCCGGGAAGGCCGTCGTGACGATGTGACCCTCGACCCGCTCCATCACGTAGAACGGCTGGCCCAGGACGTCCGGGTCCTCGCAGAAGTGCCGGGTCACCGGGACGGGCACGTCGGTGTCCTTGAGACCCGTCATGACGCGGTACTCACGACCCATGTCGTGTGCCGTCGGCAGGATCTGGCCGAGCGGTGGACGGCGGAGCACCAGCGACCCCGCCGCCGAGTCCAGCCGGTACGTCAGGTTGCTCTTGCCGCCCGCGATCAACGCGACGGTCAGGTCCTTCCACGCCGGCTCGTCGAGCACGTCAGCCAGGTAGGGGCCAACGACGGCCGGGTCCGCTCCCTCAGTCATGGCCGCAAACCTATGACTAGCCTCG
>JAOPVZ010000003.1 GCA_025965935.1 Frankiales bacterium | reverse complement strand
GTGCCGCAGGTGCTCGAGCAGCTGCGCCTGATGTTCGAGCGCTACTACAGCGACGCCACGACGGTCATCGTCGGACCCGGCGTCAAGACCGGCGTACCGCTGCTCTACGACAACCCCAAGGAGGTCGGTCCCGACCGGGTCGTCAACACCCTCGCGGCGCACACGCTGTACGGCGGACCGGCGATCGTCGTCGACTTCGGCACCTCCACGAACTTCGACGTCGTGAGCGACAAGGGCGAGTTCCTCGGCGGCGCGCTGGCGCCGGGGATCGAGATCTCCGTCGACGCCCTCGCGGCCCGGGCGGCCCGGCTGTTCAAGGTCGAGCTCACCGAGCCGCGGTCGGTCATCGGCAAGACCACGGTCGAGGCGCTGCAGTCGGGACTCGTCTACGGGTTCGCGTCGCAGGTCGACGGGATGGTGGAGCGCATCAGCAAGGAGCTGGATGCCGACCCGGTCGTCATCGCCACAGGTGGGCTGTCGCACCTGATGTACGACCTGTGCGAGACGCTCGACGAGCACGAGCCGGACCTCACCCTCATCGGGCTGCGCCTCGTCTTCGAGAAGAACGCCTGACCGCCCCACGTCGCGCCCCCTTTCGTGATCAACAGGTGATCGGAGGGACGGCGCGCCGGCGTGTTGCCCGACCGAACCCCTGTTGATCTCGGCCGGAGGGGGCTGGTCGGTCAGGGGGTGGTGACCCAGGCGTCGGTGACCCAGGGGAGCGTGAAGTGCCCGGTGGGCACGATCTCGCGGGCGCGCTCGAGGCGGGCCGTGCGCTCGGCCTCGGGCAGCACGATGACGACGCTGCGTGAGGCCATGTTGGCGACCACGAGATCGGCGTCGGCCGGCTGCTCGTGACGGAACAGCTGCCGGCGCCACGCCCCGGCTGCCCGGTCGTACGGCGTGTCCGCCTCGTGCACCAGGGACAGCCGATCCTCCATGCCGATGTGCTCGGCGAGGGCGCGAGGCCAGCCGGCGCTGTCGTCGATCACGTTCCAGAGCAGGCCAAGGGTGCCGCCAGGGCGGAGCACCCGGCGGACCGACGCCATCGCGGCGTCCTGGTCGAACCAGTGCCAGGCCTGGCCTACGACCACGGCGTCGACCGAGCCGTCCTCGACCGGCACGTCCTCCGCGGTTCCCTGCAGCGCCTGGGCGCGCGGGTCGACGTGCGCCAGCATCGCGTCGTCCGGCTCGACGGACACGACGTCGAGGCCCAGGTCGAGCAGCACCGAGGTCAGCTTGCCGGTACCGGCACCGAGGTCCAGGACGCGTCGGGCGCCCACCGGCAGCACGAAGCGGACGGCTTCGACGGGATAGCTCGGCCGGGCGGCGGCGTACGCCTCCGCCGCGGCCCCGAACGAGAGCGCGCGCCGCGGGTCCACGCGCGTCAGTCCACCACGACCCCCAAGCCGTCGACCACTGCGCGCACGCCGTCAAGCACGGTGCCATACCGCCGCCGATAGGCTGGAGCGGGTGAGCGACACCCAGCCCGACGAGGCCGCAGACCTGCCGGAGCAGGTGCGCGTCCGGCGCGAGAAGTACGAGCGCCTGCGCGCCGCGGGCACCCCGCCGTACGCGCTGGGCTACCCCCGGACCACCTCCCTCGCGGAGCTGCGCGCGAAGCACCCCGACCTGGCAGCCGACACGTTCACCGGCGAGGTGGTCGGCGTCACGGGGCGGGTGCTGCTGAGCCGCGGCAGCGGCAAGCTCGCGTTCGCCACGATCACCGAGGGCGAGTCCCAGGTCCAGGTCATGATCAGCCTCGACAAGGTCGGCGAGCAGCGGATGGCCGACTGGAAGACCGACGTCGACCTCGGCGACCACGTCGGCGTCACCGGCGAGGTCATCAGCAGCAAGCGCGGGGAGCTGTCCGTGCTGGCCACCGACTGGGCCCTGACCAGCAAGGCGCTGCGCCCGCTGCCCGACAAGCACAAGGGCCTCACCGACCCGGAGACCCGGATCCGACAGAGGTACGTCGACCTGGCCGTCAACCCCGAGAGCCGGCAGATGGTGCGCGACCGCTCGACGGTCATCCGCACGGTCCGGGAGATGCTGCACGGGCTGGGCTTCACCGAGGTCGAGACCCCGACGCTGCAACTGGTCCACGGTGGCGCCGCGGCGCGGCCGTTCCACACCCACCTCAACGCGCTCGACCTCGACGTCACGCTGCGGATCGCGCTCGAGCTCTACCTCAAGCGCGCCGTCATCGGCGGTATCGACAAGGTCTTCGAGATCGGCAAGAACTTCCGCAACGAGGGCATCGACTCCACGCACTTCCCCGAGTTCACGATGCTCGAGTTCTACGAGGCCTACGGCGACTACGACACCGTCGCCGACCTCACGCGCGAGATGGTGCTGCGGAGCGCGCGGGCGATCGGCAGGACGGTGGTCTGCGACGGCCAGGTCGACCTGGAGCAGCCGTGGCGCGCGGCGACGCTGTTCGAGCTGGTCAGCGAGGCGGTCGGCACGGCGGTCGACGCCGACACGTCCCCCGGGGACCTCGTGGCCCTCGCCGACAAGCACGAGGTCGCGCTGCAGCCCGGCTGGACCGCCGGTGAGATCGCCCTCGAGCTGTTCGAGAAGCTCGTCGAGCACACCCTGGTCCAGCCGACCTTCGTCCGCGACTACCCGGTCGATGCCCGGCCGCTGGCCCGCGACCATCGCGACGACCCCCGGCTGGCGGAGGCCTGGGACCTGGTCATCGGTGGGGTGGAGCTGGCGACCGGCTACTCCGAGCTGGTCGACCCGGTCGAGCAGCGCCGCCGCCTCACCGCCCAGTCGATCAAGGCCGCAGGGGGCGATCCCGAGGCGATGCAGCTCGACGAGGACTTCCTGCGGGCGCTGGAGTTCGGAGCACCCCCGATGGGCGGTCAGGGCATGGGCCTCGACCGGCTGGTGATGCTGCTGACCGGCCAGCCCATCCGCGAGACCATCTTGTTCCCGCTGGTCCGCCCCCTTTCCTGACGCGATTCTGGTAAATCCCCAGGAAAACCGCAGTCCGATTTTACTTCCGCGCTGCTTTCGGCTTTTCTGGTGTGCACAGCGTCACCGGTGATGAGAAAGCGGAGAAAAGATGGCCCAGAAGATTCAGGTCCTGCTCGTGTGCGACCTCCATGACGGCGAGGTGGAAGGCACCGAGACCATTGCTTTCAGCGTCGACGCTGCGGCCTACGAGATCGACGTCTGCGACGCCCACGCCGCGGAAATGCGGGACGCCTTCGCCCCGTACGTCGGGCAGGCGCGCCGGGCGGGCCGGGCGACCGCCCCGGGTGGCCGGCGCAAGGCCGCCCTGACGGGCCGCGGTGGAGGTGGCAGTGGCAGCCCGGACCGGGTCGCCGCCATCCGCGAGTGGGGGCGCAAGAACGGCCACCAGGTCAGCGAGCGCGGCCGGCTGTCGGCTGCCCTCGTCGCGGCCTACGACGCCGCGCACTGACAGCCCCTGATCGCCGTACCCGGCATGTTCGCCGGCAGCGAAGCGGCCTGGGGAACGGCCGGCCACTTCAGCATGTTGTCACCGGTGTCGAGGGGAAGGGCGAGGCAACCGTTCTCGCCTTGTAGCTCCCGGCGTTAGTGTGCGGGTGAGGTGGGAAGCCAGTCGACCTGGTGGGCACCTGCCTCGTGAGGAGCGAGACATGTTCGAGAGGTTCACAGACCGAGCCCGGCGAGTGGTCGTGCTTGCGCAAGAGGACGCGCGCATGCTCAACCACAACTACATAGGGACCGAGCACATCCTGCTCGGCCTCATCCACGAGGGCGAGGGCGTGGCCGCGAAGGCCCTTGAGTCCCTTGGCATCTCGCTGGAAGGCGTGCGGAACCAGGTCGAGGAGATCATCGGTCAGGGCCAGCAGGCTCCGTCCGGTCACATCCCCTTCACGCCGCGCGCGAAGAAGGTCCTGGAGCTGTCGCTGCGCGAGGCGCTGCAGCTCGGCCACAACTACATCGGCACCGAGCACATCCTGCTCGGTCTCATCCGCGAGGGCGAGGGCGTCGCCGCCCAAGTGCTCGTGAAGCTGGGCGCCGACCTCAACCGGGTGCGGCAGCAGGTGATCCAGCTGCTGTCCGGCTACCAGGGCAAGGAGCCGCAGGCTGCCGGCGGGCCCGCCGAGGGCACCCCGTCGACCTCGCTGGTCCTCGACCAGTTCGGTCGCAACCTCACGCAGGCGGCGCGCGAGTCCAAGCTCGACCCGGTCATCGGGCGCGAGAAGGAGATCGAGCGCGTCATGCAGGTGCTGTCGCGCCGCACCAAGAACAACCCGGTTCTCATCGGCGAGCCCGGCGTCGGCAAGACCGCCGTCGTCGAGGGACTCGCGCAGGCCATCGTCAAGGGCGAGGTCCCGGAGACGCTGAAGGACA
>JAOPVZ010000198.1 GCA_025965935.1 Frankiales bacterium | reverse complement strand
GAGAAGAACGACCGGTAGCGCTGCAGCGCCTGGCGGAGCTGCTCGGTGTCGGGCTGGTCGTCGCGGCTCCACTGGTCCTCGAGCCCGGCCTTGTGCTCCGCGAAGCCACGGGCGAGGGACTGCATCACCTCGGCAACCAGGGTGTCCGCCTCGTGGACCGCGGCACGCGGGTCGTCGACGAAGCGGCTCTGCACGTCGCTCCAACGCTGCTGGAAGCTGCTGCTGTCGGCGTCGTCCATCAACCGGATGTCCGTGTCGGTCTTCGTCTCCTCCTGAGCAGCGCCGGCGTCAGCTGGTTGGCCGGAAATGAGGTCAGCGGTGGTCAGGTCTGCGGTGGTCTCCTGCTGTCGGGTCATGGGGTGCCTCCTCTGGCTGACAGGTGGCTACCCGGTGCTGCTGCTTGTAGCGCTGGCTCGGCGGTAACCCTGTGCTGCCGGACGAATGCCAACGTTCCGTCCGGAGCCTGGGCAGATCATCGTGGGCGCAGCCGCGGATCGTGGCTCAGTGGGTCGAGGTGCGGTTGACGATCGGCGCGTAGGGCCGGCACGGCTCGTTGCGCAGGCTCGGACAGGGCGGGATACCGGTGGGAACGGCGACCCCTGGGACGACCGGCATGACCAGGCTCGACGGCATCTTTGCGGAGAAGGCGATCGAGACCTTGGCCGTGCCCTTCGGCTCGGTCTGACCGAACGACCAGATCGGCTGGGTGCCGTTCGGGGCGGCGATTGTCACCCTGATTCGGGTGCCAGCGCGGTAGGCGTGACCCTCGTAGTAGAGCGGGATGACGACCTCGACGAACCTGTCGCTCGGCATCGGTTGGACGTCCGAGGCCAACATGCTCGGGATCGGCGCGAGAAGCGTGCTGGGCTGCTTGAAGATGGTGTTCGATCCGGTAGCCAGCTTGCGCTCACTGGCGCGCAGCCAGCCGTTCTGGACGAACGTCTCGTGGCCGGCGGGGTCGACCTCGCTGATCGTGGCCTGCAGATCGACGTCTGGTGTCGAGGAGCGGACCCAGAGGTGCACTGCGCCTGCACCGATCACGGTGGTGTTGGTCTTCAGCGGCGCCGTGAGGTAGGACACCGCGGTGCCGGACGGGTTCTGCTTCCACTTCCACTGCCACTGGGAGGCGTTGCCCCACAGCCCGCCGCCACCGGTGTTGCTGCCGAAGTCGTTCAGTGGCAGGGCTTTCGCGTCGGAGGTGTACTCGTCGAACCCCTTGCCGCCGACCTGGTCGTTGAGCGTCCCCTTCGGCCCGAGGTACCACTGACGGGCAACGGTGCCCGGGATGGGGAACTGCGAGAAGGACTGCTCGAACCCTGGGTAGGGGTTGCCAGCGGTGGCCTGCCCGGTGGGCGAGCTGCCCGCGCCGTTGTCGAACAGCACGCGGACCGACGGCAGCTTCTCGAAGGCAGCCAGCGCCGCGTCATAGGTCGGCATCGTCTGGATCGGGTCGGGTGGCAGCGTGACCACGTCGTCTTGCGGGAGGCCCATCGCGGCCTGGTAGATGACCGGAGCGGCGGCCGCGGTCACCGCCGCGCTCTCGGCCGGCGCCTGGTGGGCGACGTAGAGCTGGAGGAAGTCGTACCAGCGGTTGTAGGTCTCCGGATCGAGGGAGTCGATGTGCGCCCCGTTGGTGAAGGTGAACCACTTCTTCTTCGCGCCGGTGAAGTGCGCGGCGAGGTTGGGGCAGTGACCGCCGGTCTGCTCGTCCTGCCACTGGCAGGCCATGAACACCGGGATTTTGATCTTGTGCACGAACGTGATCGGGTCCAGCGGATCGGCGACCGCCGGGCGGTAGTGCGAGTTCGCTCGGATCGTCGCCAGCAGGTCCTGAGCCATGCCGTGCAGGACCTGGTTGTCCTTGCAGGTCGTGTCGCCCTGCTGGATGCGCTGGTACGCCCACGCCTGCCCACTGTGCGGCCCGGCCGGCTTGGCTTGCTCCTGGCGCTCCTTGGCCCAGGCAACGGCGAACCCGGTGTTGAGGATCCCCCCTGGGTAGAGCGTCGTGGCAGTGGCGTCGAGGACCGAGAGAGGTGAGATCGCCTCAAGAGACGGCGGGTGGGTCTGCGCAGTGAAGAGCTGGCTGATCCCGCCGTACGAGATGCCCATCATGCCGACCTTGTGGTCCCGCACCCACGGCTGGCGGGCGATGGTCTCGATCACGTCGTACCCGTCGAGGCTCTGCAGCGGCTCGAAGAAGTTGAAAGCGCCGCCCGAGCAGCCCGTGCCCCGCATGTTGACGTCGACGACGGCGAACCCCATCAGGTTGGCCAGCACGGCGATGCCGCTCTCCGGACCGGACGGGTTGGCATATCCGTAGCCCGAGTACTCGATCAGGGTCGGGTACGGCGGGGCGTAGTCGGGCAGTCCGGAGGGCAGCGTCAACGGGGGTGTCCCTTGTCCCGCCGGCGTGGTGGGCGGCCAGACCTTGTACGCCAGCTGCGTGCCGTCACGGGTCGTCAGGTAGCCGTAGCCTTGGTCCGGAACGGGCTGGTCGTAGACCTTGGGGTCCCACGGGGCCGACTGCTCGGAGTGGACCGTGATCGGCCCTGACTGCGGCCCGTTGGGGAGCTGTCGCACCCGATAGCCAGCACCGGGCTCGACGCCGTAGAAGATGAGACCACCCAGCGAGTCAGCCGCCTTGGTGGCAACCCGGTGCCCGGAGCCGTCCAGCAGCACCGCCTGTGCGCCGGCGGGCAGACCCGTGGCGTAGACCTGCTTCGCGCTGCCCTGCGCGGTGAAGGCCTTCGTCTGCGGGGCCGCTGCGGAGGTGGCGACGGCCACGCAAAGACTGGCAATCAGAGCCGCGATGAGCGAGATCCTGAGCGATGCAACGTGGTTGCGCACGAGATGACTTCTCCTCACGGCCAGCGTCTCTTACGTGTCGCACGCACACTTCGACGCTGTTGCGCGGAGTCCTTCACGCCACCGCATGGTTCGCAGCCGTTGGGGTGCCGGGTTGATGTCAGGAGCTGACGTGCTGCACCGTTGCCACCAGGCCGTAGATGGTGAAGGCGCTGGCTACGGTGGCCAGGCTCCATGCCGGGACGCGCCGTCCCGACCGCTGTGAGACGAAGCGTGGATAGACGGCGAAGACGACCAGTTGGCTGAGCCACAAGGCGATCAGCGACGGCTTGAGCAGGTCGTAGTAGAGCCCTCTCGGGTCGAGCAGGGTGATCGGGGCGGTTCCGACGAGCGCGACTGCGAGTACCCGGATGACGGAACGAACCGGGCGCCGGCTGACGGCGTGCAGCAGCCTGCTCAGCGCGAGGTACTCGACGAGCATCACGCCGGCGATGCTCACCGCAGAGCCCACGCCGACCGTCACTGCCAGCGAGTGGCCGGAGTACGCCTGCGCGAGCGCCATACCCGGTATCGGCGCGCGGGTGAACTGGGGCTCGGCCGCCAGCGGGAACGAAGCGGCGATCACCCCGACGGCAACGAGCAGGTACCCGCCGACCAGCCCGCGCCGCACCGTACGAGTAGGGCGGGCGACCTCGCCGCCGAGGAACAGCGGCAAGCTCCCGCAGATGTACAGCAGCGCGGTCTGCCCACTCGCGGTCGCCAGTGCCCCGGTCGGCGCGCCTACGCCGAACGATGAGACAGGGGCGTGGTGACTGGCCGCGAGCGCGGCGAGCACTCCGACGAGCGCCATCTGCCCGATGGCCAACAAGCCGGTGACGGCCAGCGTCACGACGCGCCCGGCGAGCATCACGGCGGCCAGGGCGACCGGGATGGCGATCTCCAGCACGGGGCGATAGGGACGTACGCCGGGCAGCACTGCGGGCAGCGTGTCGTAGACGATGGTGGCTGTGGTGTAGAGCAGGTAAAGCAGATAGCTGACGATCCAGAGCCCGGCTTGCAGCAGCGCCACCCGCCGTCCGGCGGCGGCCTCGACGAACGCATACAGGCCGCCGGCTTCGGTGATCTCGCTGGAGTACCGCAGCCAGATGAGCAGTGGTGCCCCGAACACGACCGCCGCGGTGAGCGTCGCGAGACCTGCCGACGCGCCGGCGTCAGCGATGATGCTCGGCGCGTACAGGGCCGCCAGCGCCAGCGGGCCGCCCAATGAGGTGACCGTCACCCCGAGGAAGGCCCAGCCGCCGATCGGCCGACCTGCGTCGCGGGTCGGCCGATCGGGCGTAGCACGTCCTGGCGCGCCTCCCCCGCGGGCGGTCAGGACCAGGCTCACGACCAGCCGCCGCCGGCGCCCGAGCTGCTGGACGAGGAAGCCGGCGCCTTCGTGGGCGCCGGCGTCGAGGCCGCTGCGCTCAGGCTCGTGATCTGCTGGCCCGAGGGCGCCACCAGGTACCACGGGGCGCCGAACGCCTTGCTGCCCTCGCCGTTGGTCTGACCGGCGCCGCTGTCGCCGGCGAAGTAGTACAGCGGGTGCCCGGCGTAGGTGACCTGCTTGGTGCCGTCCGAGCGGCTGATCGTGCCGAGCTCGCCGGCCGTAGCGCCGGGACCAGCGGTCGGCGCGCCCTTCGCGGTCAGCGGCGGCCACGCGTTGGCGCACGCACCGGAGCACTTCGACTGCATGCTCGTGTCCGGGACCCACAGGTACAGCGCACGGCCCGCGTGGTCGGTGAGGAACGTGCTGCCCTGAGCGGTGCGCACGTCGACGGTCGACACCGACGGGCTGCCACCGGCCGCGGCGGGCGCTGATGAGGCTGAGAGGGCGGCAGGCTTTGTGCCGCTCGAACCGCAGGCTGCCGTGAGAACAGCGGCCGCGGCGAGCGATCCACCGACCCGAACCGCCAGTGGGACCTTTCGGGATGCGAGGAGGTTTGTCATGGGTGAGCCTTTCCGTTGAGGTGGATGCCCGAGTGCTACTCGAGGGCCCTTCACCCATCAGCACGGCGCCGCTGCACAGTCGGTTCAACGGACGCGCCATGACGCACGTCACCTGAACCGCGGCCCGCCATGCGGCGTACCTCATGGCGTGCGCACCTACATCGTCGACGCATCAACAGGACCGGCCCGCGGCCGGCGTCCTCCTCGCACCGGACGTGCGTGACAGACAGGTCCGCGATCGCCCGAGCGCCTTGGAGTCACAGAACGATGCTCACCAAGACCACTGCCGCAGGTGCTCGGGAAGCGCTCGGGAGGTTGCGCCGCGGCAGCCTCGAGCCGTATGACTACCTCAACGAGGTCTCGGCCCTTGTCCGCCGCGTCGTCCCACACGACGTGTCCGGGTGGATGACGCTGGATCCGGACACGATGCTCTCCAGCGGCACGCTGGAGGCACAGAAGTCCACGGAACTCGATCGCGCGTTGTGGCGTAACGAGCTGCTGCAGGACGGCGATGTACACAAGCTGGCCGAGCTGGCCAGGAGACCGTCGCCGGTCACGGCCCTGAGCCAGCTTGACGCCGCGACTGCGGCCGACAGCCCGCGCGTCCAGCAGATCCTTCGCCCGGCCGGCATCGGCGACGGGCTGCGCGTGATGCTGCGGGCCGGCGGAGCGACCTGGGGTCACGCAGGGATCCACCGGGAGCTGGGTGCTCGCGACTTCGATCCCGATGAGCAGGCGTTCCTGGCTGCCATCGCCGATGACATCGCCAACGGGTTGCGGCGCAGCCTGTCCCGGAGCCCGCAGCCTGGCACCGCTGTCCTCGTCCCGGGTGTCGTGGCCTTCGACGCCCAGGCCCAGGTCATCTCAGCGACTGCCGAGGCGAGCCGGATCATGGCGCTGATGCCAGGCGACGCCAACTCGACCCTGTACGCGGTGGCGATCGGCGCCAGCCGTCGCGACCGCGCATCAGCACGTGTGCGGCTCGCCGACGGCCGTTGGCTGCTGCTGCAGGGCGGCCGCATGCACGGTGCCGTGAACGGCTCTACCCACGTGACCGTGTCACTCATGCCGGCTCCGCGAGCAGACCTCACGACCCTCCTGCTGCGCCTGCACGCACTCAGTGCCCGTCAGCGCGAAGTGGCCGAGCTGCTGATGAGCGGACCTCGCACCGACGAGATCGCCGCTCAGCTGCACATCTCTCCGCACACCCTGCGCGATCACGTCAAGGCGATCTTCGCCAAGCTCGGAGTCCAGGGCCGCGCCGAGCTGATGGCAATGGTCTCCGACCACGCGTAACCGAAGCTCAGAGCGCAGCCCTGCTCCCGGCGTCCGCAGCCATGACCCCCCAGGTAGGGGATTAACCAAGCTCTGCCCGCCGGTCAACGCTTTCACCAGCGCGTCCTCACCGTTGCCGGCTTCCAGCCTCAAGCGGCCTGGAGCTGTGGACCTGCTTCCCGCCGGCGCTGCCGGCACAACCGAAGGAGAACCACCATGAACGGAAAGCGCCTGTCAGGCGCGGCCCTCATCACCGGCGCGGCAGCGTCCGCCGCCTTGGTAGCGGCGAGCCCTGCCAGCGCCGCGCCAGCGCACCACCCGAACGGTCGGACGCACTCGCACGGCGTGACCCAGACGAACCTGGTGTCAGACCAGCCGGGAAAGGCTCAGATCACCGACCCGAACCTGATCAACGCCTGGGGCCTGTCCCGTGGGCCTAACACGCCGATCTGGGTGTCCAACGCCGGTACCGGCACCTCGACCTTGTACGCCGGCGCGGTCGACGGCAGCCCCGTCGTCGCCACACCTGCAGGCTCGCCGCTGATCGTCAAGGTGCCCGGCGGCCCGGTCACCGGCCAGACGTTCAACAGCGCCTCCACGGGCTTCGTGGTGCCCGGCACCGGCGCGTCAGCGAACTTCATCTTCGCCACCGTCGGCGGCACCATCGCTGCCTGGAACCCCGCGGTCGGCACCCAGGCAGCCGCCGTGGCCACCGTCCCCGGCGCCATCTACACCGGTCTTACCCAGTCACAGAGCCCGTTCGGTCCGCTGCTGCTGGCCGCCGACTTCCACGACAACCGCATCGACGTCTTCAACTCGTCGTTCCAGAAGCTCGACACTGCCAGCCAGTTCCGCGACCGGTCCCTGCCTGCGAACTACGCACCTTTCAACGTCCAGGTGCTCGGCAACGACGTCTACGTCACCTACGCCAAGCAGGATGCTGCCCGGCAGCTGGACGTGGCCGGCCACGGTCTCGGATTCGTTGACAAGTTCAGCACCTTCGGCACTTTCGAGCAGCGCATCGCCTCACACGGCAGCCTGAACGCGCCGTGGGGTCTGGTGATCGCGCCGCAGAACTTCGGCAAGGACTCCAACGACCTGCTGGTCGGAAACTTCGGCGACGGCACCATCCACGCCTACGACCCGCGAAGCGACCGGTTCCTCGGCGCTCTCACCGACACTCAGGGCCGCGTCATCCGGATCGACCACCTGTGGGGCCTGCTCACCGGCGACGCCGTGGCCGGCGGACCCGACTCGATCTGGTTCAGCGCCGGACCCGACAACGAGCAGCACGGCCTGCTGGGCACCCTGACCGCCCGGTAGCCAGCGCGGGGTCCCCGGCGGTGACAACCGGCTGCCGGCGACCCGCGCATGAACCAACGCCTGGTCGCTGACGTGTACCTAGGTGGCGGACGCCGACACGTCACAGCTGCGCAACTCGTAGGATGAAAGGGAGCAACACCGTGAAGAAACCTCTGTGGGTCGTCGTCGGTGGCGTGGTGGCAGTCCTAGGTCTGCTCTTCACCCTGCAAGGCGCCGACGTCATCAGCGGCAGCGCGATGAGTGGCACCACCTTCTGGGCGGTCGCCGGTCCGATCATCATCGTGATCGGACTGACGGTGGCCACCGTCGGAGTCAGGGGTCGAGTTCGGTGATCTTCAGGCAGGACCGAGGCATGAGGGCCGCGGCGGGAGACGATGGCCCGGAAGTCGACGGCAAGCCGATCGGCCGCCGAACCATCCTGGGTCTGATCGCGCTCGCCGGCGCGGGCGTCGTCGGCGGCAAGGCCGTTCAGGATGGTCTGTCCAAGGTCTTGGCGCCCATCGAGCTTCGTGATCCGACTGGCCTGACCGGCCTGATCCCGAACGGGAACTCCTTCCGGTTCTACTCGGTCACAGGTGCTGTGCCGACCAAGAACGCTCAGACCTACCGGCTCGCGATCGATGGCATGGTCACCAACACCGCGTCGTACACGCTGGCTGATCTGCAGGCGATGCCACAGACCAAGCTCGTACGTGACTTTCAATGCGTCACGGGCTGGTACGTGCCGCAGGTGCACTGGTCGGGAGTCCGGCTGTCGACGCTGCTCGATCGTGCGGCGCCGACCCCTGGCGCGCGTGCAGTTCGATTCCGTTCCTTCGACGGCACGTACACCGAGAGCCTCAGCCTGGAACAGGCAAGGCTGGATGACGTGATCGTCGCTCTGCAGATGCTCGATGGGCCGATCACCCACAACCACGGCGGGCCCGTCCGGATGTACGTCGCCCCGATGTACGGCTACAAGAGCACGAAGTGGCTCTCCGGCATCGAGCTGACCGCCAAGGTCGAGCAGGGCTACTGGGAGGACCGTGGCTATCCCGTGGACGCTTTCCTTGACCCGGCGCGAGGCCACGGCGCATGACCGGAACGGTTCGGCGGTTCGGAAAGGCCGCCCGGGCTGTGCACTGGACCGTCGCGTTGCTGATGATCATCTGCATCGTCACGGCCGCGATCCTGTACAACGGGTCACTCGAGGTGGCGATCGGCCACCGCCACCTCGTCGAGCTCATCCACGTCTACTCGGGTTTCGCGCTCCCGGTGCCGATCCTCCTCGGCGCGATCTCGGCTGCCTATCGCCTGGACCTGCGACGCCTCAACCGGTTCACCCCGGGAGACTGGCGCTGGCTGCGTTCCCGGGAGCGACGCGATGGTTCCATCAAGGTCGGCAAGTTCAATGCTGGCCAGAAGCTGAACGCCGCCCTGAGCGGCGGCGCGATCGCCGCGTTGCTCGGCACCGGAGTCATCATGTACTTCCCGAGCCTGACACGGTTGTCCTGGCGCACGGGGAGCACCTTTGTGCACGACTGGTTCGCGCTCGCAGTCGGACTGCTCGTTCTCGGTCACATCGCCTACGCGCTCAAGGACTCCGAAGCACTGCGCGGAATGCGGACTGGGCGGGTCTCGGCCTCGTGGGCGCGCGCCGAGCACGCAGCCTGGGCCGATGAGGTGCTTGAGCCACCGCAAGACCACGAACAAGAAGCCCTGTCCTGAGCCCCGATCGGTCAGGCTCGGCATCGCTACGGCGCCGGATCGGTTCACCAGGGCTTGAACCAGCCGGTCGGGCCGCGCGTAATACTGAGTGTGGTGATACTCCGAGGCGGCTCGAAGCGACAAGGGCTCGCCGCTGTCCAGGGCATCGACGCCGACGAGCGCGACGATCCGGCTGGAGATCCGGCTGAGGCCGTCGTCCGGGCCGTGTACGCCGAGCATGGGACGGCGCTGCTGGGCTACGCGCTGCGACTGACCCGGGACCGCGGCGCTGCGGAGGACCTGGTCCAGGAGACCGTCCTGCGGGCATGGCGGCACACCGACCAGCTGCTCGCGGACGGTCGGCCCCTGCGGCCGTGGCTGTTCACGGTGATGGGCAACCTCGCCTCCGACCGTCGCCGGGCCAGCAGGTCCCGTCCGGCTGAGGTCGGTGGGGAGCTGCTCGAAGAGCTGCCTGCCGAGGACGAGCTCGACCGGGCGATCCAGTCCTGGCAGGTCGCCGACGCCCTCGCGGGACTGTCGCCGGAGCACCGGGCGGTCCTGCTCGAGACCTACTACCGCGGGAGCAGCGTCGCTGAGGCAGCCCGCGTGCTGGGCATCCCAGCCGGCACGGTGAAGTCCCGCAGCTACTACGCGCTGCGCGCGCTGCACCTGGCTCTGGAGGAACGCGGGTGGTCCACGTGAACGAACCCGACGCCGTCACCACCTCGCTCGGTGCGTACGTCCTGGGCGCCCTGTCAGGGTCCGAACGAGCCCAGGTCGAGACGCACCTGGCCGGCTGCGCTGCTTGCCGGGAGGAGCTGGCCGGGCTGGCAGGGATGCCTGGGTTGCTGGCTCAGCTGGACGCGAACGATGTGCAGAACCTCGAGACGCTTCAGGCCGCCCCCGCGGGCGAGCTCGCAGACCGGGCGGTTCAGGCGCTGCACCGCCAGCGGCGCCAGGATCGTCGTCGTGGCCGGGTGCGCACCGCAGCGGCGGCGCTGGCTGTCGCAGCCGTCGCCGCGACGGTCATCGGGGCCTTGTGGCCCGCCCGCACCGAGCAGCGCCCTCCCGCGCTCGGGCGCACGCTGTCGGCGACCAGTGCGAGCACGGGTGTCCACGGCGACCTGCAGGTGAGCCAGCAGACTTGGGGGACCGCCCTGCACCTGACCCTGCGCGGGGTGCCTCCGGGCACGCACTGCACGCTGTTCACGGTTCTCACCGACGGGCAACGGCAACGCGGCGGCAGCTGGCAGGCCAGCTACGAGGGAACGGCCAGCATCAACTCTGCCGCTGACGCCAGCCCTGGCCAGTTGGCCCGCGTGGAGGTCGTCAACGCGCAGGGCGGCACGCTGGTGTCCATCCCCGTGTCCGACGGGTGAGCCGGTGGGAGCCCCGCTCCGATGGGGCGCCCGGCCGTAGCTCAGCTGGTTGCTGAGACCACCAGCGCGGACACCAGCGCATCGATGCTGACGACGCCGGCCACCGAGCCGTCGGCCCGCGCGCAGACAAGCGGGTCGAGCCGGAAGGAGACGGCTCGTTCCATGGCCCGGCACAGCGCGGCGCGCAGGGTCGTCGTGGTGGGGATCGAGGTGACCGGGCGGGTCCACCCGCTCGGTCCTTCACCCGCGTGGTTGCGGAGCCAGATGAACTCGACCGCGTGGCTGCTGTCGAGGAGCAGCGCGACGTCCGGGAGCTCATCACCCAGGAAACCGACCGCGGCGACGTTGGGCGCGGTGGGCACCTCGACGAGGAGGCTGCCGACCTGTCGCTCGGCACGGCTGCGGCTGGCGAGCATCGTTGCCGCGTCGGGGGGCACTTCGGGCCAGCCGAACTGCGGCCGGCCGAGCAGGTAGCCCTGGCCGAGGTGCACGTCGATGGACAGCAGCGTGCTGAGCTCGTCGAGCTGCTCGACGCCCTCGGCGAGCAGGGTCCCGCCGACGCGCTCGGTGAAGCTGCTCAGCAGCTCCGCGACCGCCATCCGGGCGGGGTCTTCGTGCAGCCGCGCGACCAGCGAGCGGTCGATCTTCACGATCTCCGGACGAAGCTCGACGACCTGCTGCAGACCGGACCAACCGGCGCCCACATCGTCGAGGGCGAGCACGCCGCCGCGCTCGCGGACGGCGTCGAGCCGACGCCGCAGCCGGACGAGGTTCTCGACGTGCTCGTGCTCGGTCAGCTCGAGGACGACGCCGGACAGGTCACCGGCGTCCAGCAGCGTGCTCCACACCGGTCCACCGAGCAGCAGGCCGGGGCTCACGTTGATCGACAGCCAGCGGTTCCCGGGCACGGTGTGGCGTGCTGTCAGTGCCTGCTGCAGGAGCGTCGCCTCAAGCTCTGCGCGCCGGCCGATGTGCTCGGCGGCTGCGAACCAGGGGCCGGGGGTCCGGTGACCGTTGCCGAACCGGGCGAGCGCCTCGTACCCCACGACCTCACCGCGGTCGAGGTCGACCACGGGCTGGTAGGCCAGCCGGGCCTCGGCCATACCGGCGAGGATCTTCTTGACGTCCAGGACGTGGTTGGGGCCGCCGTCCGATGGCGTCAAAGCGGAGCGCGTCTGCGCAGGGGTCATCCTGATGCTCCCAAATGGGGGAAGTGAGCGAGACATACCTTTGCGGCACTCGGTGCAGCGCGCCAGGCCCGCTGGGATAGGTCTTGATAGCCCGACATGATCATCTTTTGGTCATCACACCTGGCCCGGCCGACGCTCCGGCGTCGGTCAGCGCAGCCCGGCGAACAGGTCATCGACCGGCGGACCGCCGTCCCAGGCGGGACGCTCGCGCACGAAGGCCTCATCGCCGAAGACCTCCGAGAACACCTCCATCGGGAAGTGGATGAAGAAGATGTTGCCGGCCTGGCTCACGTGCGCCTTGAGCGCGTCCATCTTCTGCTGCGCGTACCGCCGGCAGTCGACGACGGCGGCAATGTCCTCGTCCGGTGCGCCGAACTCGTTCTCGTCGATCGGCGGCGGCTCCATGCCGGCCTTCTCCATCAGCTCGCGGAACGCCGGCAACCCGCTCCGTCGAAAGGTGGGGAAGTAGACCGTCGCGTCCGATCCGGTCGCCTCGAGCGCGGCCATCGTGATGCGGTGCGCCTGGATGTGGTCGGGGTGGCCGTAGAAGCCGTAGTCGTCGTAGGTCACCACCACGTCCGGCTGGTACTTCTGCATGAGCGCGATGAGCGGCTTCGCGGCCTCGTCCACCGGCGTTGACCAGAACGAGCCGGGCGCATCGTTCTGCGGCCACCCCTCCATGCCGGAGTCGTGGAACCCGAGCATCTCCAGGTGGGTGACTCCCAGCACTCGGCAGCTGTCCTCGAGCTCTCTGGTACGAAGGGCGACCACCGTCTCCGTGTCGTGGTCGTCCCCGTGGCCCTGCTCGCCCGCGGCGACGTCGGGAGTGTCGCCCAGCTCGCCGTTGGTGCACGTGACCAGCACCGTGCGGATGCCCTCGGCGGCGTACTTCGCGAGGATGCCGCCCGTCGTGGACGCCTCGTCGTCCGGGTGCGCGTGCACCGCCATCAAGGTCAACGGCCGATCGCTCATGCGCTGCAGTCTTCCAGCCCGAGGAGACAGACCGCTGCGGTCGGCTCTCGACGTACACCAAATAGGGCCATTTGACCGGTGTCGCGATCGCCGCGGAAGCGAGACAGTGGCTCCGGTGCGGTCAGGGGGACTGCACCACTACAGGAGGACGACATGCCCCGTTACCTGATCGAGCGCGAGCTGCCAGGCGCCGGCAAGCTGAGCGCGGACGAGCTGCACGGCATAGCGAAGAAGTCGAACGAGGTGCTCGCAGGCATGGGCGGCCGCGCGCACTGGGTGGAGAGCTATGTGACTGACGACGCCATTACCTGCGTCTACATCGCGGACAATCCCGATGTCCTGCGCGAGCACGGTGCGGCAGGTGGGTTCCCCGTGACCAATATCCGCGAGGTCGGCACGGTCATTGACCCATTGACCGGCTCCTGACCCTCCTCAGAGCATCGCGCACGTAGTCCCGACGGATCATGCCGCCGGCCCCTTCGCGACGGACACTCGTCGTGAAGGTGGCCGAGGAGGACTCTACGTGGTCAAGGCGGACGGTTCGGGCGACGTGACGCGCGAGCAGGCACTGCTCGCGCTGGCGCTTGCCGACAAGCCGATCGAGCACCTGCTCGACGAGGCAGTGCAGCTGGTGAGCCTGCACGTGCCGGGCCTCACCGCGCTCTACGCGCCGTGTGAGGAACAACCCGCCGAGCTGCCGGAGCCGACGCACGGCGAGGTGCCGGTACGAGGTGACCACGGCCTGCTCGTCGGGGTGCTGCGGCTGTCAGAGGCCCCGGCCCCGGATGACGTCGGCTTCCTCGTGCAGCTCGCCGAGGTGCTGGGCACGGCGCTGGTGCGCAGCCGACGCGAGGAGCGACTGCTGCGCAGCGAGCGCCGCCTCGTCGAGGCGCAGCGCATCTCGCAGGTCGGCAGCTACGACTTCGAGATCGCGACGAACACCAACACGTGGAGCGACCAGCTCTACCGCATCTACGGGCGTGAGCCGCAGTCGTTCATGGCCAGCTACGAGATCTTCCTGTCGATGCTGCACCCGGACGACCGCGAGCACGTCATCGCCACGCACCAGCGCTCGATGGAGAGCCTCGAGCCCTTCGAGATGGAGGAGCGCGTGGTCTGGCCGGACGGCCAGGTCCGCACCCTCGCCAGCTGGGGGGAGGTGGTCGCCGACAGCGAGGGTCACCCCGCCCGCATGGTCGGGATCTGTTGGGACATCACCGATCGCCGCGCGATCGAGGAGCAGCTGGTTCGCGAGGCGCTGCACGACCGGCTCACCGGGCTGCCGAACCGGGCCCTGTTCGTCGACCGACTCACGCAGTCGCTGGCGGCGCTGCCGCGGCATCGGGGTGCCCTTGCGGTCCTGTTCCTCGACGTGGACCGCTTCAAGGTCATCAATGACAGCCTCGGTCACGAGGCCGGGGACGGCGTGCTCGTCGAGCTGGGTCAGCGACTCGAGAGGCTGATGCGACCGGGAGACACCGTCGCCCGGTTCGGCGGCGACGAGTTCGTGGTGCTGTGCCAGGACATCGACCACCCGGCCGAGGCAGTGCACGTCGCCGAGCGGCTCACCGAGGGGCTCAGCGGTTCGATCGCGGTGAACGGCTCGGATGTCGTCGTGACGGTCAGCGTCGGGATCGCGATGTCGTCGTCCCCGGCGGACCTGGCCGGTGACCTGCTGCGCGACGCTGACGCGGCGATGTACCGGGCCAAGCGCGATGGCCGAGCGCGGTCGGTGCTGTTCGCCGACACCATGCGGCAGGAGGCGCTGGCCCGCCTCGACACCGAGGTCGAGCTGCGCCGGGCCCTCACGTCGGGGGACCTCCGGCTGCACTACCAACCCGTGGTCGACCTGGCCTCCGGTCTCGTGGTCGGCGTGGAGGCGCTGCTTCGCTGGGAGCACCGGACCCGCGGCCTCGTGATGCCCGTCGACATCATCACGATCGCCGAGGAGACCGGGCTCATCGTGCCCCTGGGGGAGTGGGTCCTCGAGGAGGCCTGCACGCAGCTGGTCCGGTGGCACCAGGACTGCCCGCACCTCACGATGGCCGTCAACCTCTCCGGTGTGCAGCTGGCCCGCCCGGATCTGGTGGCCCGGGTCGGCGAGGTGCTCGAGCGCACCGGCGTGCGGCGGTCAGCGCTGTCGCTGGAGATCACCGAGAGCGTGCTGATGCGCGACGCCGAGGAGGCCCTCGGAGTCCTGGAGGAGCTGAAGGCGCTCGGCGTCCGCATCAGCGTCGACGACTTCGGGACCGGGTACTCCTCGCTCAGCTACCTCAAGCGCTTCCCCGTCGACGTCTTGAAGATCGACCGGAGCTTCGTCGACGGTCTCGGCAGCGACGCGGACGACCTGGCCATCGTGCAGGCCATCCTGGCGCTGGCGACATCCCTCGACATCGACATCATCGCCGAGGGCGTGGAGACCAGTGCTCAGCGCGAGGTCCTGCAGGGGCTGGGCTGCCGGCTGGCGCAGGGCTACCTGCTCGGTCGCCCGGGTGCTGCGGCCGACGTGGCTGGTCAACTGAACGCGGTGCTTCCGCTGCCGCGCCAGGCAACCCAGCGCGAGCGCCTCTGACAGGATCGCGGCGTGACCGCTCTGGGACCGCACGCGCTCGACCTCGTCGAGGCCCTCACGCAGCTCGAGCTGCAGAGACTGGCGTGGCTGTACTGCCACGCCGTCGACCGTGGCGACCTGGCACTGCTCCGCAGCCTCTACCACGACGATGCCGTCGACGACCACGGCGGCATGTTCCGTGGCACGGCGGACGAGTACGTCGCCTGGCTGCCCAAGATGCTCGCCGGCCTCGAGGCCACCCGGCACACCATCGACTCGATGCTGTTCGTCGTCGACGGCGATCGTGCGCAGGGCGAGCTCGTCAACACCGCCTACCACCGGGTGGGTGGCCGCGAGATCGTGGTGGGTGGGCGGTACCTCGACAGCTACGCCCGCCGGGACGGCGTCTGGCGGATCCTGCACCGGTCATTGGTCATGGACACCTTCGAGGACCGACCTGCCACCGAGGTGTCCGGCTTCATCGGCAAGGGCGTCGACTGGGGAACGTCCGACGGCACCGATCCGGTCTACGCGCGGCTGGACCTCTTCGGGCGTTGACGGGCTCCTCGCCGCCTGCCTATTGTACTAGGAGACTAGTGGAATAGAGGTAGCGTCGGTGATCGAGTTCTCCCTGGACAGCAGGTCGGGCGTCTCGCCGTACCTGCAGGTCGTGCACCAGGTCCGGCACGCGCTCCGGCTGGGACTGCTCCGGGAGGGGGACCAGCTGCCGACCGTCAAGGACGTCGTCGCCCGCCTCGCGATCAATCCCAACACGGTCCTCAAGGCCTACCGGGAGCTAGAGCGCGACGGGCTCGTCGCCGCCCGCCCTGGTGTGGGCACCTTCGTCACGCGCACCCTGGCCGACACCTCGCTGGCGGCGCACGAACCGCTCCGCCGTGACCTGCGTCGGTGGTTCGCCAAGGCGCGGCTGGCCGGCCTGGACGACGAGAGCATCGAGGCGCTGTTCACCAGCACCTTTCGCACCGCACAGCAGGACATAGCGTGACCGCCGTCGTCAGGGCCGAGGGGCTAGGCAAGCGCTACGGACGTCGGTGGGCGTTGCACGACTGCACGCTCGACATCCCGTCGGGGCACGTCACCGGCCTCGTCGGGCCGAACGGTGCCGGCAAGACGACGCTGCTGAGCCTCGCGGTCGGGATGCAAGCACCGACAACCGGGAGCATCGAGGTCTGCGGGGGACGGCCGGCAGCGAGCGCCGAGCAGCTGGCAAAGGTCGGCTTCGTCGCGCAGGACACCCCGACCTACGCGCGACTGAGCATCGCCGAACACCTCGAGCTCGGTGCGCGCCTCAACCCGCGCTGGGACCATCAGCTCGCGCGCGACCGGGTCGACCGGCTCGGCCTCGACCCGAAGCAGCGCGCAGGGAAGCTCTCCGGCGGTCAGCGGGCCCAGCTCGCGCTCACTCTCGGCCTTGCCAAGCGGCCGGAGCTACTCATCCTCGATGAGCCGGTCGCGAGCCTGGATCCTTTGGCCCGCAGGGAGTTCCTGCAGACCCTGATGGAGGCCGTCGCGGAGTACGAGCTCAGCGTCCTGCTCTCGTCGCACGTCGTCTCAGACCTCGAGCGGGTGTGCGACCACCTCGTCGTGCTCGTCGACTCCGAGGTGCGTGTGGAGGGCGAGGTCGAGGACCTGCTGGCCACGCACATCCGCCTGACCGGCCCGCTCCGTGACGTCCACGCGCTGCCGTCCGACCAGCACGTCGTCTCAGCGAGCCACACCGACCGGCAGAGCACCCTCGTCGTCCGCACGAGCTCTGCCGTGCTCGACCCCAGCTGGTCGGTGACGGCCCTGGGTCTCGAGGACCTGGTCCTGGCCTACATGCAGGCACCCGACGAGAGCCGCGCCAGTCGTGCGCTGGAGGTGCTGCGATGACGTGGCTGACGTGGCGTCAGCTGCGGGCACAGGCCACGGCCGTGTACGCGGCTGTGCTGGCACTCGCCGTCGTGCTGGCCGTCACGGTGCCTCGGCTGACAAGACTCGGCCAGGGGCAGGTCAGCCTCTTCGACCAGCTGACGCGATCCGACCGCAACCTCTACTACGCGGGCATCGTCGTCCTGGCTCTCGCCCCCGCAGTCATCGGCGCGTTCTGGGGAGCGCCGCTCGTCGCCCGCGAGCTGGAGGCAGGGACGCACCGGCTCGTCTGGAACCAGAGCATCACGCGCACCCGCTGGCTCGCGACGAAGCTGGTCCTGACCTTGCTCTGTGCGGCGATCGCGGTCGGCCTGCTGAGCCTGGCCGTCACCTGGTGGTCCGCACCGCTCGACGGAGTGACCGGGAGCCAGCGGGGGAGCCTCCCGTCTCGGCTCACTCCCATCGCCTTCAGCATGCGCGACCTCGTGCCAGTTGCTTACACGGTCTTCTCCGTGTCGCTCGGCACCGCCCTCGGCGTGCTGCTCCGACGGGCCCTGCCCGCGATGGCGCTGACCTTGGCCGTCATGGCCTTCGTGCAGATCGCCGTACCGCTCTGGGTCCGACCGCACCTGCTGCCCCCCACCAGCCAGCTCGTCGTGCTGGGCCGGGACACCCTCGACTCGATCATGGCCGACGACACGGGGACTCCCGTGCGGATTGGCGTGCGCCCCGCCCACCGTGGCGACTGGGTCCTCTCGCAGCAGACGGTCGACAGTGCTGGCCGGGCCGTTGCGCTGCCGTCGTGGTTCAACAGCTGCGTCGCGCCGCCTCCGCCCGTCGGCGTCGCATCACAGAGGTCGGAGGCTCCCGACGTGAGCGGATGCTTCAGCCGGCTCACCGCCGAGGGCTACCAGCAGCACGTGGTCTACCAGCCGGTGAGCCGCTTCTGGCCGTTGCAGTGGGCAGAGACCGCGCTGCTCCTCGTGCTGTCAGCCCTGCTCGCCGTCTTCACCTTCCGGTGGACCCGCCGCCTTTCCTGAGCCCCGCCAACTAGGTGACGATGAGCGTGCCGTGCATGTTCGGGTGGTACTCGCAGTGGAAGGTGTACTTGCCCGGCCGCGTCGGGGCCGTGAAGGTGACGGTCTTGCCGTGCGCGATGTCATCGGCGAGGAAGAGCCCCGCCGTGTCGGAGGTGACGGTGTGCTCGGCGCTGTCGCTGTTCTTGACCGGGATGCTCGTGCCCGGCGCGACCGTCAGCGGAGTCGGGTCGTAGGCGAAGCTCGCGATCTTCAGAGACGCCCCGGTCGTACCGGTCGCGCGCGCTGAGGCAGTCGCTTCGGTCGCCGGCGCGGCAGGCGGCGTCGCAGTGGGCGCGCCGACGCTCGTCGGCTTCGAGCTCCCGGACGAGCAACCCGTCAGGCCGACGCCGACGAGGACGACCAGCGGTACGACGGTCAGGCGGGACGGTGAGCACAGCACGGCGATCTCCTCAGCGGGTCAGGGTCTTGCCGAGACTGTGTGGCGGGCCCGTTCTGTCCGGTAGTGGCCATAGGTCCTAGGACCCCGTCGCGGGCTCGGTTCGCACGCTCAGCCGCCTTGACCTCGCCCTGTACACTTGCCTGCAGTTGAAGGGGAGTAGCCCTCTCCGCCGGTGAGTCGACATGCTGGAGTCCTTCGGGGCTCCCGGTTCCCGGGCCCGTCATCACCAGCCGGTGGTGCGGGTGGGCGAGACCTTCGGCCGACGCCAGATGTCTGTCTGCCGTGGGTCGAGGTCGCCCAGTCCGGGCACCTGGTCCGCGGCTCACGCGGAAGGATCCGTTCGTGCTTCATGTCGTGCTGCTGCTCGGCTGCGCCGTCACCATCTACCTGGCCTGTGAGGCGTTCGTGAACGCCGTCGAGTGGCTCGGCGTTCGCATGAAGGTCGGACCGGTCGCGGTCGGGACCATCCTGGCCGCCGCCGGGACGGCCCTGCCGGAGAGCGTCGTGACGCTGGTCGCCGTCCTGTACGGCGGACCCTCAGGCAAGGACATCGGCGTCGGCGCGGCGCTGGGTGGTCCGCTGGTGGTCGGGACCCTCGCGTACGCGGTCGTCGGCGGGATGCTGCTACTACGGCAGCGGGCGACCCGAAGCCTGTCCGGCCTCCCGGCCGCCGTTCCCGCCGGCCCAGTGTCCGGGTACGACGCGGGCGCCACAGCTGATGCGGCTGACTCTGCGCGTGGCCCGCTCGACGGTACGGACATGGTGGGGCTCGCCCGTGACCAGACCTGGTTCCTGTCGATCTTCGTCTTCAAGGTCGCCCTCGGTGTGGTCGCGTTCAGCATCAAGCCGTGGTTGGGCATCGTGTTCCTGCTCGCGTACGGCGTCTACGCGATGCGGGAGATTCGCGGCACCGGTGAGCACGCCTCCGCCGAGGGCCTCGAACCGCTGACCTTCCAGAAGAGCCGGGCCGTCCCCACGACGTTCGCCGTCGTGGCGCAGACACTGGTGACACTCGTCGTCATCTTCGCTGCCAGCCAGCTGTTCGTCGCTCAGCTCGACTGGGCCGGCCCCGCCCTCGGCCTGCCCGCGGTCGTCGTGGCGCTGCTGCTCAGTCCCGTCGCGACCGAGCTCCCGGAGATCATGAACGCGATCATCTGGGTCCGCCAGGGCAAGACATCTCTCGCGCTCGGCAACATCAGCGGCGCCATGATGATCCAGGCCACCGTGCCGTCCGCCCTCGGTCTGCTGTTCACACCGTGGAAGTTCGACACGCCGCTCTTGCTCGCCGGTGTCGCGACCCTCGCGTCTGTCGTCTACTTGCTCGTGCTGTTCCGACGCGACCTGGTGACCCCGAAGCGCCTGCTCGGGGCCGGCGGCTTCTACCTCGCCTTTGCTGCGGCTCTCGTGGTCACGCTTTCCTGACCGTCCGGTCGTCAGACTGAACACAAGGACCGCAGAGCGCTCAGTGCGTGTCGTGCGGCCGGGTTAACGGCGTGTGACGGACCGAGTCTTCGGGAAGCACCGAGGTATCTGCACCGGACCTCCCGGCGCCAGCTCTCCGGAGGTACTCCATGAGCACCCAAGCCGTGGTGACCATCGTCGCCATCGTTGTCATCGTCCTGCTCGCTGCGGCCGTCGCCGTGGCCACGCGCAGGCGGCGCAGCACGCAGCTGCGTGAGGAGTTCGGGCCTGAGTACGACCGGACCGTCGGCGATGCCGGGAAGCGCCGGGATGCGGAGAAGGACCTGGCCGCGCGCAAGGACGAGTACGCCGAGCTGGACCTGCGGCCGCTCACCCCCGCGGCGCGGGAGCGGTACACCAGCAGTTGGACGCAGGTTCAGGCGAAGTTCGTCGATGCGCCCGCTCTGGCCGTCAGCGAGGCGGACACGCTGGTGACCCAGCTGATGGCGGACCGTGGCTACCCGACTGAGGACTTCGACGTCCAGGCGCGGCTGCTGTCCGTCGAGCACGCCCACGTCCTCGAGTCCTACCGCTCGGCCCACGGTGTCGAGCTCGCCAGCCGTGCGCGTCAGGCGAGCACGGAGGACATCCGCAACGCGATGCTCGACTTCCGTCGCGTCTTCGAGGACGTCATGGCCGAGAGCGACAACACCAGCGACGACAGCGACACCCGTAACAGCACGGGCGACTCGGAGCCGTACCCGGTTGAGCCGACCGGCCGTGAGACCGAGACCGAGAGCGAGTCGCGGCTTCGTCCCTGACGCGAGCTCGCAACCCGAGGGCTCGACCGCTTCAGGCCATGCCGTGGGCGAAGCGTGCATGCCGCTCGCGGCGGGAGTCCGCACGGCCTCGCTGCGACGTCAGGGTCGGTACTGCTCCTCGATGCCGACAACCACTCCATGTTCCACGTCGAAGTGGAACAGGGTCTCGCGTCCAGGCTGGCGCTCGACGAAACGCGACCACGCATCGATGCTGACGCGGGTCGCATCGCCGGTTCCTGTGAGCCCCAGGCTGCCCCAGACGACGGCGCTGGGGGACAGCTGGTACTGCCGCACACGTGCGCTGGCGTTGACCAGGAAGTAGTCGTTGATGACGTCTTCCCCCTGCGCGGCCGCAGCTGCTGCTGCCTCGTCCCCGCTGAGCATGTTCACGCGGTCCACGTCGAAGAGCAGCGCCCCGTGCTGCTGTCTGATGGCGCGCACCAACCCGAACTCGTCCGTCTCAGCCAACCTCGTCGCCGGCGGCGCCTTGATGCCAGCCGCCACCGAGCCGCGTGCCGTAATGACGTTCTCCGGGACTGCCGTGGGCGAAGTGGTCGGCGCAGCCTCGGACGCATGAGACTTCGAGCGGCTCGACGAGCAGCCGCACGCCACGCACAACAACGCAGCTGCAAGGGTCAGGCGGTGCAGCGTCGCGGCCATGGCGCGCAGCATCGGGTTGTTCGGTCCAGGGCGCAAGCCAACCGCCGCGCTATCCGTGCAGAGGGGCCCGTCAGCGCGCCCGAGCGGGCTCGTCCACGAGGGACACGGTCAGTGGCGGCGAGTAGACCTTGCGGATCTCGTCGGCCCGGCGCAAGGAGTCGATCCCCTGGTCGATGGAGAGCAGTGGGGTCGTCCTGTACAGCCGCAGTGCGCCCGACGACCCGACGGCGAGGGCGAACGCTGCGGCGTCCTCGGGCGTTGGGAAGTCGATCACGCCAAGCAGGTCGACGTCGCCGAACGCGTAGTACAAGCACTGCATCTTCGCGCCGCAGGCGTCCAGCGCCGGTGTGATGCGCTCGACGACGTTCGCCTGCTTGTCGATCTGGTTGTTCCATGACTGCGGCGTGTAGCCGACCTCGATCAGATAGTGCGCCACGACGATTCCCTCCCGACCGTGCCACCGAAAACCGATGGACCGGACGAGCCTGCGCGGGTGTGGGCGCGGCCCGCAATGGTCCATACGGGCTGCGCTGTGCGGCGTACCAGTCCGCTCGACAAGGCGCTCGCAAGGCTCCCTCGAGGCGTGGGGTGGGCACCTCTGGTGACGGAAGGCTATCCAGAGTGACTGTCAGAAAACACGTTGCCGCCACGAAATCGTGCAGAACGCAAGCAATAGAGTGTGGGCGGTCACCTCTGGACCTCGGGTGATGTGCGGCAGCGGCCGTCAGCTCCCCGAGCGCGGCCGCTGTCTCCCCTTCAGACGCCCGATCCGGCGGCGATTCACGTCAGGGGCTCGGCGAGCAGCTCGACGTCGACGACGCCACCTGTATCAGGGGCAGCTCGTGAGGATGACGAGTTGCTGGGTCGCTCGGGTCATCGCGACATAGCGGTCGACCGCCCCTTCGATGCCGTTGCCGAACGCCTCTGGGTCGATGAGGACGACGAGGTCGAACTCGAGCCCCTTCGACAGCTCCGGGGTCAGCGACCGGACGCGGGACGTCGCCCGGAACGAGCCATCGTCGATGTCACGAGCGCCGATGACGCAGGCGATCCCGTCGGCCTGTGTGGCGAGCCAGGTCTCGAGGATCGAGTCCAGATCCGACGCAGATCCGTGTACGACGGGGAGGTCGCTGCGGCGGATGGAGGTCGGCACGTTGGCGTCCGGCAGCACCGCCCGGATGACCGGCTCGGCTTCCGCCATGACCTCCTCCGGCGTCCGGTAGTTGATGCTCAGGGAGGCCAGCTGGATCCGGTCGAGCCCGATCCGCTCGAGCCGTTCCTGCCACGACTCCGTGAACCCGTGCCTGGCCTGGGCACGGTCCCCGACGATGGTGAAGCTGCGGGACGGGCAGCGGAGCAGCAACATCTGCCACTCTGCGTCGGTCAGCTCCTGAGCCTCGTCCACGACGATGTGCGCGAAGGGGCCAGCGAGCAGGTCCGGGTCGGTGCTGGGCAGTGCGGTCTCGTCGACCAGGATGTCCTGTGCGCCGAGCATCGTCAGGGCGCCTTCACCATCGTCATCGGCCTCGAGCAGGTTGTCGACGACCTTGGCCATGTGCTCGCGTTCTGCGGCGACGGAGGCGTTATGCCGACGCTTACGTCGTGACGCCTCCGGGTCGCCGAGCCGCTGCCGTGCTGCATCCAGGAGCGGCAGGTCGGACACCGTCCAGGCATGGGAGTCCCCTCGCTGCAGCTCCTGAACGTCATCGGGGCTGAGCCAGGGAGCGCACTTGCGCAGGTAGGCGGGCACCGACCACAGGTCTCCGACGAGGTCAGCCGCTTCGAGCAGCGGCCACGCGCTGTTGAAGGTCTTGAGCAGCTGCGTGTTCTGCAGCAGCGACTTCCGGAGCAGGTGAGCCGAGGCGTCGCCCTCATGCTTGTCCATCAGGACCGTGAGGATCTCCTCCCAGATCTGGTCGCGCGCATCGTTGTGCGGAGTACCGGGGTCCGGTGCTTCGAACGCCTCGGCCCAGTCCTCAGCGCTCAGCCAGATGTCGGACCAGTGGGTCGTGACCGTGATCCCCTTGGTGGGCGGTTCCTCGTAGAACCTGACGGCCGCCTCGATCGCCTTCACCATGTCGGCGGACGACTTCAGCGCGACGACGTTCGGGTCGGTCTCGATCGCTGCTGCGGCCCCCTCGGCGACGAGGTCCCGCAGGGTGCAGGTCTGCACGCCCTCCTCCCCGAGGCTGGGGAGGACGTCGGCCACGTAGGCCAGGTAGGGCTGGTGCGGACCGACGAACAGCACGCCGCCCCGGTGGTGACCGAGCCGAGGGTCGGAGTAGAGGAGGTACGCGGAGCGATGCAGGGCGACGACGGTCTTCCCTGTCCCTGGACCACCGTCGACGACGAGAGCGCCGCGGGATCCCGCGCGGATGATGGCGTCCTGGTCGGCCTGGATGGTGCCGAGCACGTCTCGCATCCGGGTCGACCGGTTGCTGCCCAGGCTGGCGATGAAAGCGGACTGGTCGTCGAGCGCGGCGTGCCCTTCGAACCCGTCCGAGGTGAACACCTCGTCCCAGTAGTCGCTGATCCGGCCGCGGGTCCAGCGATACCTGCGGCGGCTTGCCAGACCCATCGGGTTGGCGTGGGTCGCTCCGAAGAACGGCTCAGCCGCGGGGGAGCGCCAGTCGAGCAGCAGCCGACGACCCGCGCTGTCCGTGAGGCCAAGTCGTCCGACGTACACGGGCTCGGGGTTGTCTGCGCTGACGATGTGTCCGAGGCACAGGTCCAAACCGAAGCGACGCAGGGCGCGCAGGCGAGCGGTCAGCCGGTGGATCTCCATGTCCCGGTCCATCGCCTCCTGGCCTATGCCGCCGGGCGCCTTGCGCTCGGCATC
>JAOPVZ010000294.1 GCA_025965935.1 Frankiales bacterium | reverse complement strand
GTCACGTCGACGTCATCGGCGCCCATGTGCAGCACGAGCAGGAAGCTGTCGTCGACGACCTCCTCGCCACGCGGACCGCGGGTCTTGATGCCGCGCCCGTCGAGGTACATGCCGAGGGTGTGCTGCGAGGTGTTGAACCACGCGTCGTCGGTCAGCTCGCGGCCGTCGGCACCGAACCAGGCGAGGTCCTTCACGCCGTCGGCACCGGCGTCGCGCCCGGAGAAGAACGCCTTCTGCCGGAAGACCGGGTGCGCACGCCGGAGCAGCAGGAGCTGCCGCACCAGGTCGTACGCCTCCTGCTTGTCCGGCGTGACCTGCCAGTCGACCCAGCTCACCTCGTTGTCCTGGCAGTAGGCGTTGTTGTTGCCGCGCTGGGTGCGGCGCAGCTCGTCGCCCATGGTCAGCATCGGCACGCCGGTCGACAGCAGCAGTGTGGTGAGCATGTTCTTGGCCTGCCGCAGCCGCAGCGCGTTGACGGACAGGTCCACGGTCTCGCCCTCGACGCCGCAGTTCCAGCTGCGGTTGTCGTCGGTGCCGTCGCGGTTCTGCTCGCCGTTGTCCTCGTTGTGCTTGTGCCCGTAGGTGGTGAGGTCCCGCAGGGTGAAGCCGTCGTGCGCGGTGACGAAGTTGATGGAGGCGTACGGCCGACGGCCGTCGTCCTGGTAGAGGTCGGAGGACCCGGACAGCCGGTAGGCCAGCTCACGCACGCCCTGGGTATCGCCGCGCCAGACGTCGCGGACGGTGTCGCGGTACTTGCCGTTCCACTCCGTCCACAGCGGCGGGAACTCGCCGACCTGGTAGCCGCCCTCGCCGACGTCCCAGGGCTCCGCGATGAGCTTCACCTTCGAGACCACCGGGTCCTGCTGGATGACGTCGAAGAAGGCCGACAGCTTGTCGACGTCGTGCATCGATCGAGCGAGGGCGGAGGCCAGGTCGAAGCGGAACCCGTCGACGTGCATCTCGGTGACCCAGTACCGCAGGGAGTCCATCAGCAGCTGCAGCACGTGCGGGTTGCGGGCGTCCAGGGTGTTCCCGCAGCCGGTGTAGTCCCGGTAGTAGCGCGGGTCGTCGGCGAGCCGGTAGTAGCGCGCGTTGTCGATCCCGCGGAACGACAGCATGGGCCCGTCCTGGGCGCCCTCGGCGGTGTGGTTGTAGACCACGTCGAGCAGCACCTCGATCCCGGCCGCGTGCAGCGACCGGACCATCGCCTTGAACTCGCGCACCTGCTCACCACGGGTGCCGCTCGAGGAGTAGGCCGCGTGCGGTGCGAAGAACCCCAGTGAGTTGTAGCCCCAGTAGTTGGTGAGCCCGCGGCGGAGCAGGTGCGGCTCCGACACGAAGTGGTGCACGGGCAGCAGCTCGACCGCGGTGACGCCCAGGTGCTGCAGGTGGTTGATCGCCACCGGATGGGCGAGCCCGGCGTAGGTGCCGCGCAGGTGCGCCGGGATCTCGGGGTGCTGCGCCGTGAAGCCCTTGACGTGCATCTCGTAGATGACGGTGTCCGACCAGGCGTGATGCGGCCGGTGGTAGTCCTCGCCCCACGGGAACGCGTCGTGCACGACCACCGACTTCGGTACGAAGGCTGCGCTGTCCTTGATCGTCTGCTGGTCGTCGCGGCCGCGCGCCGAGCCGAAGACCGCGGGGTCCAGTCGGAAGTCCCCCTCGATGGCCCGGGCATAGGGGTCGACCAGCAGCTTGTGCGGGTTGAACCGGTGACCCGCCGATGGTTCGAAGGGGCCGTGCACGCGGTAGCCGTACCGCTGCCTCGGCCCGACGTGCGGCAGGAAGCCGTGCCAGACGTGGTAGGTCGACTCCTCCAGCGGCACGCGGGTCTCGTGCCCGCGGTCGTCGAACAGGCACACGTCCACGCCCTCGGCGGCCATGCTGAACAGCGAGAAGTTCGTGCCCTCGCCGTCCCAGGTCGCCCCCAGCGGGAACGGCCGTCCCGGCCACGCGCGCTCGGTCATCCCTCAGAACCTACGCGCGCGCCCGGAGCCGAGGTGTCCGTGCCATGGTCCGGCGTTCCGGCGGGATGAGATCGGCCAGCGTCGACCCCTTCGGCAGTACCAGCGCTTGCCCGCGCCTCTTGCGCTCCAGCATCGCGTGCACGACGAGCGCGTCCCGAACCAGCGACGCGAACTCCTCCGGCCTCGACAGCAACCAGCCGTGGCGGCCCTGCACCACCTCGTTGGGCAGCGCTCCTGCCACGGACCCCAGGGCTCCCGGCAGGATCAGCTTGTCCTCGTCGCCCCAGAAGAACAGCACTGGTACGCCGGAAGTGACGAGGTCCGCAGCGGCGTCGGCGAGGTCGACGGTGAGCGCCAGCCTGGCGGTCAGCGCGAGGGTCAGCGGCTTGCGGAGCGCGTTCGGGACGAAGTCACGGATCATCGCCGGCGTCGATCGGGCGATGTCGCGCGGACTCAGCTCCGAGAGGCATCCGAGCATCCAACGCAGCCAGGAGGCGTCCACCAGCCGGGCGCGATGCCCGGGGGCGCCGCCCACCGAGTTGATGAGCGTCAGCGACCGCACGCGCTCCGGCCGGTCGGTGGCCAGCTGGATGCCGACGCCACCGCCGAACGAGTGGCCGACGACGAAGGCCGGGTGCTCGACCTGGAGCACGTCGAGCAGTCGTCCGACCTGGCGTGAGTAGGCCGCCATGTCGACGTGACGCAGCGGCGGCCCGTCGCTGCCGCCGAACCCGGGCAGCGCCGGTGCGATGACCTGCAGACCCGCTGCGGTCAGCCGCGTGATGCCGTCGGCGTAGGCGCGCGGCGACAGGCCCCAGCCGTGCAGGAACAGGAGCGGGTCACCGCTCCCGGCGGTCATCACCCGCAACGAGGCGCCGTCGACGTCGACGGTCTGCCACACGGGTCGTTCCGGGGTCACAGGGGCTCCAGGTCAGGGGAAAGTGCAGTGGTCCATCGGCAGGATCAGCCGTTGCTGGAGCGGAACGCTCTCACGTCCCGTGCTGGGCACGGCCAGCGTGCAAGATGGCATGCCGATCGACGAGCACTTCGTGCGGGTGCGCTTCGGGCCTTTCGCCGTGCACCAGGACAAGGTGCCCGAGGCACTTCTCGTGATCGGCCATCAGGTCGCACCAGGTGTGCACCAGCGTCGTCGCAGCGACCAGCGCCTCGAGCCGGACGCGCATCGGCAGGAGCATCAGCGCGCTCTCCAGCTCGGCGACGGTGTCGGGGTGCAGCTGGCCCGCGCCAAGGTCGTCGTCACGGAACACAATGAGCTCGTCGACGCCGATGGCGTCGAGCGGCAGCTGCCCGGGCGACTCGTCGTCGTCGTCGCTCCCGTCGCCCTCCCACTCGTCCTCGATGTCAGCCAGCGAGATGCCGGCCTGCTCCGCCCACCGGGCCTCTTCCTCGATGTCCACCTCCGGCGGCAGAGCTGCGAAGAAGGCGTCCTGCCACCGCTCGAGCAGGTCGACGACGACCTCGCAACGCTCGAGCAGCGTGCCGAGGTCGCCCTCGGACGGGACCAGCAGGGTGCGTGCGAGCGCGTCGGCCGCCGGCGTGGGCAGGTCGTCCAGGGGGTCGGGGGCCGTGACGGTGTGGACCACACCGCGTGAGTCGCGGAACACGTCCCGAGCGTAGGGTCTGCGCGTCGGTTCAGAAGGAGGTTCTGGTGGGAGAGCTCGTCCGGCTCGAGGTCGACGGCGGAGTGGGAACCATCCGCCTCGATCGGCCGAAGATGAACGCCATCAACCAGGAGCTCTGCCTGCAGCTGCTCGAGGTGGTCGCGGAGGTCCGCGACCGCTCCGACATCCGCGCCGCCGTCCTGTACGGCGGTGAGCGGGTGTTCGCGGCCGGCGCCGACATCAAGGAGATGGAGGGAAAGGCCTACTCCGACATGGTCGGCTACGCCACGAATCTGCAGGACACGTTCAAGCAGGTCGCGCGCATCCCGAAGCCGGTCGTCGCCGCGGTGAACGGCTATGCCCTCGGCGGCGGGTTCGAGCTGTCGCTGACCGCCGACTTCCGGGTGCTCGGGGAGAGCGCCCAGGTCGGCGTCCCCGAGATCCTGCTCGGTGTCATCCCGGGCGCGGGCGGCACCCAGCGCCTCACCCGGCTCGTCGGACCGGCGAAGGCGAAGTCGATGGTCTACACCGGCCGCTTCGTGAAGGCGGACGAGGCACTCGCCCTCGGCATCGCCGACCGAGTGGTCCCGGACGCTGACGTCTACTCCACCGCTGTCGAGATGGCCGCGCAGTTCTCCGCTGGTCCCGCCATCGCGCTGCGGGCCGCGAAGCAGGCCATCGACGACGGCCTGGAGCTCGGCCTCGACGACGCGCTGCGGCTCGAGACCGCCCTGTTCTCCGGGTTGTTCGCCACCGACGACCAGAAGGCCGGTATGAAGAGCTTCATCGAGAACGGGCCCGGGAAGGCGACCTTCTCGGGAACCTGATGTCCACCTCGCGCGTGTAAGGACGTGGACCCCGGCCTGCCCGACCTCTACGCCGCCACCTCGGCGCGCCTGGTCGGGCTGCTGACCGCGATGGGCGGCTCGGCCGAGGACGCCGAGGAGGTCTGCCAAGAGGCCTGGGCCCGACTCGTCGTCCGCTGGGACAAGGTGCAGCGGTACGACGACCCGGAGGCCTGGGTCCGCGGCGTCGCCGTGCGGCTGCTCATCAGCCGGGCACGTCGTCGCGCGGTCGCCGCGCGGTTCCTTCCGCTGCTTGCCGATCGGTCCGTCGTCCCGTCGCCCTCCGGCGACGTCGTGGACCTTGGTACGGCGATGGCGGCGCTGCCCCTCGACCAGCGAGCAGTTCTGGTGCTGCACCACGCGCTTGACCTGCCGGTCGAGGAAGTCGCGCGCCTTCTCGACGTCCCGCTCGGCACGGTCAAGTCGCGGCTGTCCCGCGGCCGCGCCGCCCTGGCCTCGCTCCTCTCGGAAGAGGTCGCCCCATGACGGAACTGCGCGACCTGGTCCGCCAGCACGTCTCCGAAGCGCTCCCTGCCGGTCCGCGCGACTTCGCCGGAGTCGTTCGGCGCGTCCAGCGCCGTCGACGTCGCCAGGTCGTGGGCACCACACTCGCCGTCGTGCTGGTCATTGCCGGAACCGCCGTCGCGGTGGAGCGGCCTTCGCACCCGCCGGTTCAGGACGTGCCGGCAACGGCAACCGCACCGCCGGTGGTCACGGTGAACGGCGTGGCGCTGCGACGCGACAAGCCAGTCGGCTTCGGGAGCGTGCTCGTGGTCCAGCGCACGGATCGCATCGTCGATGTGCGAACCGGCACCCGGGAGCCTGGTGGCCCCACCGAGTGCCAGCCCTGGACCATTCCGTACCTCCTGCAGCAGGACAGCGCCACCGTGGTGATCGGCGCCTACGACTACGTCGTAGCGAAGCCCAAGAGCCAAGGCTGCTTCGGGGTCGGGCTTCCCACGGCCGACCTGAGCCTCGACCTCGGGCGGGCTCTCGGAAACCGTGAGGTCGTCGACGTCAGCACTGGCCGACCTGCTGACGTGCTGGACGAGTCGCAGTACCTGACGTCCTCGCAGCTGCCATCTGGCTTTGGCGACCGGCAGGTCTACGGGGCTCGCAACGCCGGGTTCGGTGCCCCCTTCTTCCGTCAGTCATGGACGCAGGAGAGGACCAGCGCCTGGCTCTCCTTGGTGGAGGGGCCACCCGGGGAAGTGCTCCGGGAGCACGTCCAGCACGTCGGGCAGGCGGTCGTCAGGGGGCGCGAGGGGCAGCTGATCCGTACCGCCGGCGGCAACGCGAACCGGTGCCTGCGGTGGCTCGAGACACCGGACGACGCCCTGGAGCTCTGCAGTCAGGGCTACACGCAAGACGTGCTGACCGTCGCCGAGCTCGTGAAGGTGGCTGACGCCCTTCACCGCCCCTGACCGACGCCGGGACGGACGTGGCGGAGGTCACCCC
>JAOPVZ010000281.1 GCA_025965935.1 Frankiales bacterium | reverse complement strand
CCAGGATCCAGGCGGTGTTCGCGTTGGTGATCGCGTCACCAGCGGTGGGGTCTGCGGCGAGATAGCCGATGGCGTGCGGACTCATGCTTCTCCTCGGTGCGGCCCGAGCGGGCCAAGGCGGTGTCGGGAAGAGACTCGCGAGGGGCTGTTCCGCACCGGTGTCCGCTCTGTTTCGCGGAGGTGAAGCGTGCTGGCGTTTCGTTTCGGGGCTGTTGCTTCACCCGTGTGTCGTTCGTGTTTCGGACGAGCCACGGAGAAGCGGGAGGGGTACGGCGGGGCAGACCCGATCAGGGCCGGCAGGCGCCAGAAGGGTCGAGCCGGTCGAGCACCGCGTTGCAGATCTGCTCGAGCTGCGCCACCTGCTCTGGTGTCAGCGCGTCGAACAGGGTCTTGCGGACCGTCTCCACGTGCCCTGGGGCGTGCTCGACGAGCACCGCGAAGCCGTCGTCGGTGAGCGTGCACAGCGTGCTGCGCTTGTCGCAGGTGGACGGCTTGCGGGTGACCCAGCCGCGGTCCTCGAGCTTGCCGACGGCGTGGCTGAGCCTGCTGGGGCTGGCGTTGATGAAGCCGGCGAGGTCGCTCATCCGCAGCGTGCGGTCAGGGGCCTGGCTGAGCTGCGCGAGGATCGCGTAGTAGGTGTGCGGGAAGCCCGCGTCGCGCTGCAGCTGGGCGTCCAGGCTCGCCATGAGCAGCTCGCTCGCGCCGAGCCACGCGAGCCAGGCCCGCTGCTCGTCGGCGGTCAGCCACCGGGTCTTCTGGGGGGGCACGCTGGGCAGCGTGGCAGATGTGCTCATGCCGCTGTGGGAGAAAGCAGGTCGATGGTGTGCAGGGTGTGCTCGACCTTGGCCTGCAGGTAGTGGGCGTTCGAGGCGGTCAGGTGCACACCCGTGGGGACCTGGCGACGCACCGCGACGCCGAGCCGGGCCAGCTTGTCCGGGTTGTTGCTGAGCAGGTCGACCTCGGTGACGCCCAGCGCGTGCAGCATCTCCGCGACCGCCGTGTAGTCGCGCTCGTCCTCGCCCCGACCCAGAGCGACGTTGGCCTGGTAGGTGTCGAGGCCGGCGTCCTGCAGCGCGTAGGCGTCGAGCTTGGCGTACAGCCCGATGCCACGGCCCTCCTGCCGGAGGTAGAGCAGCCAGCCGCCCTGCAGGCCGATCCGCTCGACCGCTTCGCGCAGCTGCGGCCCGCAGTCGCAGCGCTCGCTGCCGAACACGTCCCCGGTCAGGCACTCGGAGTGCGGCCGGACCAGCGGTACGGCGAGGGGCGCGCCCCGCGCGATGGCCTCGCCCAGTCCGAGGGCCAAGTGCTCCTTGCCGTCGGACAGCCCGGTGAAGGTGACCACCTGCGCGGTCGTCCGGTAGCCGTCGGCGAAGCTCAGCGGCACCGTGACGCGCGTGCGGATCTCTGCCATGGCTGCTTGAACGCTCAAGCAGTTCGGGGTGTTCCCGTCAGAGCGCGGCCTCGTCGCCGAGCAGCGCGTCGGCGAAGGCCTCGGCCTCGAAGGGCGCGAGGTCGTCGGGGCCCTCCCCCAGCCCGATGAGCTTGACCGGGATGCCGAGCTCGCGCTGGACGGCGACCACGATGCCACCCTTGGCGGTGCCGTCGAGCTTGGTGAGGACGACGCCGGTGACCTGCACCGCCTCCGTGAACACCCGCGCCTGCACGACGCCGTTCTGGCCCGTGGTCGCGTCGAGGACGAGAAGCGTCTCGTCGATCGGCCCGTGCTTCTCGACCACGCGCTTGACCTTGCCGAGCTCGTCCATCAGCCCGGTCTTGGTGTGCAGCCGGCCGGCGGTGTCGACCAGGACGGTGTCGGCCTTGAGCTCCTTGCCCTTGGCGACGGCGTCGAAGGCGACCGCGGCGGGGTCGCCGCCCTCGGGGCCGCGGACGGTGTGAGCCCCGACCCGGCTGCCCCAGGTCTCCAGCTGGTCGGCGGCGGCGGCGCGGAAGGTGTCCGCCGCCCCGAGGACGACGCTGCGGCCGTCAGCGACCAGGACCCGGGCGAGCTTGCCGCAGGTCGTGGTCTTCCCGGTGCCGTTCACGCCGACGACGAGCACGACTGCCGGTCGGTCGGCGTGCGGCAGGGTGCGGAGCGTGCGGTCGGTGTCGCGGCCGATCGTGGTGACCAGCTCCTCTCGCAGCACAGTCCGCAGGTCCGCCGGGCTCGTCAGGCCCTCGACGCGGACCCGGGTCCGGAGGCGCTCGACGAGCTCCTGTGTCGCGGCGAGACCCATGTCGGAGGTCAGGAGGGTGTCCTCGACCTGCTCCCATGTCTCCTCGTCGAGGGTGTCCCGGCTGAGCAGCGCGAACAGGCCGCGCCCGAGGGTCGTCTGGCTGCGGCTCAGCCGGCTGCGCAGCCGCGTGAGCCGGCCCGCCGTGGGTTCGGGGACCTCCAGCGCCTGGCTCTCGCCGAGCAGCGGTGACTCGACCTGCTCGACGGTGCGGAGCGGGGTGTCGCGCGGCGGTGCGGCGTCCTCCCCGAGCTGCGGCTCGACCGGCGATGCGGGCGGCAGGGCCCCACCGCGTGGTCCAGCGGGCCGTCGGGTGACGAACCCGACCACCACGGCGGCAGCGAGGACCAGGACGATCCCGACGACGACGAGCAGCTCGATCACGCCGTCGTGTCTACCAGCCCCAGCACTCCCCGGATCCGGTGCCGCTCCTGGAGTCCGATCACCGAGCCGCACGGGCTCAGCGGACGGTGCACGGACCCCTCCGGAGCGACCTCCGATCAGGGAAGTCGGGAGACCTCAGGCGGGCTCGCGCTCCCGCAACCGCTGCGACACCACGGTCGAGACGCCGTCACCGCGCATCGTGACGCCGTAGAGGGCGTCGGCGATCTCCATGGTGCGTTTCTGGTGCGTAATGATGATGAGCTGGCTGGATTCGCGCAGCTCCTCGAAGACGGTGATGAGCCGGCCCAGGTTCGTGTCGTCCAGGGCCGCCTCCACCTCGTCCATGACGTAGAACGGCGAGGGCCGGGCCTTGAAGATCGCCACCAGCAGGGCCACCGCGGTCAGCGACCGCTCGCCGCCGGAGAGCAGGGAAAGCCGCTTGATTTTCTTGCCGGCGGGGCGTGCCTCCACCTCGATGCCGGTGCTGAGCATGTCGGCGGGGTCGGTCAGGACCAGCCGGCCCTCACCGCCCGGGAAGAGCCGGGCGAAGATCCGGACGAACTGCGCGGAGGTGTCCTCGAAGGCTTCGGCGAAGACCTGCTGCACGCGCTCGTCGACTTCCCTGATGATGTCCAGCAGGTCCTTACGGCTTGATTTGAGGTCCTCGAGCTGGGTGCTGAGGAACTGGTGGCGTTCTTCGAGCGCCGCGAATTCCTCCAGGGCCAGCGGATTGACCCGGCCCAGGGCGGACAAATCGCGTTCGGCCCGCTTGAGCCGCTTTTCCTGTTCGTCACC
>JAOPVZ010000184.1 GCA_025965935.1 Frankiales bacterium | reverse complement strand
TGGCCAAGGGCCAGCTCCGGCTCGCGAACCTCGACCGCAGCGACCAGATCGGCCGCAGCTAGCGCCGCCACCGGCCTGCACCAGCCAAAGCGCATGGTGAGCGGCGCCTCTCGACCGGAACGTCGTGAGAGTTGAGCGTCCGCGCAACGTCTTGGGAGACGTTTCGGAAAGCGGGGGCTAGCGGTAGAGACCGGGGCCGGTGGTCTGGCGCACGATGGCGCCCTTGCGGAGCCGGTCCGCCGTCGTGCAGCCCTTGGTCTTGAGGCAGCCGTCGGCGAACCCGATGACGACGCGGCCCTTGCCGTCCAGCACCATGTCGTTGAAGTCGAGCAGGTTGCGGTCGTCGCTGCAGGCGGTGCCGCCGGTGCAGACCGACCCGACCTGCACCGGGCTGCCGGGGGTCGCGTCGTAGGTCTTCCAGTGCCGGCCACGGTCGTAGGTGGCGAAGCTGGGCGCCGGAGCCGTCGCACCGCCGGCCGTGGCGAACGGCAACACGGCAGCGAGCAGCAGAGGGACAACGACGACACGGGTACGCACCCGTGCCAGTTCGCCGTCGGCGGCCGATTCCCTGCCGCGGTCAACCGGCGAGAGCGGCCAGCACGTCCTCCACCGGTGCACCGGCGGCGATCTCCTCGCGCAGCTTCATCACTGCGGCGCCGGCCGAGAACCCCACGACACCGGTCAGCCGGCCGTCTCGCGAGTAGACGGCGAGGGGCCGCGACCTCGGTCCCACCTCGAGGACCTGCACGTCGTCATCGGCTGCGACCGAGCCGAGCCCCGACAGCAACACCTCGTACAGGTCGCACCACCAGTAAGGCAGCGCGACGTGCACCACCTGCTCACCCAGGATCGCAGCAGCGAAGGTGACCGACTGCTCGCCGGCGCTCGTCCAGTGCTCACGGCGCACACCCGCCCAACGGGCGACGTCACCCACGGCCCAGACGCCGTCCGCGGCCCGTCCGACCGCGTCGCACACGACGCCGTCGTCGAGGGTCAGGCCGCTGCCCTCGAGCCAGCCGGTCGCGGGCGTCACGCCCATCGCCTCGAGCACCGCGTCGACCTCGAGGACGGTGCCGTCGGTCAGCTCCAGGCGGTCCGCCGTTGCCGAAGCCACGCCGGTGCCGAGGTGCAGCTGCACGCCGTGCGAGGCGTGCAGCTCAGCGATCCGCTGGGCCACCACGGGTCCCAGCACACGGAGGAGCGGACCGTCGAGCACGTCCACGAGGTGGACGTCGGCACCCTTGGTGCGGGCGCTCGCGGCGACCTCGCACCCGATCAGCCCGGCTCCCACGACCCCGAGGCTCCGTCCCGGAGCGAGGTACGGCGACAGCGCGCGGCTGTCGTCGAGCGTCCGCAGCACGTGGCCGGGTGCCCCTGGCAGCCGACGGGGCACTGCCCCGGTGGCGATGACGACGTGGTCGAACTCCTCGTCGCCATCGGTCGTGCGCAGCACGCCCTCGGCGAGGCCGGTGGCGGTGACGCCGAGGCGCAGCGTCACGCCGAGCGACTCGTACTCCTCGCGGAGGTACATCGGCTCCCGGTCGCCGCGCAGCACGTGCTTGGACAGCGGCGGCCGGTCGTAGGGCTCGTGCAGCTCCTGGCCCACGAGGACGATCGAGGCGTCGGATCCCTTGTCGCGCAAGGCTTCCACGACCCGCAGCCCTGCAAGGCCCGCACCGACGACAACCAGCTTCACGAGTCAGGACCCTATCCAGGTGGCCACGACGTACCCGACACCGAACGGCGCGGCGGCGTAGAGCAACTCGGCCGACACCGGCTCGGCGACCGTCGCCGCGACCGTGCGCCACACCGCAGCACCCGCGACCAGCAGCTCCGCCGCCAGCACCTCGTCGACGAGCAGCCCTTCGGGGCGACCGTCCCGGAGCGCTTCGGCGAACTGCGTGTCGAGTGGCTCGGCCCGCGGGTCGTAGTGGCCCGGTGCCTTGTCTGTCCGGCGCGCCGTGCCGTCGCCGACGACGAGCACGCTGCTGTCCGGAGGGAGCACGACAGCGGTGCCGTCGACGGCGAGCAGCCGGTGCGGTCGGTCCCCCAGGAGCGCGGAGCCGACAGCGAGCGGGAGCGGGAGCGGATCGGCTGCCGCCACGCCCGGTGCGCCCCAGGGCGTCGCGTCGACCGTGCCGGTCCGCCAGCCGGCCGGGGACGCGCCGCCGAGCACGACGACGTCGTCGCCGAGCACCGAGATCGCTTGGTGGCAGGCGGATCTCAGCTCCTCGGGTCCGCCGCCGAGGGCCGGCAGGAGGAGCGGCGCGGACGGGACGAAAGCGAGCCTCACGCGAGCCCGCGCACGTTGACCACCGGCGGTGCGATCCCGCGGATCGCGTCGACCATCCGCAGCACCCGCACGGTCGCGGCGACATCGTGCGCACGGAACACCCGCGCGCCCTGGAACGCGCAGACTGCCGTGGCGGCGAGCGTTCCCTCCAGCCGGTCGTCAGGCAGCAGGTCGAGCACCTCGCCGACGAAGTCCTTGCGGGACAGCGCCATCAGCACCGGCCAGCCGGTCTCCACCAGCGCGGACGTGTGCCGGGTCAGGAGCAGGGAGTGCCGGGTGTTCTTGCCGAAGTCGTGACCCGGGTCGATGAGCACCGACTCCCGGGCGACGCCCGCGGCCACCGCCCGCGCGGCCAGGCCGCTGAGCGTCCCGACGACGTCGGCCACCACGTCCGGATAGGCGATGCGGTGCGGCCGGGTCCGCGGCGGCAGGTGACCCGCGTGTGTGCAGACCACGCCCGCGCCGAACGAGGCAGCGACGTCAAAGGTGTCCGGCTCGGGGCACTCCCAGGCGTCGTTGACGAGGTCCGCTCCAGCCGCGAGCACCTGCTCGGCGACCGAGGCCCGGAACGTGTCGACGCTGAGGACCAGCGTCGGGTGCTTGGCACGCACCGCCTCCACCACCGGCAGCACCCGGTCAGCCTCCTCTGCGGCTGAGACCTCCTCGCCGGGAGCCGCCTTGACGCCGCCGATGTCGACGATGTGCGCGCCTTCGGCCACGACCTGGTCGACCCGATCGAGGGCAGCCTGGAGCGAGTAGGTCCGGCCCTTGTCGAAGAACGAGTCGGGAGTGCGGTTGACGATCGCCATGACGAGCGAGGTCTCGGGCAGCACCTTGCCACGAAAGACGAGCCCCGGGCGGCTGGGCACTAGCTGGCCTGCTCCTCCGTCAGCGAGACGACGGGAGGCAGGTCGTCGGCGCGGACCTCCGTCGTGCTCGCCTCGAAGCCGTCCGCGACGCGAGTGAACTGCACGAACCGGTTCTCGCCGACGTCCCGGCGGCGGTGCATCGCGGCCGCCAGCACCTCGGCCGCCATCCGCCCCAGGGCGGCGTCGCTGTGGTGCCGGTGGCGCCGCTCACCGATGTCTGCCTGCGCCATGGCGTCGAGGCCGACCAGCTCGAGGACATCGACGAGCATCCCGATCTCGAGGCCGTAGCCGGTGGCGAACGGCAGCCGGTTCAGCAGCGACCGGGTCGCGGCCAGCTCGCCGGCGAGCGGCTGCACGAAGCCGGCGAGCTGGGGCCACCAGGCGTTGAGCAGCGGCCGTGCGAGCAGCTCGGTCACGCGGCCACCGCTGCCCTGGTGCAGCACCCCGTCCACCGTGAGCGGGCGGTCGAAGGCCGCCTTCACGAACTGCACGCCTGGTGCGGTGAGCAGCGGCGTCAGGAGGGCGACTGCCGTCTCCGCGCGCGACGGCGCGACATCGGAGTCGAGGAAGACGACGAGGTCGCCCTTGGCCTGCTGCAGGCCCCACCAGAGGGCACCGCCCTTGCCCTGCAACGCCGGGTCTTCGGGCAGCGTGAGCACCCGCGCCCCTGCGTCTGCGGCACGCACCGCCGTACGGTCGGTCGACCGGCCGTCGATCACAAGCACCTCGTCCACGAGGCCGGCGGGGACCAGCCGGTGCGCGAGCGGTGCGATGACACCGGTGACGGTGGGCTCCTCGTTGCGGGCCGGCACGACGACGCTCACGGTGCGGCCCGCCTTGCGCGCCACCAGGTCGGGCACCGGGACCTGCTCCCACGAGGAGCGGCGGTGCCACCACAGTGCGAGCGGGTCTGCCACAAGTCCACGGTAACGTCGGCCGTGATGACCGCACCCGTCGACCTCGAGGCCGCTGCCCGCGCGGTGCGGGATCTGCTCGCCGCGCTCGGGCAGGACCCGAGCAGCGAGCACCTCGCGCGCACCCCGGACCGGGTGGCGCGGGCCTTCGCCGAGCAGCTGACGCCGCTTCCGTTCGCGCCGACGACCTTCCCCAACGAAGAGGGCTACAACGAGCTCGTCCTGGTGCGCGACATCCCGTTCCACAGCCTGTGCGAGCACCACCTGCTGCCGTTCGTCGGCACTGCGCACGTGGCGTACTTGCCGAAGGACCGGATCATCGGGCTGTCGAAGCTGGCGCGGGTGGTCGAGCACTTCAGCCGGGCGCTGCAGGTGCAGGAGCGCATGACGCAGCAGGTCGCCGACTGGCTGGTGCGGGAGCTCGACCCGCGCGGGGTCGGTGTCGTCCTGGAGGCAGAGCACATGTGCATGCGGCTGCGGGGGGCGCGGGTGACCGGCACCCGCACGGTCACGAGCGCCCTGCACGGGACGGTCCGCGACGACGTGCGGACCCGCGCCGAGTTCCTGGACCTGGTGCGTGGCGGCTAGTCCGGCGGCGCCCTCGGGTCAGGCCTCGAACCGGTAGCCGAGGCCGCGCACGGTGAGCAGGTGCCGTGGGGTCGCCGGGTCGAGCTCGACCTTGGCCCGCAACCGCTTGACGTGCACGTCGACCGTGGTCGGGTCGCCGCTGCGACCGCTGCCGAGGCCCTGCCCCCAGACCAGGTCGAGCGCCTCCTCGCGGCTGACCACCCGACCGTCGCGCCGGAGCAGCAGCTCCAGCAGCCCGAACTCCTTGGGCGGCAGGTGGACGACGTTGCCCTCGTGCAGGAAGACGTGCCGCGCGAGGTCCAGGACGAACTCGCCGGACCGCAGCACCTCACCAGCGGCGGGTCGCTGCCTCCGGCGCAGGACGGCGCGGATCCGGGCGGCGAGCTCGGACCGCGGGACCCCGCTGCCCACGCAGTCGTCGGCGCCGCTCTCGAGGAAGCCCTCCAGGCTGGCTCGCGACTCACGCAGCGCGACGACGACCGGCACGCTGCTGACAGTGCGGAGCAGCACCAGGTCCTGGCGGGCGCGCGTCACCTCCGTGTGGAGCAGCACCAGGTCGACGGCACCGCTCTCGACCTGCTGCAGCAGCGCCTCGTCCGGAGCGACGAGGATGGCGAGGCCGTGGTCGCGCAGGCTCTCGACCAGAGCGGAGCGGCCGCCCTCGGGCGCGACGACGAGCACGCGTGGGACGACCGGGACGGGCCCGCTCGTCGGGCTCGGCCGGTACACCGGGGATCCCGGGAGGGGCTCGACAGCGTGCACGCGGACGAACGTGTCAGGACAACCTCGCGGGAGGGTGTCGGATGGGTGAACGTCCGACGAATGCTGGCGTGACACCCGTGTGAAGCGTCGCCGACGCACGATCGTCGGAAGACGGCAGCCTGGCGTTCATCGATCTCTCATGCCGCATGTCGCAGGCTGGGCGCATGGTCTCTGCTGCCCCCTCCTGGGCGCTGCCGTTGCCGACCGACCGGGATCTGCTGGTCCGGCGGGCGGTCGCCGATGACCTCGTCGAGCTCGCCGCCCTCAAGCGCCGCATCGAGCGGCGCTGCTACGGGCACCTGGCCAGCGAGCAGGCAGTGGCGATCCGGCTGCACCGCCGGGCCACCGCCTGGTGGTTGGTCGGCCGGCTCGCCGCGGGTGACCTGCTGCTGCTCGCCCAGGTGGGTGGTCGAACCGTCGGCCTGGGAGCGGCCCGGCTGGACCACTGCAGCGGCGGTGCGCCTCGGGTGCACCTGCACTCCGGCTACGTCGAGGAAGACGGGTACGAGGCTGAGCGCGCGCTCCTGGCGGCCCGGCTGGAGGCGGCCGAGGCGCTCGGAGTGGTCACCGTGACCGCGGACGCGTTCGTGGGGGCGACAACTGCGACGGAAACCGCCGACCGGCTGCGGCAGCTCGGGATGGCCGAGGTCTCGGCGCCCACAGAATCACCCACCTTTCCCGGGGCAGCTCTGTCGCACTGGGCCGGAAGCGTCCACACTGCCCTGGACAGGCTGGACCGCAGGAGGACCACGTGATGCCTGGACGGAGAGCCGACGCCGACGAGCGCCGCCAGATCGAGCACGTCCGCGAGGACCTGGCACGGGAGTTCCAGACAGTGCCCCCCGACCTGGTGGCGGAGCTCGTGAGCCGCCAGGTGGCCGCGTTCCAGCGGGCTCCGGTGCGGTCCTTCGTGCCGGTGCTCGTTCGCCGTGGGGCCCGAGCGGAGCTGCGGCAGCTCGCCTGATCCCCTGTGGGGCAGATCGTGCGGCCTGACCCCCCAGGCACCCCCCATGTGGGGGAAGGCCTTGATCACCGTGCTGCGCGGTGGTGCAATGCCCCCCTCGACAGAAGGGGGGCGAGCGATGGGCAAGAAGAAGAAGGACAAGAAGAAGGGAAAGAAGAAGAAGAAGTAGTCACCAGGACCGTCACGGTCTGCGGGCACGGGCCCGGCCACCTCGAGCACCACCGGGGGAGGCCGGGCCCGCCCGCGTTCCGGGAGGCTCGTCCATGATTCGTACACCTGGTGTTCACTCGAACCATGGAGCATCCCCGGCGTGGCCGACCGCGACAGCCAGGACCGCGTTCCGCGTGCCGAGCTGCCCGGCCTGCCCGATGGCCCTGACTCGGGAGACACGTTGACCAGCACGGCCGCCTCCCTGCCGGCTGACCTGGCCGCGGCCCCGGCGCGCTTCCTCAACCGCGAGATCTCCTGGCTCGACTGGAACGCCCGCGTCCTCGCCCTCTCTCAGGACCACACCGCGCCGCTGCTGGAGCGCACCAAGTTCCTCGCGATCTTCGCCACCAACCTCGACGAGTTCTTCATGGTCCGCGTCGCCGGCCTGATCCGGAGGCTCGAGACCGGGCTCGGGGTGCGCGGCGCGGACGGCCTCTCGACCCGCCGCCAGCTCGAGCTCATCCGGACCAAGGGCCGGGCCCTGGCGCAGGAGCACGCCCGGGTGTTCCTCGACGAGGTGCAACCTGCGCTCATCGAGGCAGGGATCAGCATCCTGTCCTGGGAGGAGCTGCCGGCCGCGGAGCAGCTGCGGCTGCACGGCTGGTTCCGCGAGCGGGTCTTCCCGGTCCTCACGCCGCTCGCTGTCGACCCGGCCCACCCGTTCCCGTACATCAGCGGGCTGTCGCTCAACCTGGCCGTGCTGGTCCGCGACCCCGAGACCGGCACCGAGCGGTTCGCCCGGGTCAAGGTCCCCAACAACGTCAACCGGTTCGTCGAGGTGCACGTCGGCGAGGGCTCCTCGAGCTTCCTGCCTCTGGAGGAGCTCATCGGCCGCCACCTCGGTCAGCTCTTCCCTGGCCTCGAAGTGCTCGCCCACCACGCGTTCCGCGTCACCCGCAACGCCGACCTCGAGGTCGAGGAGGACCGCGACGAGGACCTGCTCCAGGCACTGGAGCGCGAGCTGTCCCGCCGCCGGTTCGGGCCGGTGGTGCGCGTCGAGGTCGGTCAGACGATGGACCCGCACGTGCTCGAGCTGCTGGTCCGTGAGCTCGACGTGACGACGGACGACGTCGTGGCCGTGCCCGGGCTGCTCGCGCTGTCGTCGCTCATGGAGCTCATGGCGATCGATCGGCCCGAGCTCAAGGACGAGCCGTTCGTGCCGGCCACCCACCCCCGGCTGGCCGACGGCGAGCAGCAGGCCGACGTGTTCGCGGCGCTGCGCGAGGGCGACATCCTCGTGCACCACCCGTACGACTCGTTCAGCACCAGTGTCCAGCGGTTCCTGGAGCAGGCCGCCGCCGACCCCCAGGTGCTCGCCATCAAGCAGACCCTCTACCGAACCTCGGGTGACTCACCGATCGTCGACGCCCTCATCGACGCCGCTGAGGCCGGCAAGCAGGTCGTCGTGGTCATCGAGATCACCGCGCGCTTCGACGAGCAGGCAAACATCCGATGGGCCCGCAAGCTGGAACGCGCCGGCTGCCATGTCGTCTACGGCCTGCTCGGGCTGAAGACGCACTGCAAGACCGCCCTCGTGGTCCGGCAGGAGGCAGGCGGCCTGCGGCGGTACTGCCACTTCGGGACCGGCAACTACCACCCCCGCACCGCGCGGCTCTACGAGGACGTCGGGCTCCTGACCGCCGACCCCGAGCTGGGCGCGGACGTCACCGACCTGTTCAACACCCTCACCGGCTACAGCAACCAGACGGACTACCGCGACCTGCTCGTCGCCCCGCACGGCATTCGCAAGGGCCTGGTCGAGCGGATCCACGCGGAGGCCGCGAACGCCCTCGCGGGCAGGCCGTCCGGCATCCGCATCAAGGCCAACAGCGTGGTCGACGAGGACGTCATCGACGCCCTCTACGCCGCGAGCGCGGTCGGCGTCCCGATCGACGTCGTGGTCCGGGGCATCTGCGCCCTTCGCCCCGGGGCGCAAGGGATCTCAGAGACCATCCGGGTGCGGAGCATCCTCGGGCGGTTCCTCGAGCACAGCCGGCTGGTCGAGTTCTGCAACGGCGGGGAGCTCGAGGTGTGGTTCGGCAGCGCCGACCTGATGCACCGCAACCTGGACCGCCGCGTCGAGACCCTCGTGCGCGTGAAGGACCCGGCCGTTCAGGCAGAGCTGAGCGGGCTGCTCGACCGACTCAACGCGCCCGAGGTCACGCGGTGGGAGCTCGACTCCGTGGGCCGTTGGCACCACCGGCCCGACACCGGCGGCATCGACGTGCAGACCGGGCTCCTCCGCGCGGCCCGCGAGAAGGGGGCTGTGTCCTAGCCTGCCGTCATGCGTCTCGGAGTGCTCGACGTCGGGTCGAACACCGTGCACCTGCTGGTGGTCGACGCCCACACCGGTTCCCACCCCGACCCGGTGCGGAGCCACAAGACCGAGCTGCGGCTGGCGGAGCTCATCGGTCCGGACGGGAGCCTCGGCGAGCGCGGCCGGGAGCTGCTCACGAAGGCAGTGGCAGACGCGGCCGCCGCCGCCCAGGAGGAGCAGGTCGACGACCTCGTCGCCTTCGCGACGAGCGCCGTGCGGGAGGCCACCGATGGCGCAGAGGTGATCGCGGCGGTGCGCGAAGCGACCGGCGTGGACCTGGTGGTCCTGTCCGGCGAGGACGAGGCCGCCCTGACGTTCCTCGCCGTGCGACGCTGGTTCGGCTGGTCCTCCGGGCGGCTGCTGTGCCTCGACATCGGCGGCGGTTCGCTCGAGATCGCCTGCGGACGGGACGAGCTGCCAGATCTGGCGGTCTCCGTCCCGCTCGGGGCAGGTCGGCTCACCCGCGAGCGGCTGCCCGGTGACCCGCCCTCGCGCAAGGACGTGGTCGCGCTGCGCGAGCACGTCTGGCAGGTGCTGGCCGAGGTGGTGCCCGACGTGCACGCGCAGGGCCCGCCGGACCGGGTCGTGGCCACCTCGAAGACCTTTCGCTCGCTCGCCCGGCTCGACGGCGCCGCGCCGTACGCGCTCGGACCGCGGGTCCCCCGGTCGCTCTCGCGGCGTGGGCTCGAGTCCGTCGTCGAGCGGGTGATGCCGATGCCGAGTGCGGAGCGGGCGCTGCTGCCCGGAGTCTCCGCGAGCCGCGCGCCCCAGCTGCTCGCAGGCGCCGTCGTCGCTGTCGAGGCATTGACCGCGTTCGGCGTCGAGCGGGCCGACATCTGCCCCTGGGCCATGCGCGAGGGCGTCGTGCTGCGGCGCCTGGACTGGCTGCGCGGGGGCTAACCCACCCGCGCGAGCAACGGCTCGATGACCTGCCGGGCGGCGGCGGGGTCGTCGGTGATCACCGCGTGCAGGCCGAGGTTCCGGAGAGCGGCCAGGTCGTCGGCCCGGTTCACGGTCCACGAGGTCACCCGCAGCCCGTGCGCGCGCGCGGTTTTGACCACGTCAGGGCGCGCCAGCACGGACGAGAGGTGCGGGTGGACCTCGGGGTGCCCGTCCTGGACGGCCTGTCGCAGGATCCCCAGCAGCGGTACGGCGGGCCGGCCGAGCAGCGCGGTGGGGCAGCTCAGTCCGTGGCAGCGGAACGCTCGCAGGCGGAGCCGGTCGAACGACGAGACGCTGACGTGGTCGAGGCGGTTCCGGCGCAGCACGTCGGCGACTGCCGAGACGCTCTCGGGCGCTTCGAGCGCCGGCCAGGATGGCGGCTTCAGCTCGACGACCAGTCGCCCGCGGCCGGCCACCAGGTCCACCACCTCGCTCAGCCGCGGGATGCGATGACTGCCGATCCACGGAAGCTCCGCGTACGCCGTCATGGCGACCGCCCGCCGGTCACCGGCGGTCCGCTCCAGCGAGGCGTCGTGGTGGCACACCGGCACGCCGTCGGCGGTCACGCGCACGTCGACCTCGACGCCGTCGGCGCCCTGGCGGAGGGCGCGCTCGACGGCCGCCAGGGTGTTCTCGGGTGCGGTGGGGTGCACGGCACCCCGATGTCCCAGTAGCAGCACGTGTCCCACAGTCACCGGAGATCACGACGGCGGGGGACACTTCACGTTGCGCGTGCGTGAACGGCTGCGGAAGCGACGAGGGCCCCTCCCGGTGCGGGAGGGGCCCTCGTCGGCCGGACGTGTGGCTTACCGGAACAGCAGGGTGATCCGGTTGGACTGGCCCGACAGGTTGGTCGCGTCGGTGAGGGTCTGCGCGATGAAGGTCACGCCGCCGGTGGTCGCGAAAGTGCGCTTGTAGGACCACGCCCCGCTGGAACCGGTCTTCGCCGTGCCCACCAGCGTCAGCCGGCCGCTCTTCACCGTGAAGAGCCGGACGGTCACGCCACCGTGGCCCGGGACGAGCTGGCCGGTGAAGCTGCCGACCTTGCCGGAGGCCGAGCCCTTGAGCGACTCCGCCGGACGGACGTACACGATCCGCGTCGCGCTCTTCCCCGCCGTGGTCTGGGCGTAGTAGAGCGTGTTGAAGCGGGGCGACACCGTCTTGGTGAAGGTTCCGCTGGCGGGGACGGTCATCGTCGACAGCACCTTGAACGTCGTGCTCGGCCGGGTGTCGGCGTACAAGGTGACGCTGTCACCGGGGCTGGCCTTGACCGTGAGCACGGCGGACTGCTTGACCACGTTGATGCGGTCGGTGCTCTGGGTCAGCGTCGGGACGGTGCTGGTGCCACCGGTGCCGGGCGCGGCGAGCTTCCAGGTGCCGGCGGTCGGGTCGATCTGCAGGTCAGCGCTCGCGTAGGAGTCCGACTGCGGCGCAGGGAAGGTGGTGCGGACCCGCACCTGGTAGAGCTGGAAGTAGTCGCTGGTCGATGCGGCGTTGTTCGGGTAGCTGCCGGCCAGCGCGCCGAAGGTGAGGCCCGAGTCGCCTCTCGCGACCGGTGCCGTCAGCCCGTTGACCGGGGCCGGCGCTGACGAGGCGGGGTAGGTGGTGGCCGGGCCGAGCCCCTCGCCGGACCAGGCGCCAGGGGCCTTGCCCGCCTCGGCGAGGAAGCCGCTGACGGCCGCCTTCGTGTGGCTCGGGCTGAAGTCGTCCTTGGCCGCGAAGTAGTAGTGGTCGAGGGTCGTGGTGGTGCTGCCGCTCGTCACCGCCGCTCCGGTGGACGCGTCGTAGATGGTGAGGCTCGTGGCGTGGTTCGGGTCCGCCGGGTACGGCGGGTTGGCCGGGTCGTACGCCGCGCGGGCGATGCCCGCCGACCCGGCGACCACGCCCAGGGCGAGTGCGGCGGTGGCGACGGTGGCAG
>JAOPVZ010000264.1 GCA_025965935.1 Frankiales bacterium | reverse complement strand
CGGTTCTGACCGCAGTCGAGCTGGTCGTCAGCGACCTCGAGCCGCAGCTGCCGGCCGAAGATGCCACCCTGGCTGTTCACGTAGGCGAAGTAGGCCTGCGCGCCGTAGACGTCGCCGGAGAACAGCCCGGGCACCGGGCCGCTCAGCGTCGTCACGGCGCCGAGCGTGATCGAGTTGGCGGTCACGCCGACGGCGGTGGCGCCGCCGTTCCCACCGGGCGGCGCGCTTGCGCCGGCTCCGGCGCCGGTCGTCGACGACCCGCCCTGCACCGTCGACCCGGTACTACCGGCACCGGCTGGGCCGCCCGTGGTCGAGCCGGGCCCCGCCGCCGTACCAGTGGTGGAGGTGTCCGCGCCACCGGGACCCGAACCTCCCTGTACGGCGGCGGAGGTCCCGGTGCCCGTGGCGCCGCGGATCCCCGTCTCGCGCAACGAGGACGACACCCGCAGGCCGCACGAGCTGACCATCAGGGCGACGGCACCGAGCGCAGCTGTCGCGACGAGGGGCTGGGCAAAAGTGGAACGCTGGGGCAACACGTGCAGAAACCTAACCCCATCATCATAATGATGGCAACACCCTAGGATGACGGCGTGGATGGTTCCTTCTCGCCCCGGCCTCCGCGGCGCTCGCGCGCCAAGCTGCGCCAGCCGCGTGTCGCGGAGATGCTCGCCGACGTGCTGCGGGACCGCATCCTGTCAGGCGAGCTGGATGACGGCGCACTGCTCCCGAAGCAGGACGACCTCCTGCTCGAGTTCGGCACCTCGAAGGCGTCGGCCCGTGAGGCCTTCCGGATCCTCGAGACCGAGGGCCTCGTGACGGTGCTGCGCGGCAACGTCGGAGGCGCCGTCGTGCACCAGCCCAAGCCGGAGACGGCCGCCTACATGCTCGGGCTCGTCCTGCAGTCCCGGGCGGTGCACCTGTCAGACGTCGGGGCGGCGCTGCAGTACATCGAGCCGCTGTGCGCGGCGCTGAGCGCCGGACGCGCCGATCGGGCAACCGCAGTCGTGCCCCGGCTCGAGGCGGCGCACCAGGCGCTCGTCGATGCGATCGACGAGGGCGACGAGGCGGGTGCGGTGCCCGCGTCACGTGCGTTCCACGAGGAGCTCGTGCAGTGCTCCGGCAACGAGACCATGATCCTGTTCGCCGGCGCCCTCGAGTCGCTGTGGTCCGCGCACGAGGAGTCGTGGTCCGAGGCGGCGAGCGAAGCCGGCCGGTTCCCGGAGCCGCTGCTGCGCAAGCGGGCGCTGCAGGAGCACGAACAGCTCATCGACGCCATCTCGGCGGGCGACATCGACCGGGCCACCCGCACGGCACGCCGGCACCTGCTCACGGCCCAGCAGTACCCGCTCGGCGACGGTGGCGGTGGTGCGGTGCAGGCGTCCTACCTGCGCCGGTTCTCGCAGGAATCCCTTAGCTCTTAGCCATTTCGGATCAGGAGGCGGGGCACCGAGCCGTCGATGTCGGTGAACCCGTACTCGTCCGCGAGATCGGCCACCCGGATCGCGCGACCGGTCTTCGCGAGCACCTCCGGGTCGCTCGCCAGCGCCGCCACGCCGCGTCCGACGAACCGCGGCGACTCGGCGTCGCCGAGCTCGAACGCGCCCTCGCCGCCAAGGTCGAGGTACTGGCTGCCGTCGTCGCGGGTCTGCGCACCGAACATCACCAGCTCCGTCTTGACGAGCCCCGGCCACACCGAGATCGCGGCGACGCCGTGCGGCTTCAGCTCGTGGGCCATGTCGGCGGTCATCTTGTCGACGGCCGCCTTGCCCACGCCGTAGGGCACGTTGTGGGCGTACTGCACCGCGCCGTCGCTCGTCACGTTGACGATCAGGCCGCCCTTGGCCGCGACCATGCTGGGCGCCGCGAACGCGCTGGCGACGTAGTGCGAGCGGCAGCCGATGTCGATGACCTCGTCCCAGGCCTTCACAGGCAGCTCCCAGAACGGCTTGCCGAGCCAGGCCGCCAGGTCCGGCGCGGAGAAGACGTTGTTGACCAGGACGTCGATCGTGCCGTGCTCGTCCAGCACCCGGCGGACGGCGGCCTCGACCTGGGCGTCATCGTGGTGGTCCACGGCAAGGGCGACGCCCCTGCCGCCGAGCTCGTCGATCTGGGCCGCGGTCTCGCCGACCGTGCCGGGCAGCATCCCGCCGTCGACGCTCCGGCCGGTGACGTACACCGTCATGCCGATGGCACCGAGCTCCAGGGCGATGCCCTTGCCGATCCCCCGGCTGGCACCGGTGACCACTGCGATCTTCGACATGTCTGCCTCCTTGTGCGAAACATAGCAATGATGGGACCTTGCTCTGCGTGATCGCGATCCGCAACGGAGACCTGACCGGACTGGCCCTCGCCGGCGCCACCGCCTACCTCGGCATCCCTTATGCCGAACCGCCCGTCGGCGAGCGGCGCTGGCAGCCCCCGGTGCCCGCCGCCCCGTGGCAGGGCGTCCGCGAGGCCATCGCGTTCGGCCCTTCAGCCCCGCAGCTCGCCGGACCGTTCTCCGGCCTGGTGCCGGGCATGACCCCCAGCGAGACGAGCGAGGACTGCCTCACCCTCAACGTCTGGGCACCGGACGGCGCGGCCGACCTGCCGGTCATGGTGTGGTTCCACGGCGGCGCTTTCCAGATCGGCGGCAGCTCGCTGCCGACGTACGACGGACTGGTGCTCGCCACCGAGCAGCAGGTCGTCGTGGTGTCGGTGAACTACCGCCTCGGCGCGCTCGGCTGGCTGACGGGCGCGGCAGGTGTCACCCCCAACTGCGGGCAGCTCGACCAGGCACTCGCCCTCGAGTGGGTGCGCGACAACATCGCGGCCTTCGGCGGCAACCCCGGCTCCGTCACGGTCTTCGGCGAGTCCGCGGGCGCCGGGGCGATCATCCACCTGCTCGCCGAGACGCGCGGGCTGTTCCACCGCGCCATCGCGCAGTCCCCCGGAGCCGGGCAGACCCTGCCGTCCGACGTCGCTCAGCGGGTCACCGACGCGATGCTGTCCCGGATCGCGCTGGACTCCCCTGTCGAGGACATCCTTGCCGCCCAGGTCGAGGTCGCGGCCGAGCTGCTGCCGGTCGTCGGCTCCATGCCCTTCCACCCGTCGGGTGAGCCGGTGTTCGGCCGCACCGGCGACGTGCCGCTGCTCGCCGGCACGACCGCCCACGAGATGCGGTTGTTCGTCCCGGCGATGGAGCTCGACACCGCGACCCTGACGATGCTGCTCGAGCCGCTGCTGTCCGCCGAGGCGCACCGCAGCCTGGGCGACGAGGCCGTCACACAGGTGGTGACTGCTTACGACGGCCCGACGACCATGGGGGACATCGCGACCGACGTCACGATGCGGCTGCCACTCGGTGACCTGATCGACCAGCACGAGGGGCCCGTCTTCGCCTACTCGTTCACCTGGGAGTCGGTCGGCTTCGGCGCCTGCCACGCCGCCGACCTGCCCTTCACGTTCGGCACCCTCGACCGCGAGGGCTGGGGCGAGTGGGTCGGAGACCCCGAGGAGGCGGCGGTGCTGTCACGAGCGATGCGGGACGCCTGGGGGTCCTTCGCCCGCGACGGGGTGCCGGCCGCAAAGGGCCTTCCCACCTGGCCGGTCTACGACGACAGCCGGCTGACGATGGCGCTGGGGCGGACCGCTGAGGTGATCGAGGACCCGCTGGCGGAGGCCCGGCGTCGTTGCGCGCCGGTCCGCTGAACCGGCTGGCCGAGACCGCCTAGTCACCAAGGCGCTCCCGGACGAGGAACGTGGGCACGCACATCGCCCAGGCGTCGCAGACCCGCTCCTCCATCTCGTCGAGCTCGAGCTGGTCCAGGCGCACGACCACCCAGTTGAACCGCAGGTCGGAGGTCGGCGGCAGCAGGAACTTGTGCGGCTCGGCGGCGACCAGTGCGTCGCGCTCCTCCTTCGGGAAGGCGAAGCCCATCAGTGTCTCGTCACGACTGAAGCCGGCGTAGACGATCTGCTTGACCCGGAACTTCACGCGGTCGCGGATGAGGTGCTCCGTGGTGCGCGGGAGCGTCAGCGCGACGGCTCGCACGTCCTCGAGGGCGACCACGTCAGCGGGCCAGGAACCGCTGCACGTCGGCCCACTCCTTGGCCAGCGCTTTCGTCACGGTCGCCGACAGCGGCGCGAACGGTTCGAGCGCGCCCGTGGACACCGTCCAGGTGGCGACCGCCCGACCGCGTACCAACGCGATCGGCTTGAAGATGCCGTTGACGGTGACCACCGAGGTGCTGCCCTGCAGGACGTCGGCGCGCGACTCCCAGCCGAGCAGCAGCTCGTCCCACGGTCCGAGCAGCGTGGGGCCGGGCATCGCAGCGTCGTACGTCGGTGGGCTCAAGCCCTCAAGGGCGGCCCGCGCGTCACGGAGGCCGATACCTGCCCACTTGGCCAGGTCGCGATCAGTGGAGGGACCGTGCCCGGCGAGGTAGCGGGTGCCCAGCTCCGACAGCGCCTTCGCCCGGCCGATGGTCTGCTGCGGCCCCAGCCAGTCGTCGACGAGGACGAAGGCTTGCTCGCGTCCCGCCATCGGGCCGCGCACGCAGATGCCCGCCAGCGTCGCCTTGAGCAGCAGGTGCACCACCGCTTGCCCCGCCACCGGGATTCCCTTGCGCTGCAAGGCATCTCGCAGCTGCGTCCGGGTCGCGGGACCGTCGGAGAGCACGCGGCGGATGACCGGCAGGGCGCTGTCGGCCTGCGCCGGGGAGACGCCCTCCTGGTGCAGCCGGGTCGCGTTCGCCGTCGCCAGCTGCGGTGTCGTGAGCGTGTGCAGCCAGGGGTAGTCCTCGGACCGCACGAGGTGGAGCGTCCCCCGGTTGACCCACGTGACGATCGCGGAGCGGTCAGCGAGGGCAGCGTCGACGTCAGCGACGGTCAGCCCTGTGCTGCGCGCCCGAACCCCGAGGTGGCCGGCGCGCAGCTCCTGGGACTGGACGGCGACGCAGCGATCGAGGACCTCCAGCACGGTGGTCGCCTTCGGCCCGGCGAGGAGCTGCGCGGCAAGCCGTGTGATCACCCAGCGAGCGTAGGCACGCACCGTGACAGGAGCGCGAGGAGCACGCCGTCGAGCTCCGGGTCGGGAGCGAAGCCGGTCAGCTCGTCGAGGTGCAGCACGACCCTGGTCGCGCGCGGGCCGATCGGTTCAAGCAGCCAGGTCAGCCACACGTCGGGCTCGCCTTCATCGAGGACGGCGTGCACCAGCCGGCTACCGGCGCACGCCTGCAGCACCTCCGTGTCCCCCGGCCACAGGTCGTTCAGCAGGCAGAGCAGCTCCTGCCACGCGTGCTCCGCGCAGGCGGGCAGCAGCGTGGTGGCCGAGGAGGTGCTCAGCAGCTGCTCATCCATGCTCCGAGGGTGCCGAGCGGCTCAGGCGGGCGGTATGCCTCGAACGGGCGGTCCGGGAGGGGACCGCAGTGGCTAGGTACTGGGGGCCCGCCGTCAGGGCCGCAGCCACATCGTCATCCGCTGCATCGGGAGGAAGCCGAGCTTGGTGAAACCCGGCCGGCTGTCGTCGCTGGTGATCGCCGCCGACGGCAGGTGCGCCTCGTCGTTCACCCGCGCGGCCACCAGCTGCGCCCAAACGCCCCGTCGCCGGCCGCTCGGCAGCGTTGCGGCGAGGCACAGGTTCACGACGTCGTGGGCCAGGTAGCTCGCCGCCACGCTGACCGGCACGCCGTCGACGTTGCCGAGCCGAACGAGCAGCGGCGTCTGCAGCGTCGCCTCGGCGTAGACCGAGTTGGGGGCCGCGCCGATCGCGTCCGGGACGGGGTACCCCTCGCACGCGAGCCGCTCCGCAAGGGCGAGCTCTTCCGCCGTACAGGCGATGTCGATCGTCACACCTGGAGGAGAAGGCACGGCCAGCTGGCCGGGCGCCCGGACGACGAACATCGGGTGGCCCATGAGCACCCAACCGCGGTCCGACAGGTCCTCGGTGGGCCAGGCGGACAGCATCGTGGCGCTCCGACCGCTGTAGAACGCCTCCACCTCGTCGAGGACGTCGGACGTCAGCGGGGAGGTGAGGACGGCCATGCTGTTGAAGACGACCTTGGTGTCGTACCAGCTCCCCACGACGCCGGGCCGGCGAAGCACCTCCCCGCCGGCAGTCTCGGCGAGGGCTGCCGAGAGGTCCGCCTGGTTGTGGAGGTACCGGCGGAGCAGGTTGTCCTCGATCGGCGTCTCCGGGAACCAGCCGGTCTCGAGCAATTGCGTCGTCATGGTCATACCCCCAGCGGGTGAGACCGCGGCTCACGGTGTGAGGATGGCTCTCATGCGCCTCGGCATCCAGATCCCAGACTTCACCTATCCCGGAGGTCCCGCCACTCTCGGCAAGGACCTGGCCGCGATCGCCAGGACCGCCGACGACGGCGGCTTCGACGCGATCGCCGTGATGGACCACTTCTTCCAGATCGGTCCGGTGGGCCCGCCCGAGAGGGACATGCTCGAGGCCTACACGACCCTGGGGTTCCTCGCCGGGCACACGTCGCGGGCGAAGCTGCTCACCCTCGTCACCGGCGTGATCTACCGCGAACCCGGTCTGCTCGGGAAGATCCTCAGCACCCTGGACGTGCTGTCGGAGGGCCGCGCGGTGCTCGGCATCGGCGCCGCGTGGAACGAGGAGGAGTCGAAGGCGCTGGGATTCCGGTTCCCGCCGGTGGCGGAGCGCTTCGAACGGCTCGAGGAGTGCCTGCAGATCTGCCGGCAGATGTTCGACGGCACGGACGCGCCGTACCGCGGCAAGCACTACTCGCTGGACCGCACGCTGAACGTGCCGAAGCCGCTGTCGCCGCTGCCCGTCCTCATCGGTGGGAGCGGCGAGAAGAAGACGCTGCGGCTGGTCGCGCAGTACGCGCAGATGTGCAACCTGTTCCCGGGGCCGGACCTGGCGCGCAAGCTCGAGGTGCTGCGCGGGCACTGCGAGGACGTCGGGCGGCCGTACGACGAGATCGACAAGACCGTCTACTACGCCTACGACACCGGCAAGCCGTCCTCGCAGCTGGTCGACGAGCTCGGCGGGCTGGCTGCGATGGGCTTCTCGATGGCGATCGGCGGGGTGCAGGACGTGCATGCCCTGAAGCCACTGGAGAAGATCGCCGCCGAGGTGCTGCCGCAGGTGGCCTCGCTCTGAGTCTGGGTAGGCCCACTGCATGGCCTACGTGAGCGAGTCAGGTGAGTTCAGGCGCGACACCCGCTACCTCCACGGCGACTGGGGTCCGGAGCCCGGTCGGTACCGGCTGATCGTCAGCCGCGCCTGTCCCTGGGCGAGCCGCGCCATCATCGTGCGGGAGCTGCTCGGGCTGCAGGACGTCCTGTCGATGGGCGTGTGCGGCCCGGTGCACGACGAGGACTCGTGGACCTTCGACCTGGACCCCGGCGGGGTCGACCCGGTGCTCGGTGTCCCGCGGCTGAAGGACGCGTACCCCGACGGCTACGACCGCGGCATCACGGTGCCGGCGATCGTCGACCTCACGACCGGCGAGGTCGTCAACAACGACTACCCCTCGCTCACCCTGCGGCTGAGCACCGAGTGGCAGCGCTACCACCGCGAGGGCGCACCGGACCTCTACCCCGAGCCGCTCCGCGAGGAGATGGACGAGGTCATGCAGCTGGTCTTCCACGACGTGAACAACGGCGTCTACCGCTGCGGGTTCGCCGGCGACCAGGACGCGTACGAGAAGGCCTACGCGCAGCTCTGGGACCGACTGGACTGGCTCGAGGACCGGCTGTCGTCACGTCGGTTCCTCATGGGCGACGCGATCACCGAGGCCGACGTGCGGCTGTTCACGACGCTCGTGCGGTTCGACGCCGTCTACCACTCGCACTTCAAGTGCAACCGGCAGAAGCTCACTGAGATGCCGGTGCTGTGGCGGTACGCCCGCGAGCTGTTCCAGACGCCCGGCTTCGGCGACACGGTCGACTTCGACCACATCAAGCGGCACTACTACGTCGTCCAGAAGGACCTCAACCCCACCGGCATCGTCCCGCTCGGCCCGGACCTGTCAGGCTGGTCGGCGTGAGGATCACGCGGTACGGGCACTCCTGCGTGCTCGTCGAGGACGGCGACGGCCGGGTCCTGCTCGACCCCGGGGTGTTCAGCAGCGGGTTCGAGGACCTGCGCGGGCTCACCGGCATCCTCATCACGCACCAGCACCCGGACCACCTCGACCTCGACCGCGTCACGCGGCTGCTGGAGGTCAACCCGGAGGCGACGCTGGTCACCGACGAGGGCTCCCAGCTCGACGTCCCCCGCACCGTGGTCCACGCCGGTGACACCTTGGACCTCGGTACGGCGGTCAGCGTGCACGGCACCGACCACGCCGTCATCCACCCCGAGATCCCAGGCATCCCCAACGTCGGCTACCTCGTCGGCGGCCGGTTCTTCACCCCGGGCGACGCCCTGACCGTGCCCGAGGCGGACGTCGAGGTCCTCGGCCTGCCGACCGCCGCGCCCTGGCTCAAGCTCACGGAGGCCGTCGGGCTGCTGCGCGGCGTCAAGCCGGCGAAGGCCTTCCCGGTGCACGACGGGATGCTCGCCGCGTCCGGAGTCGGTGTCTGGTACGGGTTGTTCGATCGGCTGTCCCCGGACGGGACCAGCTTCAGCCCGCTCGCGTCCGGGGACGCGTTGCAGGTATGACGCGCGCACGCTGCGCTAACACCACGTCACCGTCAGTTTCCTGTGCCCTCGCTGACCCCCGTTGGCCCTCGGACGTCCGGAAGGTCCAGGATGGACAGGTGAGGACCACAGCGTGAAGCCCACCCGCCTCGGACGAACCGGCCTGGCGGTGTCCCGCATCTGCCTCGGTTGCATGAGCTTCGGCTCGCCCAGCCGCGGCAACCACGAGTGGACGCTGGACGAGGAAACCAGCCGCCCGCTGCTGCGCCGCGCCTACGAGCTGGGCGTCACCTTCTGGGACACCGCGAACGCCTACTCCGACGGCCACAGCGAGGAGATCGTCGGTCGCGCGATCAAGGAGCTGGCGTCCGACCGCGAGGAGATCGTGCTCGCGACGAAGGTCTTCAACCCCATCACGGGAACGCCCGGCGGCCTGTCCCGCAAGGCGATCATGAACGCCATCGACGAGAGCCTCTCGCGGCTCGGCACCGACTACGTCGACCTCTACCAGATCCACCGCTGGGACCCGCACACGCCGATCGAGGAGACGATGGAGGCGCTGCACGACGTGGTGAAGGCCGGCAAGGCCCGCTACCTCGGCGCCTCCTCGATGTGGGCCTGGCAGTTCTCCAAGGCTCAGCACACCGGCAAGACGCCCTTCGTCTCGATGCAGAACCACTACAACCTGCTCAACCGCGAGGAGGAGCGCGAGATGCTCCCCCTCTGCGCCGACCAGGGCGTCGGCGTGCTGCCCTGGTCGCCGCTGGCGCGCGGCCGCCTGACCCGGCCGTGGGACAGCACCACCACCCGCTCCGAGACGGACACCTTCGGCAAGACCCTCTACGGCCAAGCGCAGTACGACGAGAGCGACCGCGACATCGTCGACGCCGTCGCCAAGGTCGCCTCCGGCCGTGGAGTGCCGATGGCCCAGGTCGCGATGGCCTGGCTGCTGGCGAAGCCGGTCGTCACCTCCCCGATCGTCGGCGCGACCAAGGTCGCGCACCTCGAGGACGCCGTCGCGGCGCTCGAGCTGGAGCTGAGCGCCGAGGAGCTGGCGACGCTCGAGGCGCCCTACACGCCCCGGCCCGTGGCGGGCTTCGTCTGATGTCGCTGTCGCTGCTGGGCGTCTACAACCGTCGCAAGTCGGCGGTGATGGCGGGCGTCGCGCGCCAGGCCGCCGCGCTCGGCGGCACCGTGCTGCTCTGGGCGCTCGACGAGCCGGCTCCCGAGCTGGCGCGGTGGACGGTCGGCGTCGGCAAGGGCGCCCGCTGCGAGCTGCTGAACCGGCTCTACGAGAACGCGCCCGCCGAGGACGACATCGTGGTGTCCGACCACGATGTTGCGTTCGCCCGCGGTGACCTCGCGCGCTTCCTCGAGCGCTTCCACGAGGGCGGGTGGGACCTGGCGCAGCCCGCGCAGTCCTGGCGCGGCAGCTACGCGTCGTACCGGTTCTCCCGACGCCGGCCGTGGCTGGTCAGCCGCGACACCACCTTCGTCGAAGTAGGACCGCTGTTCGCTGTGGCGGCCCGGTCGCGCAACCTGTTCCTGCCGTTCCCCGACTGGGGCATGGGCTGGGGCGTCGAGCTGCTCTGGTGGGACCGGGTGTGCGAAGGCGCACGGCTCGGCATGGTCGACGACGTCACCATCCGGCACCTGTCACCGCTCTTCCAGAACTACCAGCGCGGCGACGAGCAGGCCCGCCTCGAGGAGCAGCTCGCGCACCGCGGCCTGCACGACATCCGGCAGATCCAGCAGACCGTCGCCAGCGTCCGCCGGCCGCTGCTCATCCCCCGCCCCGGCCGAACCTCGACGAAGTGAGCTGCACCGCGCTCTGACACGGTCGATCTCACATCGATTCCGCGGGGTCACGGGCTCGCTGAGCTCGACAGGGTCGGTAGCGGCACGGTCGGCGTCGTGGCGGTGGGCGACGGCGTGGGGTGAGGCGAGGGAGACGGCACCGTCGGCAGCGGGCTCGGCACCAGGCTGGGCGACGGCGTAACGGGCCGGGTCGGCTTGGGCGACGGCGCCGGGGTCGTCGGCACGACGGTCGGTACGGGGACGACGACCGCCGGCACGGGTGGCACCGCGGTTGCCGGTGGTGGCTCGGGCCGCACGACGAAGTACAGCGCCAGCAGCAGCACGAACGCGACCGCGAGCAGCCACGTGGAGCGCCTCATGACCCCTGCCCGCTGGGCACGGCGGTGTCGAGGTGCGGCGACAGGTTGAGGCCCTGGTCGCGCAGGCCCACGGCGATGCGACGGCGGAGCTGCCGGCCGACCTCGAACTGCTTGCCCGGCAGCGTGCGGGCCACGAGCCGGATGTTCAGCTCGTCACGCTTCAGCGACTCGACGCCCATGACCGACGGCGGGTCGAGCATCAGGTCGTGCAGCCGGCTGTCCTCGTATGCCTCGTTGCCGATCCGGACCAGCTCGTCGGACACCGAGTTGACGTCGACCCCAGCCGGGACGGGCACGTCGATCACTGCGCGCGCCCAGTCCCGGGACAGGTTGGTGACCTGCATGATCTGGCCGTTGGGGGTGATGACGACCTCGCCGTCCGCGGTGCGGATCTGGGTGACGCGCAGGGTCACGTCCTCGACGGTGCCGGTCACCGGTGCGATTCCGCTGCCGAGCGACAGGCGGATGACGTCGCCGTAGCCGTACTGCTTCTCCGCGACGACGAAGAACCCGGACAGGATGTCGGCGACGAAGCGCTGCGCGCCGAAGCCGAGAGCCACGCCCAGCGCTGCCGCCGGGGCGGCCAGGCCCGTGACCGGGACGCCGAGCCGCGAGAGGACGAGCACGCCCGTGACGGTCCACAGCACCAGCATCGCCACGTAGGTGAGCACCTGCGTCACCGCGTGCCGGTGCTTGGCCGTCTCGGACCTGACGAGCGCATCACTCCCCTCGTCGATGCGGCCTTCGATGCGGTGACCCAGCCAGGTGATGAACCGGCCGCCGAGCACGGCACCGAGCACGAGCAGGACTGCCTCAAGCCCGTTCCCACGGGCCCAGGTGCTGACGTCGGTCAGGGGTGCGATGGCGAGGTTCACCTTTACCCCGTTGCCCGCTGAACACGCCTCAACCGTCGCGGGCGATTCCCTTCAGCAGCCCCACAGGGGCGGCGTCGAGCATCGTGAGGATCGTCACGGCGAGCTCACGGGCTCCCGCCGGGTCCAGCTCGACTGCCACCCGCTGGGCGCCGCGCCGGAAGTCGACGTTCAGGGAGTGGTCGTGCGGCGCGTCCACCGGGTGGTCCAGGTAGACGGTGGCCTGCTCGAGGCGGAACCAGCCGGAGGCTCCCTTGGCGGACGACGTGGCCAGCGGCACGTGGGCGGTCTCGTAGGTGCACATCAGGACAGGTGCTCCCCGTAGAAGTCGAGGACGAGCCGCCAGCCCTCTTTGGCCGCCTCCGGCCGGTACGCCGGTCGGTCGACGCTGAAGAACCCGTGCCCGGCGCCCTCGAAGTAGTGGAAGGAGTGCGGCTTGCCGGCCGCCGTGAGCAGGCCGTCCAGCCGCTCCATGTCTGCCGGCGCCGGGTAGCTGTCCTCCATGCCGAACAGGCCGAGCAGCGGGCTGCGCAGCTCGGGTACGAGGTGCTCGAGCGGGCCCACCTTCAAGGGGAAGCCCTCAGGCACCTCTCCGACCACGAACGCGCCGTAGCAGTCCACGGCGGCCTGCAGGTCGACCTTGGCGGCGGACAAGAACGACTGCCGACCGCCTGAGCAGTAGCCGATCGAGCCGACCTTGCCGTTCGAGGTGGCCAGTGAGCGCAGGTGCGCGGCGGCGCCCGCGACGTCGCCCACCAGGCGCTCGTCGGCGACGCCGCCCTGCGAGCGCACCAGCGCGGCGGCGTCGTCCGGGTCGGCGCCCGGCGCATCTCGCGAGTAGAGGTTTGGGCACAGCGCGTTGAAGCCCTCGGCGGCGAAGCGCCGCGCGATCTCCTTGGTCGCGGCGTCGTAGCCCGGCAGGTGGTGGATCACCACCACGCCACCACGGGCGCCGTCATCGGCGGGCCGCGCCAGGTAAGCCTCGATCTGGTCGCCGCCGTCGCCGGCAATGCTGATGGTCTCTGCGGTCAGGTCGCCTCTCACCGAGCCAACGTAACCCGTCAGGCGATGCACATCTCCGTGCGGAACTCGTGGCAGCGGTGGGCGCGCGACGTCGTTGAAACCGGGGCCTGACTCACGACAGGGGCGGGAAGACGCTCCAGACCACCTTGCCGTCCCGGATGGGGCGGGTGCCCCAGCGCCGGGCCAGCAGGGCAGCGAGCTGCAGGCCCCGGCCGTGCTCGTCGTCGGTGGTGGGTCGCATGCGGCGTGGCAGGTAGGACGCACCGTCCTGCACCTCGAGCACCAGGTGCACGTGGCTGTTGCGCAACCGCAGCTCGACCGGCGGTCGGCCGTGCAGCAGCGCGTTGGTGACCAGCTCGCTCACGATGAGGACGACGTCGTCGATCGCCACGTCCGACGCGCCCCAGGCCCGGAGCACCCCGGTGACGCGGTCGCGCACCTCGGCGATGGCGGCCAGGTTGTCGGGCACCCCCAACGCGAACGACTCCTCGTCGGAGGCTCGCGGATCGATCCGGGCCAACAGGACGGCGATGTCATCGTCCGGGCCATCGGGCAGCAGCGCGTCGACCAGCCGGGCGGGAAGGTCGTCGAGCGGACCGCTTCGCCCGTCGAGCTGCTCGCGGAGCGCCTCGATGCCGGCGTCGATGTCGCGGTCACGGTGCTCGACGAGACCGTCGGTGTAGAGCGCGATGAGCGAGTCCGGCGGCAGCTCGACCCGTTCCTCGCGCATCGCCGGGAGGCCGACGCCCAGCGGCGGGAACGCCGATGCAGTCAGCGGTCGCGCCGGCAGGCCCGGCTCGCACAGCAGGGGCGGCAGGTGGCCTGCGTTGGCATAGGTCAGCGACCGTTCGCTGGGGTCGTAGACGGCGTACACGCACGTCACGATCTGGTCCACGCCGAGCTCCCGGACGGCCACGTCGAGGTTCTCCAGCACATCCGCGGGCGGCAGGTCGAGCTGGGCATAGGCGCGTACGGCGGAGCGGAGCTGCCCCATGACGGCTGCCGCCCGCACCCCCCGGCCCATGACGTCACCCATGACCAGCGCCGTCCGTCCAGCGCCGAGCTCGATGACGTCGAACCAGTCACCGCCCACCTGGGTGCCCTCCACACCGGCCTTGTAGTAGGTCGCGACGTTGAGGTGGTCGGGGTCGAAGCGGCGCTGCGGCAGCAGGCTGGCCTGCAGCTCGTCGGCGATCCGGTGCTCGCGGGCGGCGGCCTCGCGGGTGGCCGCGGCTTCCGCGACAGCCCGCTCCGCCGCGCGCTGTGCGGTGATGTCCTGGTTGCTCCCGCGCAGCAGCACGGGGGTGCCGGAGGCGTCGTGCATGACCTCACCGATGCTGCGGTAGAGCCGGTCACCGACCCGCACCTCGTAGTCGATCTGGCCGTTGTCCTCGACCGCTTTCATGACCGCGTCCGTGACGCGGCTGCGGTCGTCCTCGTGCACCTGCCGCATCACGAGGTCCTCGAGGCTGTTCGCCGCGAGCTCCTCGACGCTCACGCCCATCTGGCGGAGGAACTCATCGCTCCCGCGCATGGTCAGCGTCACGAGGTCGTACTCCCAGCTGCTCACCCCGGCGAGCCGCTGCGCCTGGTCGAGCAGCTCGCGGTTGCGCTCCAGCTGCGCACGGGTGCGCCGGACCCGGTCCAGCTCGAGGTTCGCCCGCACCCGAGCCAGCAGCTCGCGGGCCGAGAACGGCTTGACGAGGTAGTCGTCGGCGCCCGCGTCCAGGCTCTCGACGGTGGCCTCCTCACCGGCACGCGCGGACAGCATGACGACCGGCACGTGCGCGGTGCGGTCGTCAGCCCGCAGCCGGGCGAGCAGCTGGAAGCCGTCGAGCACCGGCATCATCACGTCGGTGACGACCAGGTCCGGCGGTTCTGCGATGGACTTCTCCAGACCCTCACCGCCGTCGGCAGCGGTGACGACGTCGTACTGCTCGATCAGCAGCGCCGTCAGGTAGTCCCGCATGTCCGGGTTGTCCTCGACCACGAGGACGCGCGGGCGGTCGCCGGTCACGACCGGCTGGCCGTCGCTGCGGGCACGCAGCCAGCGGTCGGCCTCTGCCAGGTAGCCGATGCC
>JAOPVZ010000249.1 GCA_025965935.1 Frankiales bacterium | reverse complement strand
AGCTGGCCCTCGCCGCAGGTGCCCGGGCCGCGACGGACGTCACCGGCTTCGGATTGCTGGGCCACCTCCTCAAGCTCGCCCGCGCGTCAGGCGTCACGGCTGTCATCGACTCCGCGGCCGTCCCTTTCCTCGACGGCGCAAGGGAAGCACTGCGGGACGGCTACGTCAGCGGTGGCACCCATCGCAACCTCGACTGGGTCCGCCCACACCTCGCGGCCGAGGTCGACGAGGACGAGCTGCTGCTGCTCGCCGACGCGCAGACGAGCGGGGGGCTGCTCGTCGTCGGCGAGGTCCCGGGCCATCCAGTCATCGGGCAGGTCGTGCCACGCGGGGACCACCACGTCGTCGTGCGCTGAGCGGACCCGCGGGTGCGCTGCTTTGCCCTGGTGCGCAAGAGGACTAGGTTCTGAGGGGTGCCGCTGCAGGGGTTGGTCTACGCCGCCGCGGCGCTGCTCGTCCTCGCCGGGGCGCAGAAGGCCCGCGACCCCCTGCCACTCGTCCGGGCCGCTCGCTCCGTCGGCCTGCGGCTCCCTCGCGGGCTGGTTCGCGGGCTGGCCGTGCTTGAGGGCCTCATCGGTCTCGCGGCCCTCCTCGACGGGTCCCGCTGGACCGCACTGGCCGTCGCCGCCTCCTACGCGGTGTTCACCGCCTTCGTCGTGCTCGCGCGTCGGCGCGGCGGCGTGCTCGCCAGCTGTGGCTGCTTCGGCAAGGCAGACGTGCCGCCGACCATGACCCATGCCGCCGTGACCGCAGCCGTCGCGCTCGCGGCGCTCACGGGGGCACCGGGCACGCATCCCCTGACCGCCGCCGCCCTCGTCACGACTGCGGCAGTCGCGGTCACCGGCTACCTCGTGCTGGCCGTCTTGCCGCTGGTGCAGGTCCGATGACTGCCGTCGTCGTCGCGCTCGGTGTCGCTGTCCTGATGCTCGCCGTCCTGGTCGCCGGTCTGCTCCGCAGCCATGCCGAGATCCTGAAGGCCTTGCACGAGCTCGGCGCCGGCCTGGAGCTCGACAAGGCGGGCCCCGTGCCGGTGACCATCGACGGTGTCGCCGCCCCGCGTCGCTCGGGGGACCTCAGCGTCCCCGACGCCATCTCCGGGGAGACCCTCGACGGCGAGGTCATGGCGCTGTCGCTGATGGGCCAGGACACCATGATCGCCTTCCTCTCCAGCGGGTGCAGCACCTGCCAGGAGTTCTGGACCGCGTTCCAGCACGACCCCCCGTTGCCCCCGGGCGCACGACTCGTCGTCGTCACCCGAGGCGCCGACGACGAGAGCCCGTCGGCGCTCGAACAGCGCCGGCCACCCGCCGTACCCGTCCTCATGTCCGACGAGACGTGGGAGGCGTTCGGCGTGCCGGGCTCCCCCTACTTCGTGTACGTCGACAGCGCGGGCCGGCTGGTCGGCGAGGGCTCCGGGGCGAGCTGGCAGCAGGTGCTCGACCTGATGGCGCAGTCACGCGCGGACGCCGTCGCCCGGCTGCGCGGCAGCGGCTCCGTCCGCGAGGGGCGCGACGACACCGCGCTCAGGGACGCCGGCATCGAGCCGGACCACCCGTCGCTGTGGGAGTCCGCATGACCGTCCTGCTCGTCGGGCTGACCGTCGCCACGGTCGCGGCCCTGCGCGCGACCTGGTCCCCTTGAGGCGAGTCGATGCTGACCAGCATCAACCCGCTCGGGCAGCGGGCTCGCAACCAGAGGTGGGGCCTCACCGTGGCCCTGTACACGGCCGCCTCCGTGGCCGGCGGCCTCACCACCGGTGCCGTGCTGGGCGGTCTCGGTGAGCTGCTGCCCGTGCCTTCCTGGTCGGTGGCGGGCGTGGTCCTGCTCGCCGGCGTGCTGGACCTGCTCGGCCGGGTGCCCACCGGCCACCGGCAGGTCGACGAGGACTGGCTCACGCGCTACCGAGCCTGGGTCTACGCGACCGGCTTCGGCTGGCAGCTGGGCACCGGCGTCGTGACGATCGTGACCTCCGCGGCGACCTACGCCTGGCTCGCGCTGCTGCTGCTCGCCGGGCTGCCGCAGGCGCTGCTGGTCGGCGGCTGCTTCGGGCTGGTCCGCGCCCTCCCGCTGCTGGCCGGGCGCGTTGCCGACACTCCCGAGCGGCTGCGCGCCACAGCCCGGCGGCTGGAGTCCGGTCGCCCGTGGGCGCAGCGGCTCACACCGATGGTGCTGCTGGCCAGCGGGCTGGTGCTGGGGACATGAGGGTCGTCGGGTTCCAGCTCGCCGTACCTGCCGGATGGCAGGCCGCCGCGCGTCGTCAGCCGTCGGAGGTGCCGGGCCGGCACGGCAACCTCGTCGTGCACGCCGCGACGATCGCGCTGCCCTCGTCACGCGGTGACTTCGGCTCGGACGTCGCACCGCTGCTCGGGCCGGATGACGTGTTCTGCAGCCTGTTCGAGTACGACCCGTCCTCCACTCGCGAGGTGCTGTTCGCCGCCAAGGGGCTCCCGGTCGTCCGGCCCTCGGACTTCCAGGTCGGTGCGCTGCAGCGGTCACGGCCGGGGCAGAGCGGTGCCCAGTTCTTCTTCAACGAGGCCGACCGGGCCTGGTGCCTGTTCGCGGTCCTCGGCGGCCACAGCCGACGCCAGGCCGGTGCCGTGCGGGTGAACGCACTGGTGCGCGGGATGAGGATCGAGTGAGCACTCTCGAGGCGCTCGCCGGACTGCAGCGCGCCTCGGCCACGAGCTGGTCGCAGCGGCTGACCGACGTCGTCGTCGGCTGGCTGGCGAAGCGCACGTCGCGGCGCGGCTTCCTGGTGCGCAGTGCGGTCATCGGCAGCGCACTGGCCGTCGACACCGCCGGCTTCGCCCTCAAGCCGCAGTCCGCCTACGCCTCGGTCTGCGGGCCTGGCGCGAGCTGCGGCGGCGGCTGGACGGTGTTCTGCGCGACGGTCTACAACGGCGTGAACGCCTGCCCACCGGGGTCGGTCGCGGCCGGGTGGTGGAAGGCCGACGGCGCCTCGCTGTGCGGTGGCCGGGCCCGCTACATCATCGACTGCAACGCCACCTGCAGCCGCTGCTCCACCGCCGGCCGGGCCGGCATCTGCTCGTCGAGGTGCTGGTCCTGCGGCTGCCACTGCGGCCCCGGCGGTCAGTGCGACCAGCGGCGGGTCTGCTGCAACGGCTTCCGCTACGGGCAGTGCAACCAGCAGATCCGCCAGGTCGGCGCCGTGATGTGCCGGGTGGTGTCCTGCGTGCCGCCGTGGACCTACGAGAACTGCAGCAAGGCCAGCGCCACCGACAACGCGACCCGCGACCACAGCTCCCCCGCGTTGCCCGGGGCGTGGAGCAGCGTCAAGGCGCGCTACTGGCAGCTCGGCGAGAGCGCCAGCCCGCTCGGGCCGTCGGTCTGGGCCGAGTTCGCCGTGCCGGGCGGCCGGGCGCAGCGCTACCTCCACGGGCGGATCTCCTACAAGGCCGGCATCGGGCCCCGCTACACGGTCGGGCCGATCGGGCACCGGTACGCCGCGCTGGGCAACGAGGCCGGCGCCCTCGGCTTCCCGACCAGCGACCCGATCGTCATCTCCAACGCGCGGGCCAGCCGGTTCGAGAAGGGCCGGATCTCCTGGCACCCGGCGCTCGGCGCCTTCGAGACGGTCGGCCCGATCGCGTCGGTCTACCAGGCGACCGGCAGCGAGCTGGGCGCGCTGAAGTTCCCCACGGCGTCGCCCCGCAGTGCGCGCGACGGCACGGGTCGTTTCAGCACCTTCCAGCTCGGCCGCATCTCGTGGCACCCGAGCATCGGTGCGCACTGGATGGGCAGGGCCGTCGCGGCGCGCTACGTGCAGCTCGGGGCCGAGGCCGGCCGGCTCGGGTACCCGGTGAGCGACGAGCTGGTCGCCGCCGCCGCGCACACGACCGGCTTCCAGGGCGGCCGCATCGTCGCCGTCGACGGCGTCGGGGCGTTCGAGGTCTACGACGTCCTGGACGCCGCCTACACCCGCGCCGGTGGCGAGCGCGGCGTCCTCGGGCTGCCGACCGCGCAGGAGCTGCCGGCCGGCCCGGGCCGCTGCCAGCAGTTCGCGACCGGCCGCATCAGCGCAGCCGGCGGCGCGGCGTTCTGGACGCGCGGCCCCATCGCGCAGCGGTACGTCGAGCTGGGCGCCGAGGTCGGTGGCCTCGGCTTCCCGACGACGGACGAGTACACCAGCTCATCCGGCATGCGCCGCAACGACTTCGAGCACGGCTACATCAGCTACGACGAGTCGACCGGTCAGGTCTCCTCGGGCTAGCTGGCCGTCACGGCGCCGGCACCGAGGTGATGGGCCAGCCAAGGGGTGAGCTCGTGCGCAGGTAGCGCCCGAGAGAGCCACCAGCCCTGCGCGCGGTCGCAACCCATCTCCGACAGCCGCTGCCAGGTGGCGTCGTCCTCGACGCCCTCGGCGACAACCCGCATCCCGAGGCCGCGGGCCAGGTCGATGACCGAGCAGACGATCGCGTGGTCGCGGGGGTCGGACACCATCCGGCTGACGAAGCTGCGATCGACCTTGATCTCCGACACCGGCAGCTGCCGCAGCTGCACCAGGGAGGACCAGCCGGTCCCGAAGTCGTCCAGACTGAGCGAGACGCCGAGCGCGTCCAGCCGCCGCAGGGTGACACGCGCCCGGGCGCTGTCCGAGAACAGCGAGCCCTCCGTCACCTCGAGCTGGAGAGAGGCGGCAGGTACGCCGTACCTCGCGAGTCCCCTCGAGACCTGCTCGACGAGCTGGTCCCCGCAGAGGTCCTTGACCGTGACGTTGACGGCGATCCCGAGGTCCCAGCCCTGCGTGCGCCACACGGCGGTCTGCTTCAGGGCCGCGTCGATCACCCACGCGGTGAGGGGGGTGATGAGGCCGCTGCGCTCGGCGAGCGGGATGAACTCGTCCGGTGGGATGAGGCCGCGCTGCGGGTGCAACCAGCGGACCAGCGCCTCCACTCCCACGACCCGACCGTCGCGGAGGTCGGCCTTGGGCTGGTAGTGCAGCTCCAGCTCGTCGCTCTCCAGCGCCCTGCGCAGCTCGCCGAGGAGGGCGAGTCGGGTCGTCGAGTTGTGGTCGCGGGAGGTGTCGTAGACCTCGACCTCGCTGGACTCCTTGGACAGGTACATCGCCACGTCGGCGTGCTGCAGCAGCACGTCGAGGGTGATCCCGTGCTCGGGGCTCACCGCGATGCCGGCGCTCGCCGCGACGTCGACCAGCAGGCCGCCGAGGACGAAGGGCTCCGAGAGTGCAGACCGGGCACGGACCGCGGCCTTGAACGCCACGTCGGTGTCGGCGCCGGGAAGCAGCAGGGCGAACTCGTCACCGCCGAGCCGAGCGACCGTGTCGCCGGGGCGGAGGGACTTCGACAGCCGCTGGGCGACGGCGACGAGGAGCTGGTCGCCGACGTGGTGCCCGAGGGTGTCGTTGACCTCCTTGAAGCGGTCGAGGTCGAGCAGGACGAGCGCCACCCCGCCGCCGTCCTGCACGGCCATGGCGGTGTTGGCCCCGAGCAGCTTGCGGTTGGCGAGCCCGGTGAGGTCATCCGACAGCGAGCGCTCCTCACTGCGCTGCGCGACCATCCCGAAGGCGTAGACGGCGGCGAGCATCGGCGCCAGCAGGGGGACGAACCCAGGGCCGGCCTGAAGCGCCAGCACGACGAGCGGCGCGAAGGCGAGCAGCGCGCCGGTGGTCAGGAGCTCGTAGGGGAGGTCGGGGCGCAAGGTCTCCCACAGCCCCAAGCCGTTGCGCCACGAGATCGCCCGGGTCACGAGGACCTCGTTGACGACGAAGAAGGTGACCCCGCCCATGATGGCTGCGAAGAGCTCCTGCTCGGTGAGCGGCATGGGGTGAGCGGCGTGCGCGTGGTGCCCGAGGGCCAGCATGACGAGCCAGGCGGCGCCCCAGGACAGCGCGTACTGGCCGGCGTTGAACCCGGTCCGCCAGATGGCCTTGCGCTTGGTGGTGTCGCTGATGACCACCGCCATCGTCTGCACTGCGAGCGCGAGCGGCAGGTCGTAGCGGAGCAGGACGGCGAACACGAAGCAGGTCGAGAGCACGACGCCGTTGCTGTCGCCACCGCCGATGAACAGCGGGCGGAACTCGCTCAGCAGCAGCAGGCCGGCGATGGCGGCGAAGGCGGCCCCGAGGCTGCCCACCGGCGGGATCGGCGCGAGGAGCAGCGACAGCGCGACGAGCAGCAGGCCGCTGACCGCGACGGTGCCGACGTAGGCGGTGAACGCGTTCTCGCGAGGACCGGTGATGACGTTGCGGGGGTCCGGGCGGCTCGCTCTGGACACGTCACCACCCTCCACGCGCGGCTCATCGGCCCTGGATCTCAGGGCTTCACGTGTGGTGTCGGCACCGCGGGGGGTGCCCTCGTTACTCCTAACGGGTGAGCCGGATCACCCCTGCAGGAGCGTGGCGTGCCCTTTCGCGGCCTCGGCGCCCTGCTCGAGCAGCACGGCGAAGCCTGCGTCGTCGAGGACCGGGACCCCCAGCTTGACGGCCTTGTCGTGCTTGCTCTGCCCGGGCTCGGCACCTACCACGACGAAGTCGGTCTTCTTCGACACGCTGCCGGTGACCTTCCCGCCGAGCGCCTGCACCGCTTCACTCGCACCGTCCCGGCTGTACGACGAGAGCGTGCCGGTGATGACGACGGTGACGCCCTCGAGGGGCCGGGGTCCATCGTCCGCCCCTTCGTCGGCGGTGCGGACACCTGCCGCGGCCCACTTGCGCACGATCTCCCGGTGCCAGTCGACCGCGAACCACTCCACGACCGCCCGCGCAATCGTGGGGCCGACGCCGTCGGTCTGCGCGAGCTCGTCCTCGCCCGCGGTCTGGATCCTGTCAAGGCTGCGGAACTGGCGGGCCAGCTCGCGGGCGGCGGTCGGGCCGACGTGCCGGATGCTGAGGCTCACGACCACCCGCCACAGCGGCTGCTGCTTGGCCTTCTCGAGGTTGGCGAGCAGCTGGCGGCCGTTGGCGCTGAGCGACCCGTCCTTGTTGCGGAAGAAGTCGCTGCGCAGCAGCTGCTCCTCGTCGAGCGCGAAGACATCGCCCTCGTCCTCGACGATGCCGTCGGTCAGCAGCGCGTCGGCGGCCTTGAATCCGAGCGCCTCGATGTCGAAGCCGCCACGGCCGGCGAGGAAGAAGATCCGCTCCCGCAGCTGGGCGGGGCAGGACCGGTTGTTGGGGCAGCGAAGGTCGACGTCGGCCTCCTTCGCGGGCCGCAACGCGGTGCCGCACGAGGGGCAGTCCTTCGGCATCACCCAGCGCTTCTCGCTGCCGTCTCGCAGGGCCGCCACGGGACCGAGCACCTCGGGGATGACGTCACCTGCTCGCCGTACGACGACTGTGTCGCCGAGCAGGATGCCCTTGCGCTCGACCTCGCTCTGGTTGTGCAGCGTCGCCTGGCTGACCATCACCCCGCCGACGTGGACCGGCTCGAGCTGCGCGAACGGGGTCACCCGCCCGGTGCGGCCGGTGTTGACGAGGATGTCGAGCAGCTTGGTGGTGACCTCCTCGGGCGGGTACTTGTGCGCGATCGCCCACCGCGGGGCCTTGCTCGTCGCGCCGAGCCGGCGCTGCAGGGAGACCTGGTCCACCTTGACGACGACGCCGTCGATCTCGTGCTCGACGTCGTGGCGGTGCTCGCCCCAGCGCGCGATGTAGCCGAGCGCTCCGTCGATGTCGGGGAAGACCTCGTACCTCTTGCTGGTGGGGAGGCCCCACTGCGCCAGCTGCTCGTAGGCCTGCGACTGCGACTCCGGCTGCCAGCCGTCGACGGCGCCGATGCCGTGCAGCGTCAGGCTCAGCGGCCGGCTCGCAGTGACCTTGGGGTCCTTCTGGCGGAGGCTGCCGGCGGCGCCGTTGCGGGGGTTGGCGAACGGCGCCTTGCCCTCGGCCACCAACCGCGCGTTCAGGTCCTCGAAGTCCTTGGTGGCCATGAAGACCTCGCCGCGGACCTCGAGGAGGGGCGGTACGTCACCGGTCAGCCTGGTGGGGACGTTGCGCAGGGTGCGGACGTTCCGGGTGATGTCCTCCCCGGTGCGGCCGTCGCCGCGGGTCGCGGCTCGCGTGAGCATGCCGTCGCGGTAGACGAGGGCGACGGCAAGCCCGTCGATCTTCAGCTCGCAGAGGTAGCGGGGGCTGCCCTCGCGGCTGGCGCGGGCCGCCCACTGGCGGAGCTCCTCCTCGGTGAAGACGTTGTCCAGGCTCATGAGCCGCTCGAGGTGCTCGACCGGCGTGAAGTCGGTGCTCCAGGTCTCGAGGACCTTCTGCGTCGGAGAGTCCGGCGTGCGGAGCTCCGGGTACGCCTCCTCGATCGCCTCCAGCTCGTGGACCAGGGCGTCGTACTCGCCGTCGGCCACGGTCGGCTGCGTCAGCACGTAGTACTGGAAGGCCAGCTCCTCGATGGTCCGGGCCAGCTCCGCGGCCCGCTCGCGGACGTCGACAGGGGCGGTCACAGCTCCCCCGCTGCCTTCGTCAGCTGCTGCATCTCACGACGCGCATCGCTGCTGCCGGCCAGGCCGCACGGCGGCGTCAGGGTGAGGTCGCGCACCCCCACACGATCCCGCATGCGTCCGACGGTCTGCAGAGCGGCCTTCGTGTCCGTGGGGACTCCGAGGAGCAGCCCGGTGCCCCTCTCGAGAGCCTCGCCCAGGGCGTCGTCGTCGCGCGGGTCGAGCATCGCGGCGTCGACGCTGATCGCGGTCGCCTCCGCGAGCAGGTCGATCGGGGGCCGGGCCGCGCAGCAGTGCAGGACCGTGCTGTCGTGGGCAGCGAGCGCGGTACGCAGCTGGTCCCGCACCGTCTGGCGGTCCGGCGCACGCAGCGTGGCGAAGCCGCTGGCCGTGGGGATAGCGGCCTGCAGCACGCCGTTGAGGCTCGGCTCGTCGAGCTGCAGGTGCACCGTGGTCTGAGGGAACCGCCGCTGCACGTCTTGGACGTGCTGGCGGAGCCCCTCGGCCAGGCTCTGCGCCAGGTCCCGGACCGCACCGGGGTCGGCCAGCGCCTTCGCGCCGCGCTGCAGCTCGAGGACGGTCGCGAGGGTCCAGGGGCCGGTCGCCTGCAGCTTCAGGTGCTCGGGATGGCTGCCGAGCGCAGCGAGCTCGAGGGCGTCGACGTCCCGCTTCAGCAGGTCCTTGGCCCGCCGGCCCTCGCGGCTCCCCCGCGGGGTGAGCCGCCAGCCGCTGGGCTGCACGTCGACGTACAGGTCGGCCAGCAGGGCCGCGCCGCGGCCGGCCAGGTCGGCGAGATGGCCACGGTTCGGCAGCTCGGGCAGGTGCGGGACGGACAGCTCGCCGAGGACCAGCTTCGCCGCCTCGAGCGGGTCGGTGCCGGGCAGCGAACCGACACCGGTGACTGTCCCGGTGCGCCAGGGCATCACGCCCGGCGAACGGCCTTCTTGGCCGGAGCCTTGTTCGCGCCCGTCTTCTTCGCGGTCGCCTTGGCGGTCGCCCTGCCCGCGGCCTTGGTAGCGGCCCTGACCGGCGCCTTGCCGGTCGCCCTGACCGCGGCCTTGGTAGCGGCGCTGACCGGAGCCTTGGTGGTGGACGTGACCGGCGCGTTCTTCGCGGGCGGCTTCGCCACGGTCGCCGTGCGAGCCGGGGCGCTGGCCGCTGTCGGCTTCGGTGCGGCACCGCGTACCGCACGCAGGTACGCAAGGTCGGACTCCAGCGCCGCGATCACCTGCGCGCGCGGTGCCGTGGCACCCCGGACCGCCAGGCTGAACTGCTGGATCACCTCGAGGTCGGTGAGCTGCACGTCGTCATCGGCCATTCGCCCAGCCTAGTGCGACCCCCACCCCTCCGCCGGGCACAACGGCAAGCCTCCGACACGCGAGCTGCCAAGTGGTGATCCTGCGCCGTGTGGGGCTCATTTCGCCGTGCACCAGCCACGAGGGCCCCACTTGGCATGTCGCGTGTCGATCCACAGGGCTGAACGTTCGCCCACAGCCTCCGTCACCGAGCCCTGGCACGCGGCCCATCGACTGCAGGTTTGCCCGATGACACCACTTGCCGACTGCTTCCCGAACACCCGGCAGGGACTCGCGAAGCGCGCACACCTCAGAAGCGCGGGCTTTGCCTCAGCCGCTGTGACCGCAGCCGTCCAGGACGGCACGATCCTCCGGCTGCGCAGGGGTGTCTTTGCCCTCGCACCCTTGCCGGTACGAGCTCGGCACGTGCTCAAGGACGGGGTGCCAGATGCCGCCTACTTGGCCGCGACGCGAGCGGCGATCCTCGGCCTGGGGCAGGGCGTCGTCGCCGATCGGCGCACGGCCGCGGTGCTCTGGGGCATGGACATGCTCGTCGAGCCCGGGGCGATCGAGCTGCGAGTCGCTCATGGGCGCGCGATCACGGTGGCCGGCGTGGATGCCCGCCCTAGCCGCAGGACCACGCAGGTCGACGAAGAGGTGCTCGGCCTCGAGGCGATCCCCCTGACGACAGCGGTCGACACCGTGCTCGACTGCGCTGTCTCGCGTCCGATGCGCGAGGCCGTCGTGATTGCCGACAGCGCGCTACGACGTGGTCTGGTGACCGTTGACGACCTCGTTCAGGCAGTGGACGACCGAGCACGGCATCCGAGGTCGTCCCGGCTGCGCCGGATGCTCCACTTCATCGACGACCAGTCCGGCTCGGTGCTCGAGTCAGTGCTGCGGTACCTACTGCTGCAGAACGGCTTCACGCCACAGACCCAGTACACCGTTCGCCGCGGGAAGCTCTTCGTCGGACGCTTCGACTTCTGCCTGGAACAGGCCCAGCTCATCATCGAGTGCGACGGCCGGCGTTGGCACGATCCGGAGGACGTGCGACGGAAGGACCGCCTGAAGACCAATGCCCTCATCTGCCTCGGCTGGCGCGTCCTCCGCTTCACCTGGGACGAGGTGGTGAGCAGCCCCGCCTACGTCCTCACCTGCGTCCGGGATTGCGCGGAGCTGGAGGCCGCGTGAGGCGCCGACACCCGAGATGCCGAGTGTGGCCGGAGGGGCCAGCGGGGCGCGGAGGGCGTCACGGGCGGCACAGACGTCCCACTCGGCATTCCTCGTGTCGGCGCCTGGGCCTGTCAGGCGGTGGAGCGGATGGTGGCGGACCCGAGGACGGTGTCACCGTCGTAGAGGACCGCGGTCTGGCCGGCCGCGACCCCGCGCGCCGAGGTCGCGAGGGCCAGCGACCAGCCCTCGCCCTCGGCCGACACGGTGCAGTCGTGCACCATGCCGTGCGCGCGGAGCTGCACCGAGCACTGCAGCGGCAGGGAGCGGGGCACCGACCAGACGGGTACGTCGGTGACGACCGTCGACACGTCCAGCGCCGTGGCAGGGCCGACCGTCACGGTGCGCGAGACCGGCTCGACGGACAGCACGTACCGCGGCCTGCCGTCAGCGGCGGGCACCGTCAGCCCGAGACCGCGGCGCTGGCCCACTGTGTAGCCGTAGGCGCCGTCGTGGGTGCCGACGACCGCACCCGTCAGCGCGTCGACGACGGGACCCGGCTGCGGCCCGAGGGCGCTGCGCAGGAAGCCGGCGGTGTCGCCGTCGGCGATGAAGCAGATGTCGTGCGAGTCCGGCTTGTCGGCGACGCCCAGCCCGCGGGCGCGCGCCATCGAGCGCACATCGGGCTTGGTGAACGACCCCAGCGGCAGCACGGTCGCGGCCAGCTGGGCCGGGGTCAGGACTCCCAGGACGTAGCTCTGGTCCTTGTCGATGTCGGCGGACCGCGACAGCACGCCGTCCACGAGCCGCGCGTGGTGCCCGGTGACGACCCCGTCGAAGCCGAGCTGCAGCGCACGGTCGAGGACCGCGGAGAACTTGACCTTCTCGTTGCAGCGGACGCACGGGTTGGGGGTGCGGCCGGCCGCGTACTCGGCGACGAAGTCGTCGATGACCGATGCCTGGAACTCCGCGGCGAGATCCCAGACGTAGAACGGGATCCCGATGACGTCCGCCGCTCGCGAGGCGTCGCGCGCATCCTCCCGCGAGCAGCAGCCGCGGGAGCCGGATCGTAGGGCCGCTGGAGCCTGCGACAGGGCCAGGTGCACCCCAGTGACCGAGTGCCCATCCTCGACGGCAAGGGCAGCGGCGACGGCCGAGTCCACGCCGCCTGACATCGCGGCGAGCAGCTTCATCGCCGGGCTCGCTCCACGACCGCGGGCAGGGCCTCCACGAGTGCGTCCACGTCCTCAGACGTGGACGTGTGGCCGAGGGAGAACCGCAGCGACGACCGGGCGGTCGTCTCGTCCTGACCCATCGCGACGAGCACGTGCGACGGCCGGGCCACCCCGCTCGAGCAGGCGGAGCCGGTCGACACCTCGACCCCGCGCGCGTCGAGGAGCAGCAGCAGCGAGTCGCCCTCGCAGCCGGGAAACGAGAAGTGCGCGTTGCCCGGCAGTCGGCGGTCCGGGTGGCCGTTGTAGGCGGCGAACGGCACGGCGTCCTGCACCCGCTTCACCAGGTCGTCGCGTAGGCCGGACAGCCGCGCGGCGGTGTCCGGCTGGCGGGACACGGCGATCGAGGTGGCGACGGCAAGCCCGCGCACCCCCGGGGTGTCGAGGGTGCCCGAGCGGACGTCGCGCTCCTGGCCGCCGCCGTGCAGCAGCGGGGTGCACGCGACGTCGCGGCCGAGGAGGAGCGCACCTGCACCGAGCGGACCGCCGAGCTTGTGACCGGTGAGGGTCAGCGCGTCCACACCAGAGGCGGCGAAGTCGACGGGCAGCTGCCCGACGGCCTGGACCGCATCGGTGTGGAAGGGCACCCCCGCGGCATGCGACAGGTCGGCCAGCTCGCGCACCCGCTGGACCGTGCCGACCTCGTTGTTGGCCCACATCACCGTCACGAGCGCGACGTCGTCGGTGAGCTCCTCCTCGAGCGCGGCCGGGTCCAGCAGACCGTCGCGGTCGACCGGCAGCCAGGTGACCGAGGCGCCCTCGTGCGCGACGAGCCACTCGATCGCATCGAGCACGGCGTGGTGCTCGAGGGCCGACGCGAGGATGCGAGTGCGGCCGGTCGCGCGGCGCGCCCAGAAGATGCCCTTGACCGCGAGGTTGTCGCTCTCCGTACCGCCCGCAGTGAAGACCACCTCGGAAGGACGGGCACCCAGGGCGAACGCGAGGGACTCGCGCGACTCCTCGACGACCCGCCGGGCGCGCCGGCCGGTGGCGTGCAGCGAGCTGGCGTTGCCGACCTCGCGCATCGCCTCCGAGACAGCCTCGACCGCCTCGGGGAGCATGGGCGTCGAGGCCGCATGGTCGAGATAGGCCACGGTTCGAGACTAGCCGTCAGACGCGCTGGTGCACCCTGCGGGAGATCCGGTCGCCGTCCGGCAGCTGGCCCGGCTCATCCACCACCACCTGGGTCGGCAGCAGCCCGGCGGCCGCCCGCACGTCGCGGGCGACCGCCACGGCAAGATCGGCCGAGTCCTCCCCCGCCGACGGCACGACGTGCACCACCACCTCGTCGTGATCGTCGCGCGGCGAGGGACCGACGACGATCCGCCAGTCGGCCAGGTCGGCGCGGCCGTCGAGCGCGGCCGCCAACCCGCGCAGGTCGACCCCCCTGTGGCCCGAGCGAAGAGCCAGGAGCGGCACCAGCGCGTGCCGCCGTACCCCTGTCAGGCGGGGAACGGTGCGACCGCACGTGCAGGTCGAGGTGAGCAGGCTGTCGGCCAGATCGCCGGTCCGCCAGCGCAGCAGGGCCGAACCCCGCAGGCAGAGCTGCGTCACGACGACCTCGTCGGGGCCTTCGCCGTCGTTCGTCTCCCCCGTCTCGGGGTCCACGAGCTGAACGATCTCGAGGTCGGGATAGGTGTGCAGGCCGGTGCCCTCGGCGCACTCGCCCCACAGCAGCCGATGCCCCTCGGGCACGTGCACGGCCAGCAGCCGCGGCGAGATGCCGGCCCGGTCCAGCGCCTCCCGCACGGCGGCGCGCTCAGCGTCGGAGGGCGCGCCCACCAGCAGCACGGTGGTCACCGAGTTCATCGGGGCACCTGCCTCGTCGAGGTCGTCCAGCGTCTCCTCGGCGGTGTCGGTGTGCAGCGCCAGGACCGTCGCCGGCACCAGCCGGAGTGCGGCGGCCACCTCGTCCGGGTCGTCGCCGGGGAACATCGCTGGTGATCCGGCACCGAGAGCGGCAAGGTTCAGCCCCTGGTACGTCGCACTGGCCTCCGGAGCCATCGCCGCCACGAGCACGTCGTCGCGTGACAGCCCGAGGACCTGCCAGAGCCGCGCGCCCGCCCGGGCGACCACGTCCAGGTCGGCTCGGGTCGAGGCGATCGGGTACCGCAGCCCGAGCCCGGCGAAGACAAAAGAGGTGGGACGGGTGTCCGCCTCGACGACTGCCTGGTACGAATCCGGGCGCGCGATCCGGGACGCCATCGCCCTGCGGAGCCGCGGACCGTCAGCGTGCAGCGCCCAGCCGGACTCCCCCGCCTGCAGGACGAGCGATGCGGCGCCGTTCGGGTCACCGTCCGGGCAGACGTCACGCTCGCCAACGGGCGCGATCGAGGTCAGGTCGGCGGCCGCCTTGGCGGCAGTGGTGCCGACCGCCTTGAAGCGGCCCCGCCAGAACGGCGAGAACGGGCCGACGGCGTCGACCAGCTGTGCCTTGAGGGCAGCCTGCTGGTCCTTGCTCTGCTGGGCGGGTGAGCGCTTGTCCCACGACGACATGGGGCGGAGTCTAGGGAGCCGATCTGCGAGGCTTCGCCCATGACGCGCTGGACCCCTCACGACATCCCGGACCAGACCGGGCGCAGCGTCCTCGTGACGGGCGCGAACTCCGGGCTCGGCTTCCACACGACCCTCGAGCTCGCCCGCAAGGGAGCCCGGGTCCTGATGGCCTGCCGCAACCCGGCGAAGGCGGAGACCGCGCTCGGCCTGGTGCGCAAGGAAGTGCCCGGCGGCGACGTCGAGCTGGTGTCGCTCGACCTCGCCTCCCTCGACTCGGTCGAGCGGGCCGCCGAGGACGTCGCCGGCCGGCTTCCGCACCTCGACTTGCTCGTCAACAACGCCGGCATCATGGCCGTGCCCTTCGGGCGGACGGCCGACGGGTTCGAGATGCAGTTCGGCACCAACCACCTCGGGCACTTCGCCCTCACCGGCCGGCTGCTCCCGCTGCTGCTCGCCGCCGACGCCCCGCGCGTCATCACCGTCTCGAGCGGCGCGCACGTCGTGGGCAAGCTGCAGTTCGACGACCTGGCCGCGGACAACGGATACCAGCGGTGGCGGCGCTACGGCGCCTCCAAGCTGGCCAACCTGCTCTTCGCCTCCGAGCTCCACCGCCGGGCCGGCGGCCGCCTCCTCTCGGCGGCGGCGCACCCGGGCTACGCCGCCACGCACCTGCAGGAGGGCCAGGGCCAGCCGGCCTTCGAGGCGCTGATGCGACTGGGCAACAAGGTGCTCGCCCAGACCGACCGGCAGGGCGCCTGGCCGTCGCTCTACGCGGCGACGATGCCCGACGTGCTGGGCGACTCCTACTACGGACCGCACCTCATGGGCATGCGCGGGCACCCGGTCCCGACCTGGCGCACCACCCTGGCCAAGAGCAGCGACGACGCCCGCAAGCTCTGGGACATCAGCGAAGAGCTCACCAAGGTCCGTTACGCGTTCTGAGTACGACGGAAGCGGGCCACCCGATCCGGGCGACCCGCTTCCGTCGTACAGGCTGACTAGCCCTTGCGCTTGGTGATCTCCTCGGTCAGCGCCGGCACGACCGTGTTGAGGTCGCCCACGAGACCGAAGTCCGCCAGCTCGAAGATCGGGGCCTCGGGGTCCTTGTTGATCGCGATGATCGTCTTCGCGGTCTGCATACCGGCCCGGTGCTGGATGGCCCCGGAGATGCCCGCCGCGATGTAGAGCTGCGGGGACACCGTCTTGCCCGTCTGCCCGACCTGGAACTGGTGGGGGTACCACCCGGCGTCGGTCGCGGCGCGCGAGGCGCCGACGGCCGCACCGAGCGAGTCGGCGAGGGCCTCGACGATGCCGAAGTTCTCCGCACCGCCCATCCCGCGACCGCCGGAGACGACGACCGACGCGTCGGTCAGCTCGGGGCGGTCGCCGGCCACGACCGGCTCGCGCGCGGTCACGACGGCCTGGCGGCTCGGGTCCAGCTCGGGCATGGCCACGCTCTGCTCGGCGCCGGCCCCATCGGTCGGCTCGATCGCGATGGACCCGGCGCGGACGGTGATCACCGGATGGTCGGTGACGCCCTTCGCGTCGACGGTGAATGCCCCACCGAAGATCGAGTGCTGGACACCGTCGGCGCCGACGCCCACCACGTCGGACAGCAGCGCCGAGTTCGTCCGCACGGCCAACCGCGCCGCGATCTCCTTGCCGTCGCCGCTGGCGGCCAGCAGGACGGCGGCAGGCGACACCGACTCGACGAGGCTCGCCAGCACGGCGGCCTCCGGCGCGGCGAGGTACTCCGTGGCCTGCTCGGACTCGGCGACGTAGATCTTCTCCGCGCCGTGCGCCTTCAGGCCGTCGGCCAGCTTGCCCGCCGTGCCGGGGGTGCCGACGACGACCGCGGATGGCGCGCCCAGCGCGCGGGCCGCGGTGAGCAGCTCGTAGGTGACCTTCCGGACGTCGCCGTCGAAGTGGTCGACGAGGACCAGCACCTCAGCCATCGTGGTCTCCTCAGATCAGCTTCTCGGCGGCCAGGTACTCGGCGATCTGAGCGCCGCCGTCACCGCCGTCCTCGATCTTCTGGCCGCCGCTCTTCGGGGGCTTCGGCGCGGCGCCGGTGACCTGACTCAGCGCGTTGCCAAGGCCGACCTCGCCCGCGTCGACCCCGGCGTCCGCCAGCGTCAGCGAGGTGATCGGCTTCTTCTTGGCCTGCATGATGCCCTTGAACGACGGGTATCGCGGCTCGTTGATCTTCTCCCCGACGCTCACCACGGCAGGCAGCTCGGCGCGCAGGCTGGTGACGCCCTCGTCGGTCTCCCTGCGGACCGTGATCGTCGTGCCGTCGACCGCGATCTCCCTGGCGTGGGTCAGCGCCGGCAGCCCGAGGATCTCCGCCAGCATCGGCGGGACGGCCGACGTGCCCCCGTCGCTGGACTCGTTGCCGGTGACCACCAGGTCGACGCCGTCGAGGGTGCCGAGCACCTTGGCGAGCGTGCGCGCGGTCTGCACCGCGCAGCTGCCGTGCAGGGCGTCGTCGGACAGCAGGACGGCGTCGTCGGCACCCATCGCAAGCGCCTTGCGGACGGCGTCGGTGGCGCGCTCGGGGCCCATGGAGATCACGGTGACGGTCGTTCCGTCGCCGTCGGCCTCCTTGAGCTGCAGCGCGGCTTCGACCGCTCGCTCGTTGATCTCATCGATCACCGCGTCGGAGGACTCCCGGTCCAGCGTGTGGTCGGAGTCGGAGAGCTTGCGCTCGGAGTAGGTGTCGGGCACCTGCTTGACCAGCACGACGATGTTCATGTGCTTTCCTCACTCGCTGTGGCGGGCACGTGCGCGGCCCGGTAGTGCTCCCGAAGGATCTTCTTGAACAGCTTCCCGGTGTCGCTGCGCGGCAACTCCGGGTCGAAGTCGACGGTGCGCGGACACTTGTACCGG
>JAOPVZ010000242.1 GCA_025965935.1 Frankiales bacterium | reverse complement strand
AGCTCTGGGACGACCTGCTCCAGGAGCGGTACGGCGTGCAGGACCCGAAGCACCGGCGGTTCCGCTACGGCGTGCAGGTGAACTCGCTCGGCCTCACGGAGGCCCAGCCCGAGAACAACGTCCAGCGCATCGTGCTGGAGATGCTCGCGGTCACGCTCTCCAAGGACGCCCGCGCGCGGGCCGTGCAGCTGCCGGCCTGGAACGAGGCCCTGGGCCTGCCGCGCCCGTGGGACCAGCAGTGGTCGCTGCGGCTGCAGCAGGTGCTGGCCTACGAGACCGACCTGCTCGAGTACGACGACATCTTCACCGGCTCGGTGGTCGTCGAGGCCAAGGTCGCGTCGCTCTGCGAGGAGGTGCGCAAGGAGGTCGACAAGGTCCAGGCCATGGGCGGGGCCATCGAGGCGGTCGACTACATGAAGACCGCGCTCGTCGCCTCGCACGCAGAGCGTCGCCGGCGCATCGAGGCCGGCGAGGACATCGTCGTCGGGGTCAACAAGTTCACGACCACCGAGCCCAACCCGCTGCTGGGCGAGGGCGCGATCCTCACGGTCGACCCGGCTGTCGAGCAGCACGCCATCGAGGCCATCCGCGAGTGGCGGGCCGGTCGGGACGCGGAAGCTGTCGACGAGGCGCTGCTCACCCTGCGGGACGCGGCGAAGACCGACGCCAACCTCATGGAGGCGACCCTGGCCTGTGCCCGTGTCGGCGTCACGACCGGGGAGTGGGCCGGTGCGCTGCGCGAGGTCTTCGGCGAGTACCGCGCGCCAACTGGTGTCGCGGGTGCCACCGTCGGCGGCGAGGCCGGCGAGGCCATCGCCGCGATCCGCCGGCGGGTCAAGCAGACGAGCGAGGAGCTGGGCTCCCGCATCCGGTTCCTGGTCGGCAAGCCGGGTCTCGATGGGCACTCCAACGGCGCGGAGCAGATCGCCGTACGCGGCCGGGACGTCGGCTTCGAGGTGGTCTACCAGGGGATCCGGCTGACGCCGTCCCAGATCGTCGCGGCGGCCGTCGAGGAGGACGTTCACGTCGTCGGGCTGTCGATCCTGTCCGGCTCGCACATGGAGGCGGTGCCCGCCGTCCTCAACGGCCTCAGGGAGGCCGGCGCGGGCGACGTTCCGGTCATCGTCGGCGGGATCATCCCCGAGGGCGACGCCGCCCGGCTCAAGGAGCTGGGTGTCGCGGCGGTGTTCACACCGAAGGACTTCGACCTCACCACCGTCATGGGGCAGATCGTCGACGTCGTGCGGAGCGCCAACGGCCTGGCCTGATCCAGGAGGAATGCGGTCTGACGCGTCGAACACGCCTGTCAACGTCGGGTGTCGCCCGGCGCGTCAGGAGGTCCGAGAGCCGTGCCCGCGTTGCGTCGTTCCGTTCCTGTGCTGCTGGCTGCCGGCAGCATCGCCGCAGTCGCGCTGACGACGGGCCCCACGGTCGTCACCGCGAAGAGCGGTCCGGTGCTCGGGCCCAGCGGCAAGCCGGCGGTGGAGCGCACCTACAAGGCCGGTCAGACGCCGGGTGAGGAGGAGGCGCCGCTCATCCCGCCGCCGGACGCCGTCGTCGCCGACCGCGACAGCGTGGCGGACCAGGTGAGGTACGCCCAGCAGGCCGCCGGGCTGCCGCAGGCCGAGGTTGGCCGCACCTGGACCAACCCCGGTCCCTTCGGCCAGGACGACCCGCCCGGCTACCCGACCGGCTCCGTCCGGTACGCCCGCGCGGCCGGCATGGGCACCTCGGTCGCCGTCGATCCGCGCGACACCAGTGGCCAGACCGTCTACATCGGCAACATGGGCGGGCTTTGGAAGAGCACCAACGGCGGCACCAGCTGGAAGCACCTCGGCGAGAGCTTCCTGCGCAGCGCGGTCGGCGCGATCGCCGTCGACCCGCTCAACCCGGACAACGTGTACGTCGGGACGGGCATCGCCCTCCTCACCGTGTCCGGGGACGCGGCGGGCGCCGGCGTCTACGTCAGCCACGACGCCGGCAAGACGTTCACCCGTCCGGCGAAGAACGTGAAGGGCTACGGCAGCAACGCCGTCACCGTGACGCCGTCCGGCGTGCTGGTGGGCACCAACCGCGGTCTCTGGCTGTCCCGCGACAAGGGCGCGTCGTTCACCGAGGTGAAGCTGCCCTCCAACGCCACGCACACCGGGCAGGCGACCGGGGCGTACAGCAACTGGGTGAGCGCCACGACCGTGGAGCCCGACCACCCGCTCGACGTGACGGTCGCCGTCGGCATGGGCTACGGCAAGCGGATCGGCCCGGACGGCAAGCCGCTCTCGGTCGGCAACGGCCTCTACCGCAGCACCACCGGAGCGCAGGGTCCCTACACGTTCCTGGCCTCGACGTCGCAACTCACCAACCCGCAGGCGTCGAACGACCCCGTCGGCCGCATCGCGCTGGCCTACGGAGCCAAGGGCGCCGAGTTCCCGGTCCTGTGGGCGCTCGTGTCGGACGCCGGACTGACCAACAAGCTCTCGCCCGCCGGGCTCGACCTCGTCAGCAGCACGACCGGCCAGAGCCTCAACCGGACCAACAGCGTCCTCAACGGCCTCTACCGCTCCGACGACAACGGGGTGACGTGGACGCTGAAGGCCACTCCCGCCGAGCTGCAGACGTCGGTCAACGAGAGCCTCATCGTCAACGCCGGACTCGGCTACGGCGTCGGCGTGCAGGGCTTCTACAACCTCTGGGTGCAGGGCGACCCGGTCGACAACAGCAAGGTCTACCTGGGCCTCGAGGAGGTCTTCCAGTCCACCGCCAACACCGGCCCGACTCCCGGTCGCGGCACCTTCGAGGTGATCCAGCGGTACTGGGACCTCTGCGGAAGCACGAGCTACTTCGACAACATCGACAAGGGCGTCTCCTGCCCCGACCAGACCCCGTACTACGGCGGCGTCTCGACCCACCCTGACCAGCACGTCGGGCTCGCGATCAAGACCTCCAAGGGCGTGCGGCTCTACACCGGCAACGACGGCGGCTTCTTCCGTGAGGACAGCCACCCGCTCGACACCGGCGGGACCGGCTTCGACAACGACACCTGGGTCGACATGAACCACCTGGCGACCACGCAGGCGTGGCACATCGCCCGCAAGACCGACGGCGAGTACCTCGTCGCCAACCAGGACAACGGCGCCGGCTTCTTCAAGCAGGGCGGTTCGGAGATCCTGGTCAGCAGCGGCGATGGCGTGCAGACGGCCGCCACCGCGAACCCGGACGTCTGGTACTCCAGCGCGCAGGGCTTGATCCTCTACGTGACCAAGAACCACGGCAGGGACATCACCAACATCGCGCCGGGCAACACCGGTGCCGGGTTCCTCAGCCCCTTCGCGATCGACCCGACCGACGACAACCACCTCGTCGCCGCCGCGCAGGACGTGAAGGAGTCGACCAAGGGCGCCAGCACTCAGGTGCTCGCCGACCCGCTGCTCGGCACCGT
>JAOPVZ010000221.1 GCA_025965935.1 Frankiales bacterium | reverse complement strand
CGAAGCTCACGATGGCGACGTCACGCATCAGCTACACCAGGTCCTTGTACGAGTCGTAGTCGGCGTCGGGTTCGTCGATCGGCTCGACGTAGTCGATGTTGGCAAGGCTGTAGTCCCACTCTTCCTTGGGGATCCAGTGCGCCTTGACGCGCATGCCCATGCGCGTCTCCTCCGGTGCGACGCCCCGGAGCAGCACCATCGTGGTGGTGTCGGCGCCGTCGAAGACGACCTCCGCCGTCACGTACGGCAGGTCGATGACGCGGTTGGCGAAGTTGACGTTCACGACCGCGAAGGTCGCCAGGGTGCCGGTCTCCTTGATGAGGACGGTCTCGGCGAACTCCTGGCCGCACATCGAGCAGCCGCCGCGGGCCGGGAAGTAGACCTTCCGGCAGGACGGGCAGCGCCGCCCCTCCATCCGGCCTTCCTTGATGGCCTTGAGGCCCTCGCTCGTCGTCCGACCCGGCGTGTACCGGTAGTCGAGACGGATCGGCGTGGTGATGCCAGTGACTGGGTCGCTCATGCCGCACCTCCCGCGGGCTCGAAGCAGGCGACGTCGTTGATGAAGCCGACGGTCTCGTCGGCCCAGCGCACCTTGACGCGCATGCCGGTCTCGATCGCGTCCCGCGGCGCGTCGAGGGCGTGCAGCATGCTCGTGTCCGCGCCGTCGAGCCTCACGAGCGCCCAGGCGAACGGCCGGTCGAACGGGTTGCCGGCGCGCGGCACCGGGTTCCACGACCAGCTCGTCACGACACCCTCCGGTCCGACCTCGACGAGAGCAGCGGCGTCGACCGGAGCGACGGTCTTCGCGTCGTACTCCGGAGGCGGGCACACGACCGAGCCGTCGTCCGCCCGGTAGGCCAACAACTTCTTGTCGCGCAGCCCAGTGAGGAAGGCCCCGACCACCGGTCCGGTCGACCGGGTGTAAGGGAACTCCATGATGTGCGGAGCGGACAGGACGTCAGACAAAGCTTCTCCTAAACGAGCTGCGAGGTGCGGCCGGCCCAGTACGGGTCGCGGAGCTTGCGCTTGTAGACCTTGCCGTTCGGGTCACGCGGGAAGTCGTCGAGGAAGTCGATCGACCGCGGGACCTTGTACTTGGCGAGGTTGTCGAAGCAGAAGTCGATGAGCTCCTTCTCGAGCTCGGGTCCCGCCGTGACGCCCTCGGCGGGCTGCACGACGGCTTTGATCTGCTCGCCCGCGTCCTCGTCGGGAATGCCGAAGACGCAGCAGTCGCCGACCTTCGGGTGCTGCAGGAGCACGCCCTCGGTCTCGGCCGGGTAGATGTTGACGCCGCTGGCGATGATCATGTCGACCTTGCGGTCGCGGAGGAACAGGAAGCCGTCCTCGTCCATCTCGCCGGCGTCGCCGACCGTGAAGAAGCCCCTGTCGTTCCAGGACTTCTTGGTCTTCTCCTTGTCGCCGTGGTACTCGAAGGTGCGGTCGCCCATCTTCATCCAGACGGTGCCGATCTTCCCGGCCGGCAGGTCGTTGCCGTCGTCGTCGAGGATGACGACCTCGCTGCCCGGCCAGGCGTTGCCGACGGTGCCGGGCTTGTTCAGCCAGTCCTCGGGCGACGCGGTCGTGCCACCACCCTCGGTCGCCGCGTAGTACTCCCAGACCACCGGGCCCCACCAGTCGAGCATCTTGTGCTTCGTCGGAACCGGGCACGGCGCCGCCGAGTGGATGATGGTGCGCAGGCTGCTGACGTCGTAGCCGGCGCGCACCTCCTCAGGCAGCTGCAGCATCCGGTGGAACATGGTCGGGACCATGTGGCTGGTCGTGACGCGGTACTTCTCGATCCGCTCGAGGGTGCCCTCGGGTGTCCACCTGTCCATGAGGATGACGCGGTGCCCGGCGTGCAGGGCGTTGAGCGTGAACTGGCCGACGGCCGTGTGGTACAGCGGCGCCACCGTCAGGTGCACGTTGTCGTCGAACGCCGGGATGTTGAACAGCATGTGCAGGAACGTGCCCATCTCGGCGAAGTCGTCCGGCGACAGCGGCGGCAGCGGCCGCTTCACGCCCTTCGGCTTCCCGGTGGTGCCGCTCGTGTAGTTCATCAGCGCGCCGGTGGCCCGGTCCTCGGGCATCGTCGTCGGCTGACCGGCCTTGAGGGTCTCGTACGGCTGGAAGCCGGCCACGTCCCCGATGGCGAACAGCCGGTCCTTGTCGAGGCCGATCTCCTCGGCAGCGCGGGTCGCCTCCTTGGCGAAGCGCTCGTGCGTGATGAACGCCTTGGCCTCGGAGTCGTCGATGATGTAGGCGATCTCGGGCCCGACGAGGTGGTAGTTGACCGGCACGAGGTAGAAGCCGGCCTGCTGCACGGCCAGGATGATCTCGACGAACGCGGCGCAGTTCGGCATCAGGATGGCGACGACGTCGCCCTTCTCCATGCCGAACGAGCGCAGCGCGTGCACCACCTGGTTGGTGTGCGCGAGGAGCTCGCCTGCGGTGTGCTCGGTGCCGTCCGGCTCGACCAGCGTCAGCGCATCAGGCTGCCGCTGGGCGATGTTCCAGAAACCGAGATCACCCACGCCGATTCTCCTCCTCGAGACGCCGTTGAGATGCTTCTGCCGCGACGCTAGAACACGTTCCACTTTCGTGGCAAGGCCTGTTTCACCCACGTGACCTCGCCCCCCGCCACCCGCCGTGATCAACAGGCGATCAGCGGGACGCCACGCCGGCGATTCGCCCGCGCATTTCCCTGCTGATCACGGCAAAGCCGGGTACGAGGTCAGCCGACGTAGCTGACCGGAATCTCCTTGATGCCATTGATGAACATCGATCGGAGGTAGCGGGCGTCACCGGAGCGGCGGATGTCGGGCATCCGGTCGGCGATGGCGTTGAACATGATGCGGATCTCCGCGCGGGCCAGGTTGGCGCCCAGGCAGAAGTGCGGGCCGCCGCCGCCGAAGGCGATGTGCTCGTTGTCCTTGCGGGTGATGTCGAAGGTGTCGGGGGTGTCGAGCGCCGTCTGGTCGCGGTTCGCGGCGGCGTAGTAGATGGCGACGCGGTCGCCGGCCGTGATCTGCTGGCCGCCCAGGACGTAGTCCGACTTCGCCGTCCGCTGGAACTGCATGACCGGCGTCGCCCACCGCACGATCTCCTCGACCGCGGTGTCGAGCACCTGCGGGCGATTGGCCTTGAAGTGCTCCCACTGGTCGGGGTGGTCGAAGAAGGCCTGCATGCCGTGGCTGATGGCGTTCCGGGTCGTCTCGTTGCCCGCGACCATGAGCAGCATGAAGAACACGTCGAACTGCTGCTGGTCCAGCGCCGTCCCGTCGACCTCCGCCTGCAGCAGCTTCGTCGCCACGTCGTCCATCGGGCACTCGCGGCGCT
>JAOPVZ010000197.1 GCA_025965935.1 Frankiales bacterium | reverse complement strand
GCCGACCAGGCCTCGGCGGACGCCGTCGGGCTTGACGAGGACGAGGGTGCGCTCGGTGGCCACAGTTCTCCTTGGGTGGGTGCGGCGGCTCGTGTCCTGCCGCGCTCGGCCGCCAGGCTACAGGGGGCTCAGCGGGTCTTGAGGAGCGTGCGCGCCTCGCCGGCGGTGACCACAGAGCCGGTGACGAGCACGCCGGCGCCGCCATACTCCCCCGCCTCGTCGGCCAGCGCGATCGCGGCGTCCAGGGCGTCGTCGAGGCGGTCCTCGACCGCGACCCGCTCCTCACCGAACACCTCCTCCGCGAGCTCGCGCAGCACCTCCACGGGCAAGTGCCGTGGAGAGGAGTTCTCGGTGACGACGACGGACGTCACGGCCGGCTCGAGCACCTCGAGCATCGACCGGGCGTCCTTGTCGGCCAGGCAGGCGACCACGGCGACCAGCGTCGTGAAGCTGAACGCGTCGGCCAGCGCCGCCACCGTCGCCGTCATGCCCGCGGGGTTGTGCGCGGCGTCGACGACGACTGTCGGCGAGGAGCGCACGACCTCGAGCCGGCCGGGCGAGGACGCGGTCGCGAACCCCTCCCGCACGACCTCGTCGTCGAGGCCGCGCCCGAGGAACGCCTCCACCGCCGCGAGCGCGGCTGCGGCATTGCCTGCCTGGTAGCCGCCGTGCAGCGGCAAGAACACGTCGTCGTACCGGCCGTGCAGTCCCTGCAGCGACAGCAGCTGGCCCCCGACGGCGGTACGGCGGTCGACCACCCCGAACTCGAGGCCCTCGCGCGCCACGGTCGCGCCGACGGAGGCGGCATGACGGAGCAGCACCTCCGCGGCCTCGGGTGGCTGCGCGGCGAGCACCACCGTCGACCCGGGGTGAATGATCCCCGCCTTCTCGGCGGCGATCTCGGCGAGCGTCGTGCCGAGCAACGGGACGTGGTCGAGGCCGATCGGCAGGACGACGGCGACCGGGGCCTCGACGACGTTGGTGGCATCCCACAGCCCGCCGAGTCCCACTTCGAGCACGGCCACGTCGACGGGCGCGTCGGCGAAAGCCGCGAACGCCATGCCGGTGAGGACCTCGAAGAACGTCATGCGCACGGGATCGTCGACCAGCTCGACGTACGGCGAGATCTCGTCGTACACCTCGCCGAACCGGTCCTCGGTAAGCGGGACGCCGTCGAGGGTGATCCGTTCGGTCGGTGTCTCCAGGTGCGGCGAGGTGAACCGGCCGGTGCGCAGCCCGGTCGCGCGCAGCAGGCCGTCGACCATCCGCGCGGTCGAGGTCTTGCCGTTGGTCCCGGTGAGGTGGATCGAGGGGTAGGAGCGCTGCGGCGAGCCGAGCATGTCCAGCAGCCGCCGGATCCGGTCGAGGTCCGGCTGCATGCTGTCCTCGCTCGGGAAGCGGTTCGCCAGCGCCGCCATCACCCGGGCAGCGCTCACTTCGGCGGCGCTTCCCCAAGCGTGACCTCGATGGCGGGCGAGCCCTCCACCAGCGTCAGCGACTCGATCACGCCGGCGTTGACCAGGTCCGCCTGCGCCAACGACACCAGGGCGAGGCGCTCGGCCGTGTCGGTCACGACCAGCGTTGTCACCGGGGTCTTCATCGAGGTCTTGGCATTGCTCTTCGCCTTGCGCACCTGGGCGAGCACCTGGCCGGCGACCTCGAGCACTGCCGGGTCACCGCCGGTCTTGAGGTCGTCCGTGGTCGGCCAGGGCGCCCGGTGCACAGAGCCGGTGCGCCACCACGACCAGACCTCCTCCGTCGCGAACGGCAGCACCGGCGCGAACAACCGCAGCAGCGTGTCGAGGGCGATGCGCAGCGCACGGCCGGCCGACTCGGCAGCCGGGCCCTCCGCGTACGCACGGCCCTTGACCAGCTCGATGTAGTCGTCGCAGAAGGTCCAGAAGAAGGTCTCGGTGCGCTCCAGCGCGCGCGACGGGTCGTAGCCGCTGAAGGCCGCCGTCGCCTCCTCCACCACTCCGGCGAGGGCCTGCAGCAGCGCCTTGTCGATCGGCTCGGTCACCTCGCCGTCCGCCGGCTCGGGGAAGCCAAGGGCGAACTTCGAGGCGTTGAGCAGCTTCGTCGCGAGCCGCCGACCGACCTTGATCTGGTTCTCGTCGAAGGTGGTGTCGGTCCCCGGCCGCGCCGCGGCGCTCCAGTAGCGCACGGCGTCGGAGCCGTGCTTGTCGAGGTGCTCCGTCGGCGTGACCACGTTGCCCTTGGACTTGGCCATCTTCTTGCGGTCCGGGTCGAGCACCCAACCGCTGATCGCCGCGTCGGTCCAGGGCAGCTGGTCGTGCTCGTGGTGCGCCCGCACCACGGTCGCGAACAGCCAGGTCCGGATGATCTCGTGGGCCTGCGGTCGAAGGTCGTAGGGGAACAGCCGTCCGAACAGGTCGGGGTCGTCCTCCCAGCGTGCCGCGATCTGCGGCGACAGTGAGGAGGTGGCCCACGTGTCCATGACATCGGGGTCACCCACGAAGCCGCCCGGCACGCCGCGCTGGTCCTCGGTGAAGCCCTCCGGCACGTCGCTCGAGGGGTCGATCGGCAG
>JAOPVZ010000196.1 GCA_025965935.1 Frankiales bacterium | reverse complement strand
GCGCACCGCCGTACCGGCAGGCGGCGGCGTGACCGAGCTCGTGGAACCCGGCCGACAGCACGGCCAGTGCGAAGACGCCGAGCAGCAGTCCCGGGGTGTTGAACGCCGAGTGCGTCGCGGAGGCGAGGCCCTTGTCCACCAGCACGAACCAGCAGACGGCGACGAAGCATGCGAGCACCGGCCACATCAGCAGCGGGCTGAACAGCGCCGCGAAGGGGGCAGTGAGGCGCCGCGTGACGCGTGGGTTGGACACGACGAACTTCCACCGCAGCGCCAGCAGCGGGTTGCTGACCGGGGCGTGCTCGGGCTCCGTGCCGGAGAGCAGGCCGAGGTCGGCAAGCTTGTCCAGCAAGACCGTGACGTGACCAGGGCCGACGCCGCGGTCGATCGCGTCGGACAGCCGGGCTGCGAGCGCCTCGACACCACGCTCGCCGTCAACCTGCTCGAGCAGGCCGTAGAGCAAGGGCGTCAGCTGGACGGTGTGACCGCCGTGCCGACGTACGAGGAAGGTGCCGCCGTCGTACCCGGACCCGGCCAGCGCGCCGAGGAGCTCGAGCCCCTCGGCGCGCCGCGGTGCGTCGTGCGCGGTGGCTGTGGTCACGTCAGGGCTGCGTGACCGTGGCGTCCTGGCTGGCGGTGGCGGTCGCGTCGACGCCGTCGAGGTCCTGCTGGATGATGGCCGTCTGCGGCGCGTAGGCGGTGGCGTGCGAGTCGATCGAGCCGACGTTCGCCGACACGGCAGCGTCGATCGGCGCCGCGACGTTGGCGTTCGCCGCGACGGCCCCGTCGATGGGTGCCGCGATGTGCGCGTTGGCGTTGACGTCCACGTTGACGTCGAGCAGGTTGCCGCCGGAGGTGAGGTCGCCCACGGAGGTGGAGGTGCCGGGGTCGGTCGGCGTCGCCACAGGTGTCGCGGTGCCCTGGCTCACGGCCGAGGTCTGCGGGGCGTTGGCGTGCGCGGCACCGGCCACGTGCTGGTCGATGAGGGTCTGCTGCGGCGCGGCGGCGGTCGCGTCCGAGCCCACCGACAGCACGTTCGCCGAGGCGGCGGCATCGATCGGCGCGGCGACGTTGAGGTTCGCGGCGACGGCGAGGTCGACCGGTGCTGCCAGGTCGAGCCCGAGGTCGATGTTGGCGTTGAGGTCGAGCAGGGACATGACCTCCTTCGCGGGGAGGGGGGTGCCGGTCTCTGCGTCCAGCTCGGCGGAAGTGAGCGGCTCGGGCATGAAACCTCCTATATCGGGTGCTTTGCTGCTTCCCGGGAGGTCAGTGCCTCAAGCGCGACAACTGGCTAGCGGCGCCATCGCACACGGACCGACGGGGTCGCGCGCAGGATGGCGCCCTGCGGCTCGGCGGCCTCGACGAGCTCGAGACCGGGCAAGCGGTCGAGGACGACGGTGAGCGCCGCGGCCAGCTGCGACCGCGCAAGGTTCCACCCCGGGCAGAACTTCGGTCCGACACCGAAGGAGAGGACCTCCGCCTCGTCGCGGTCGGGGTCGAAGGCGTCGGGGTCGGTGAAGACCTCCGGGTCGCGGTTGCCGCCGGCGAGGGCTGCGAGCAGCAGGGTGCCGCCGGGGACGACGGTGTTCCCGACGGCGGCCTCCTGGGTGGCCAGTCGCGGCAGCACCGCGACGGGCGGCTCCGTGCGCAGCGACTCGCTCACCAGCGACGGCACCACCGCCGGGTCGGCTGCGGCCCGCGCGACCAGCTCCGGTCGCGTGAGCACGTTGCGGAACAGGTTGCTCATCGCGTCTGCCGTGGTCGTGGCCCCGACCGCGTACAGCAGCCGCACGTGCGACAGCACCTGCTGCTCGTCCATGCCCGCCGTCATCAGCTGCGACAGGACGTCGTCCTGCGGCTCGCGCCGACGTTGCTCCATGACGGGGCGCACGACGTCGTCGATCGCCCCGGCGGCCCGCTGTGCACCAGCTGGATCGGCAACGTGCGCGAGCAGAGCGCGGGTCACCGCCCGCTGCTTCTCCTCACTCCCCACCGGCAGCCCGAGCTTGCGGCTGATGGCCCAGTAGGGGAGTACGGCGGAGAGCTCGGCGACCAGGTCGGCCTCCCCACGCAACGCGAACCGGTCGACCACCTCGTGCGCCAGCGGCAGCAGCTGGTCGTCGATGAACCTGCTGACCGGGCGCGACCGGAACGCCGGCATCGCCTGCTGGCGCACAGCGACGTGCTCCTCGCCGTCCATCGAGATGAACGTGGGACCGCAGACCGGCTCGACGGAGAACTGGTAGACCGGCCCGCCGGGGAAGCTGGTCTCGTCGACCATGAAGGCCTTGAGGTCGGCGTAGCGGGTGACGAGCAGCGCCGGCTGTCCGAGCAACCGGGCCGGCGTCAGGCCGGGTGCCGAGCGCGCCGCGGCGAGCAGCTCGTGCAGCTGCTGGCCGGGCAGCAGTGCCGTGGTCAGCTCCGGGCCGGTCATGCTCCCCACAGCGTCGGCCAGTCGTCAGGGCGGAGCACCGCCTCGGTGCCGCCGTCGACGAGGAGCAGCGATCCGCAGAAGTAGCCGCTGTGCGGACCGAGCAGGAACGAGACCAACGCCGCCAGCTCCTCCGGGCGGCCACCGCGGCCGACCGGGATCGGGACGGCGTCGATGTGCCGACCCCAGGTCTCGTCGCGCCGCACCGACTCCGACATCGGGGTCTCGATGAGACCCGGCATCAGCGCGTTCAGGCGGATGCCGCTCGCCTCGGCCCACGCCGGTGCGTTGCGCCGCACCCAGCGAGCGATCGCGACCTTGGTGCCGGGGTAGGCCGTCGAGGAGTCGTGCTGGTCGGCGAGCTTGCGGGCCAGCGCCTCGTCGCCGGCGAGGCACGCGTCGACGAGGTCCTGCTTCCAGGCCGGGTGGATGGTCGTGCTGTTGGAGCTGATGAGGACGACCGAGGAGGGGTTCGTCAGCTTGGGTCGCAGCCCGGTCACCACGTCCACGGCGCCGAAGTAGTTGACGCTCGCCAGCAGCGAGCCGGGTCGGCCGGTCAGGCCCACCAGACCGGCGAACATCACCGCGCCGGCAAGCCCGGCGGGCGCCTGCTCGACGACGGACGCGCGCCCTTCCGCCGTACCGAGGTCGGCGGTGATGTCCGCGTCGTGCAGGTCGACACCGACGACCACATGCCCCTCGGACCGCAGCAGCTCCGTGGTGGCCTTGCCCATCCCGCTCGCGGAACCGGTGACGAGGAAGGTGCTCACCTGGCGGCCCAGAGCCTCACGGCCTGTGCCTTGAGCGCGTAGGCGGTGGCGTTGAAGCCGGCGGTCACCCAGTCCTTCTGCATCGCGAAGACGGCCTCCGCGATGTCGCCGGTGAAGACGTCCGTGGTGCGGTACGACGACCGGCCGCCGCCGAGGTCCTCCACCCATTGGTCACGGACCGCGAGCATCCCGGGGAAGCTGTTGCCGGTGTCGTACTGCAGGTGATGCGGCGGGTCGATGACCCGCATGTGCTCCAGCGTCGTGAAGGTCCCGCCCGGCTTGGCGGGATCGGGCAGGTGCAGCACCACGTCCGCCCCGAGCTCGAGGACGGTGTCGACGCGGAAGGTGTAGGGGTTCCAGTCCGGGTAGCGGGCGTAGTCGACCAGCACCGACCAGACGAAGTCCTGCGGCGCGTCGATCTCGACGGTGTCGCTGACGATCGTGGTCGCGTTGAGGACTGCCCCCGCGCTCATGCCGGCATGTACTCCCCGCCGTTGACGTCGACGATCGCGCCCGTGACCTCGGACGTGTAGTCGGAGAGCAGCATGAGGATCGCGCCGGCGCAGGCCTCGTCGGTGGGGATCCGGCCGAGCGGGTTGCGTGAGGCGATGTCGTCGTAGACCTGCTGCTCGGTGATGCCCTTCGCCTCGGACTCCATCTGCAGGTAGAAGCGCACGCCGGGGCCGTCGAGCCAGCCCATGACGGCCTGGTTGACCCGGATGTTGTGCTCGCCGAGCTCGAGCGCGAGGAACTGCGTCGCGCAGGTCATCGCGGCCTTGGCGATGGCATAGCCGCCCTCGCCCTTCATCGGCTTGCGCGTCGTCATGGTGCCGACGTTGACGATCGCGCCCTTGCCGTTGGCGATCATGTGCGGCTTCGCGAGCCGGGTCATGTTCAGGGCGCCGTGCACGATGACGTCGAAGGAGCGGCGCAGCGCCTTCTCCGGGGTCTCGATGAGGTCGTGGAAGCCGGGGTGGGCGTACGCCGAGTTCACCAGGCCGGTGACCTTGCCGAAGCGCTCGATCGCGGTGTCGATGACCCGCTGGCAGTCCTCCTCCTTGCGCACGTCGCAGGCGACCGCGACGGCCTTGCCGTCGTTCTCCTTCTCGACCTGCTCCGTCACACCACCGGAGCGGGCGGCCATGACGACCT
>JAOPVZ010000193.1 GCA_025965935.1 Frankiales bacterium | reverse complement strand
CGCAGAGCCAAGCCCGGCGACGTCGACGACGTCGTGTCCCTCGTCGAGTCCGCCTACCGCGGTGAGTCCAGTCGCGTGGGCTGGACGACCGAGGCCGACCTGCTCGACGGCCAGCGCACCGACCCTGACGAGGTCGTGTCGGTCCTCGACGACCTGATCGTGGCGGAGGACGACAGCGGCCTCGTCGGCTGCTGCACCCTGATCCCGCGAGACGGGCACGCCTACTTCGGGATGTTCGCGGTCCGGCCCGGCCTGCAGGGCGGCGGCGTCGGGTCGCGGCTGCTGGCGGAGGCGGAGCGGCTCGCTGCCGAGCACGGCGCCGGGCACGTCGAGATGACGGTCATCTCCACCCGCACCGAGCTCATCGACTTCTACCTGCGCCGCGGCTACGTCGACACCGGCGAGACGAGGCCGTTCCCCTACGGCGACGACCGCTTCGGGCGTCCCCGGCGCGACGACCTCGCCTTCACCGTGCTGGTGAAGCAGCTGTGAGGCGCCGGCCACAGCCTCCGGGTGCTGTCAGGGGCACACTCAGGTCGTGAGCGGGCACACGCACTCGCACGGGACCGCTGCCGGTGAGCAGCGGGGCCGGCTCACGGCCGTGCTGGCCATCACGGTCACCATCCTCGCGGTCGAGGTCATCGGTGGCCTGGTCGCCCACTCGCTGGTGCTGCTGGCCGACGCGGCGCACATGGCGTCGGACTCCGCCGGGATCGGGCTGTCGCTGTTCGCTGTCGTCTGCGCGACCCGGCCGGCGACGCTGGTCCGAACCTTCGGCCTGCAGCGGCTGGAGATCCTGGCGGCGGTCGTCAACGCGGTCGCCCTGCTCGTCCTCGGCGTCCTGGTCCTCGTCGAGGCGGTACGTCGACTGGTGACCCCCGGCCATCCGGCACCGGGCGCGATGGTGCTGTTCGGCGTGGTCGCCGTGCTCGGCAATGCCGCCAGCCTGCTGCTGCTCCGGCGCGGGCAATCCCGGTCGCTCACCGTCCGCAGCGCCTACCTGGAGGTGCTCGCCGACCTCCTCGGCGCCGCGGCCGTCCTGGTCGCCGCCGCGGTCATCGCGGCCACCGGCTTCCGGCGCGCCGACCCGATCGCGTCGCTGCTCATCGGCGCCCTCATCGTGCCGCGCACGCTGCGGATGCTGAAGGCCGCCGTCGACGTGCTGCTCGAGGCCACACCCGAGCACATCGACCTTCAGGAGGTCCGGGCGCACATCCTCGAGACCCCCGGGGTCGTCGGCTGCCACGACCTGCACGCCTGGACCATCACCAGCGGCAGCGCGGTGCTCAGCGCGCACGTGGTCGTGGCGGACGAGCTGTGGGCCGACGGCTCGGCGTCCGCTGTGCTGGACCGGCTCGGCGAGTGCCTGGCCGGGCACTTCGACGTCGAGCACTCGACCTTCCAGCTGGAGCAGCCCGGCCACGTCGACCACGAGGCCGTGCTGCACGACTGAGACCTGCAGGAAACACTGCTGTGGCGGCGAACACAGCCACCATGCCGAAGCTGACCCGCCTCTCCGCAGCTGCCGCCGTGCTCGCACTCGTCGTCGCAGGGGGCGCCGCGCAGGCCGTGCCGTCCACCCGAACCATCCCCGGCCTGCCGACAGTGACGAGCGGCCACCGGCCGGGCCCGGACGCGCTCTACGCACCCGCGCCGGCCGCACCGCAGCTCGAGAACACCGGACCGTGGAAGGCCGCGCCGATCCTGGTCAGCGGCGGAGCGTCGTACCGAGATGGCGAGTGGCTCTACCAGGACTTCCTCTTCGACGACCACGGCGCGACCGGCACCCCTGACCCCAACAGCCCGTACGGCGCCTCGACCCACCTGTACTCGCCGGCCGGGGGCACCTTCACCTACCCGACGGACAAGCGGTACGCCGACAACGCGGCCGATCTCGTCGAGCTCCGGGTCAAGCCGCTCGCCGACGCAACCGCCTTCCGGATCACGCTCAACACGCTGATCGACCCGTCCCGCACTGCCGCGACGATCGCCCTCGGCGACGGCCCGACGACCGCGTGGCCGTTCCACGCCGGCGTCTCCTCGCCCTCCAAGCTGTTCCTCACCTGGCACGGCAGCTCCGCCGTGGTGACGGGCGCCGTCACCGGCAAGGCCTCGGCACACGTCGACCTGACGCGCCGCCAGGTGGAGCTCCGGGTTCCCCACTCGGTCTGGAACCCCGGCACCTCGAAGGTCCGGACGACTGTCGGGGTCGGGCTCTGGGACCCCACCAGCGGTTCCTACCTGGCCCCAGCACCCGGTGCGGCGACGGGCACCGTGCCCGGCGGCGGTGGCCCAAACGGGGTCGCCATCGTCAACGTCGGCCCACGTCTCGCCGAGCCGCAGCCGTTCATCGCCGGTGCCACGATGGCCGACACGGCGGTCGGCGCCGCCGCCACCACGGCCTTCTGGCGCGACCGGCAGCAGTCCCTGCAGCTCACCCAGGGCGATGTCACGCCGTTCTCCTCGGAGGTCGACTTCGGCAAGCTCGCCCGCCACGTCCACGACGACAGCGCCGTGCCCCGCACCGGTCCGATCGACCGGATCTTCGCCAGCCACTACTCCTACGGCCAGGGGCTCGACCCGTCGCGCATCTGCTTCGACCTCGCCACGCAGTTCTCGGCCGGCGCCGCCTGCAAGGGCTCGCTCGTCGGACAGCTGCAGCCCTACGCGCTCTACGTCCCGGCGAAGCCGGTGCCGGCCCGCGGCTACGGCATGACGCTGCTGCTGCACTCGCTGTCGGCCAACTACAACCAGTACGCCGCCACCCACAACCAGTCTCAGCTCGGAGACCGCGGCCCCGGATCGCTCGTCCTCACCCCCGCCGGGCGCGGCCCGGACGGCTTCTACGCCGGTACGCCGGAAGCGGACACCTTCGAGGCCTGGGCCGATGTCGCCCGGCACTACCGCCTCGACCCGTCATGGACCGTCGCCAGCGGCTACTCGATGGGCGGCTTCGGCACCTTCCGGCTGCTCGCCCGCTGGCCCGACCTGTTCAGCCGGGGCTTCTCGGTCGTCGGTGCACCCGGCTCGGTCGACGACCAGCTGGCGAGCCTGCGCAACACCCCGCTGCTGTCGTGGAACTCCACCGAGGACGAGCTGGTCAACCTCAACACGACCCGCGCGACCATCGCGTCGCTGACCGCCGCGGGGGTGCGCTTCGAGGAGCACCTGCACCTCACCGCCGACCACCTCACGCTGGCCGCCAACGACCAGTACGGGCCCGGCGCGGCCTGGCTCGGCCATGACTCCGTCGACCGCAACCCGTTCCACGTCACCTTCGTCGTCGACCCGTCCGAGGACTCCAAGGCCGCCGCGTCGGTCGCCGACCACGCCTACTGGCTCTCCGGCCTCCGCGGTCACGGCACCATCGACGTGCTGTCCCAGGGGTTCGGCCGCACGGA
>JAOPVZ010000170.1 GCA_025965935.1 Frankiales bacterium | reverse complement strand
TGCTCAGACCGGCAGCCTCAGACCAGGACCGAGGCGAGCGGCACCGAAGGCAGGCTGTGCGCCTCTCCCACTGGGGCGTACGTCAGCTGGCCGCCGACCGTGTTGACGCCCAGCGCGAGCGAGGGGTCGGCCTCGCAGGCCGCCTTGATGCCGCGGTTGGCGATCTCCAGCGCGTACGGCAGCGTCACGTTGGTCAGCGCGTAGGTCGAGGTGTTCGGCACGGCGCCCGGCATGTTGGCCACGCAGTAGAAGATCGATCCGTTCACCACGTACGTCGGGTCGGCGTGCGTCGTGGGGTGCGTGGACTCGAAGCAGCCGCCCTGGTCGACGGAGATGTCCACCAGGACCGATCCCTGCTTCATGGCCGCGACGAGTTCGTCCGTGACCAGGATCGGAGCCTTGGCGCCGGGCACCAGCACGGCACCGATGACGAGGTCGGCGTCGAGGCAGGCTTGCTCGATCTCGTAGGTGTTCGAGGCGACGGTCTGCATGTGGCCCTGGTAGATCCGGTCGACCTCCCGGAGCCGGCCGATGTTCTTGTCGAGCAGCAGCACCTCGGCCTGCATCCCCAGCGCGATCGCAGCAGCGTTCAGCCCCGACACGCCTGCTCCGAGGACGACGACCTTCGCGGCGTACACGCCCGAGACCCCGCCCATGAGCACGCCCCGGCCACCGGCGGCGCGCTCGAGGCAGTGCGCCCCGACCTGCGGCGCCATCCGGCCGGCCACCTCCGACATCGGCGCCAGCAGCGGTAGCGACCGGTCGGGCAGCTGCACGGTCTCGTAGGCGACTCCGGTGATGCCGGCCGCGAGCAGCGCGTCGGTGCAGGGCCGCGACGCGGCCAGGTGCAGGTAGGTGAACAGGACCTGATCACCGCGCATGCGGTGGTACTCCTCAGCGACCGGCTCCTTGACCTTGAGGATCAGGTCGCCGGTCGCCCAGACGTCGTCCGCCGAGCCGATGATGGAGGCACCGGCACTCACGAACTCCTCGTCGGTGATCGAAGACCCGATGCCCGCGTCCTTCTCGACGAAGACCTCGTGGCCATGGGTGACCAGCTCGTGCACGCCCGCAGGGGTGATCGCCACGCGGTACTCGTGGTTCTTGACCTCACGGGGGATCCCGACGCGCATGCTCGTCTCCTTGTCGGCGTCCAGCCCAGCCATCGCGCGGGATCGCCGCCCGACAGCCCAGGTGCTGCACAGGTTAGGCGCAGCGACCCGTGCACACCCGAACCTGGCTCCCGGACGGCTCCGTCAGTGCGTCGGCCGCGCTCGCCAGGGCGCATCCGCGGGACGAAGACCGGTGAAGCCGCTCCTGGCCGCCTCGGCGGCGGCCAGGACACCGACGACGCACGCCGCGTTCTCCAGCGACCCGTCCAGGGCGGCGCGGACTGCGTCCGCGAGGGGCACCCAGCGGGAGGTCATCTCGAGCTCCTCGTGCTCCTGCACCGACCGCTCGACCTCATGCACGTCGCGGGCGAGGAAGATCCGGATCGACTCGTCCGTCATGCCAGGACTCGTGAGCACGTCGACCAGCACGTCCCACGTGTCGGCGGCGCAGCCCGCTTCTTCCTTGAGCTCCCGCTGCGCGCAGAGCAGCCCCGGTTCACCTGGTACGTCGAGAAGGCCGGCGGGCAGCTCGTCGAGCCGGCGCCCCACAGGGTGGCGGTACTGGTTGACGAGGAGCACCTCGTCGCCGCGCAGGGCCACCACCCCGACGGCACCCGGATGAACAACGACGTCCCGCTGCGAGGTCACCCCGCCGGGCATCGCGACGATGTCGCGGCGCAGCCCGATGACCCGCCCCTCGAAGACGGTCTCGGACGTGACGACCTCGTACTCGTGCACCAGCTAGAGCGGCAGGCGCTGGGAGTCGTTGCGCTGGATGGCGGCCGCGATGAGGCCGGCGAACAGCGGGTGCGCCCGGGTCGGGCGCGAGCGGAACTCGGGGTGGGCCTGGGTGCCGACGTAGTACGGGTGCACGTCGGCAGGGAGCTCGACCATCTCGACGAGCGTCCCGTCCGGCGACGTCCCGGAGAAGACCAGACCCGCGGCCTCGAGGGCTGGACGGTAGGAGTTGTTGACCTCGTAGCGGTGCCGGTGGCGCTCCGTCGCCGGGTCGTCGCCGTAGGTCCGCGCGGCGACGGAGCCAGGCCGCAGCTTGGTCGGCCACAGGCCCAGTCGCATGGTGCCGCCCATGTCGCGCTCGCCGGCGACGACGTCCTCCTGATCGGCCATGGTGGCGATGACTGCGTCTGGCGTCTCGGGGTCGAACTCCGCTGAGGACGCCTTCTCGATCCCGGCAAGCGTTCGGGCAGCCTCGATGACCATGCACTGCAGTCCGAGGCAGATGCCGAGCGTCGGGATGCCCTGGGTGCGCGAGTACGTCAGCGCGCCGAGCTTGCCCTCGATGCCGCGGACGCCGAAGCCTCCTGGGATCAGCACGCCGTCGACGTCGCCGAGCGCGGCAGCCGCGCCCTCCGGGGTCTCGCAGCTGTCGGAGGCGACCCACTTGATGTTGACGCGAGCGTCGTTGTGGAAGCCGCCGGCCCGCAGCGCCTCGGTCACCGACAGGTAGGCGTCCGGCAGGTCGATGTACTTGCCCACCAACGCGACGGTCACCTCCCGCGCCGGGTGGTGCACCCGCTGGAGCAGCTTGTCCCAGTCTGTCCAGTCGACGTCGCGGAACGGCAGGCCGAGCTTGCGTACGACATAGGCGTCGAGGCCCTCGGAGTGCAGCACCCTCGGGATGTCGTAGATCGACGGCGCGTCGACCGCGGACACGACGGCCTCGATGTCGACGTCGCACATGTTGGCGACCTTGCGCTTGATGCCGTCGTGGATCGGGCGGTCCGAGCGACACACGATCGCGTCGGGCGTGATGCCGATGGTGCGCAGGGCCTGCACGGAGTGCTGGGTCGGCTTGGTCTTCAGCTCTCCTGAAGGACCGATGTACGGGATGAGGCTGACGTGCACGAAGAAGCACCGGTCACGCCCGACCTCCTGCCGGACCTGACGCGCGGCCTCGAGGAAGGGCAGGGACTCGATGTCTCCCACGGTGCCGCCCACCTCGGTGATCACCACGTCCACCTCGGGGCCGGCCAACCCACGGATACGGGACTTGATCTCGTCGGTGATGTGCGGGATGACCTGGACGGTGTCACCGAGGTACTCGCCGCGGCGCTCCTTGGCGATGACCGCGCTGTAGACCTGCCCAGTCGTGACGTTCGCGGAGCCGTGCAGGACCTCGTCGAGGAACCGCTCGTAGTGGCCGACGTCCAGGTCGGTCTCGGCGCCGTCGTCGGTCACGAACACCTCACCGTGCTGGAACGGGTTCATCGTCCCGGGGTCGACGTTGAGGTACGGGTCCAGCTTCTGCATCGTCACCCGCAGCCCGCGCGCCTTGAGAAGCCGGCCGAGCGAGGAGGCGGTGAGACCCTTGCCGAGCGAGGAGGCGACGCCCCCGGTGACGAACAGGTGGCAGGTCTCTCGCGCCAAGGAATTCCTCCGTGCTCTGGAGC
>JAOPVZ010000138.1 GCA_025965935.1 Frankiales bacterium | reverse complement strand
TGCGTGGGCGAGGGGGGAGTTGAACCCCCACGTCCTTTCGGACACACGGACCTGAACCGTGCGCGTCTGCCATTCCGCCACTCGCCCGAGTTGCGAGCAGCAACGGTAGCAGGGGCGCACAGCCGGGCGCGGATACGATCAAGCCGGCCAGGGAAGGGGTCAACGCGTGGGTGTCCTGCAGCGCTTCGAGCGTCGCCTCGAAGGCATGGTCCAGGGAGCCTTCGCGCGCGCCTTCGGCGGCTGGGTCGAGCCGGTCGAGGTGGCGGCCGCGCTGACCCGCGAGGCCGAGGACAAGAAGGCCATCGTCGCGGCCGGGCGGGTGCTCGTCCCGAACAGCTACGTCGTGGAGCTCGGCCCCTCCGACGCCGACCGGCTCAGGGAGTACGACGAGCCGCTGCGCAAGGAGCTCGCGGCCATGGTGAGCGAGGCGGCGACCGAGCGCGGCTGGTCGTTCGTGGGCCCGGTCGACGTGGAGTTCCAGGAGGTCGAGGACCTCGCGACCGGCGCCTTCCAGGTGCGGTCCGCCGTCGTGGCGGGCGAGCTTCCCGCCGTACCCGCAGCACCCGCACCGCCCGCACCCGGTCCGGCGGAGGCCGCGCCTGTCGCGCCGGAGGCGTTCCTCGAGATCGGCACCCGCAGGGTGCCGCTCACCGCGCCGGTCGTGCTGGGGCGCGGGGTCGAGGCGGACGTGCAGCTCCCGGACACCGGCGTCAGCCGGCGGCACGCGCAGGTCGACGGCGCCCGGATCCAGGACCTCGGCAGCACCAACGGCACCCGGGTCAACGGCAGTCGGGTCGCCGAGGCCGATCTGGACGACGGTGACCGCATCACGCTGGGCAGCACGGAGATCGTCTTCCGGTCGGGCCGCTGATGGGAAGCGCCCTCGTCGTCGCGGTGCTGAAGTACGGCCTGCTGGCCCTGCTCTGGGTCTTCGTGCTGCTGGCGTTCCGGACGATCCGGGCGGACTTCAGCGGCAAGAGCCCCGCTGTCCCGACCCCGGTGGCGTCGACCGCGACCAAGTCCGTCAAGCAGCCGAAGCCCCAGCGCAGGAAGGGCGTCCCACGCCGGCTCGTCGTCACCGAGGGCAGCCTGCAGGGCACCACGCTGACGCTCGGGGACGCACCCGTGACCCTCGGCCGGGCCCACGACTCCACACTGGTGCTGACCGACGACTACGCGAGCAACAAGCACGCCCGGCTGGTGCCGACCGCCGACGGCTGGACGCTCGAGGACCTCGGCAGCACCAACGGCACCTACTGCGACACCGGTCGTGGCTCGGCGAAGGTGACCCGACCGACCGCGGTACCCGCCGGCAGCGTCATCCGGATCGGCAAGACCGTCCTCGAGCTGCGCTCATGAGGGTCAGCCCGTGAGAGCCGGCTCATGACGCTGGCGCTCCGCTACGCCGCCCGGTCGCACGCCGGTCTGCTGCGCTCGCTCAACGAGGACAGCGTGTACGCCGGTCCGCGGCTGCTCGCCGTCGCCGACGGCATGGGTGGGCACGCCGCCGGGGAGGTGGCGAGCGCCGTCGCCATCGCGAGTGTCGCCCCGCTCGACGAGGACGTCCCCGGCGCGGACCTGCTCGCGGCCCTGCGGGCCGCGGCCATGACCGCCAACGCGCACCTGCGAGCGATGTCCGACGCGGACCAGGAGCTCAACGGCATGGGCACGACCCTGGTGGCGCTGCTGTTCTCAGGCTCGCGGGTGGGCCTGGCGCACGTCGGCGACTCCCGTTGCTACCTGCTGCGCGACGGCGAGCTCAGCCAGATCACCCACGACCACACCCTCGTGCAGGCGCTGGTGGACGAGGGCCGCATCAGCGAGGAAGAGGCGAGCAGCCACCCGCAGAAGTCGGTGGTCACCCGGGTCATGGACGGCCGGGATGACGTCGAGCTCGACCTCTCGGTGCGGGAGGTCCGGGTCGGCGACCGCTTCCTCGTCTGCAGCGACGGCCTGACCGGCCCGGTCGGCAGCCTCGAGACGCTGCGTGACGCGCTCCTGCTCCCCGACCCGCAGGAGTCGGTCGACCGGCTGGTGCAGCTGGCGCTACGAGGAGGCGGCCCCGACAACGTCACGGCGATCGTCGCGGACGTCGTCGACTCCGATGGCAAGGGGATGCCGCCGGTGGTCGCCGGAGCGGCCGCCGAGTCGCCGCAGGAGGCACCGCCAGGCATCGCGGACAGCCCGGCATCGCGGGCCCGCATCGCCGAGGGCCGCGACGCCGCCCCGGCCGTGCGCGGCCGCCCGCCCGTGGCTCCGAACAAGCACGGCAAGGCCCTGGCCTGGACGCTGGCCGTCCTGCTCGTCCTCGCCGCGGGCGCAGCTGCCGGCTTCGTCTACATCCGCAGCCAGTACTACGTCGGCTTCGACGCCAACGATGTCGTCGTGTTCCGCGGCGTCGAGGGGCACCTCGCCGGGTTGTCGTTCTCGACCGTCGCCGACAAGAGCACGCTCACCCGCGACCAGCTGTCCAGCCTCGAGGCCGAGCGGGTCGACGACGGCATCCCGGCCACTGACGAGAAGAACGCCCGGGCGATCGTCGAGCGGCTCATCGCCCAGACCCAGTGCAACACGACGCCGACGCCGTCCCCGACGGTCTCCAGCCTGGGCACGGCCCGTCCCGCCGCGACGCCCCGGCCCAACCCCGCCGCAACCCCCTCGCCCACCACCGCACCGACCACCGCACCGACGCCGGCTCCGACCGCGTCAGCGAGCGAGTGCTGATGACCGCTCTCAGCCTCCCGAGGACGCCCGGCCGCACCGGGCGCACGGCCGAGCTCGCGTTGCTCGTCCTCGCCGTCGTGCTGGCCGCGCTCGGCTACACCGCCGTGCAGATCTCCGTCACCGGGTCACCCAGCGGGGGCACCTTCAGCTACGCGCTGGGCCTCGGGGTCCTGTACGGCGCAGCCCACCTCGCTGTACGCCGGTTCGCGCCGTACGCCGATCCGGTGATCCTGCCGTGCGTCGGCCTTCTCAACGGCCTCGGGCTGGTGATGATCCGTCGGCTCGACCTCGCGTCGGCCGAGTCCGCCCGGCAGCAGGGCAAGGTCATACCGCGCGCCGACGCGCCACTGCAGATGGTCTGGACCGTCATCGGCGTGGTCGCCTTCATCGCCCTGCTCGCCGTGGTGCGCGACCACACCCGACTGACCCGGTACGCCTACACGTGCGCGGCAGCCGGCCTCCTGCTGCTGATGCTTCCCGCCGTACCGGGAGTCGGAGCGACCATCAACGGCGCCCGGCTCTGGATCCGGGTTGGACCGATGACCGTGCAGCCGAGCGAGGTCGCGAAGGTGCTGCTGATGGTCTTCTTCGCGGCGTTCCTCGTCGCGAAGCGCGACGTGCTGTCGTTGGCCAGCCGCCGCGTCGTCGGCCTGGACCTGCCGCGCGCTCGTGACCTCGGCCCGGTCCTCGCCGCCTGGGCCTTCTCGATCCTGGTGCTCGTGCGCGAGAACGACCTCGGCAGCTCTCTGCTGTTCTTCGGCATCTTCGTCGGGATGCTCTACATCGCGACGGAGCGCACCAGCTGGCTGCTCATCGGGCTCGCGATGTTCCTCGGCTCGAGCTTCGCCGCCTACCACGTGTTCGCGCACGTCCAGGCGCGCGTCGACACCTGGCTGAACCCGTTCGCCTACAGCAGCGGAAACGGCTACCAGCTGGTGCAGGGCTTCTTCGGGATGGGGACTGGCGGCATCTTCGGTACCGGCCTCGGCGAGGGGTCCCCAGGCACGGTGCCGTACGCGAAGACCGACTTCATCGTCGCCGCGATCGGCGAGGAGCTCGGCCTGGTCGGTGTGATGGCGGTGCTGATGCTGTTCCTCATCGTCGTCGCGCGCGGGCTGCGCGCCGCCGTCGGCTGCCGCGACTCCTTCGGCAAGCTGCTCGCCGGCGGACTGGCGTTCTCCCTGGCACTGCAGGTGTTCGTCATCGTCGGCGGCGTCACCGGTCTCATCCCCCTGACCGGCGTGACGCTGCCGTTCCTGTCCTACGGCGGCAGCTCGGTGGTCACCAACTACGTGCTGGTAGCGCTGCTCCTGCGGGTCAGCGACGCAGGACGGCGTCCGGCGCCGGCACCGGTCAGCCCGGCCGCGGCCCGGGCGCAGCTCGCCGACGCCCCGACCACGGTGGTGCGCCGATGAATCGGCTTCCCATGGCGGTGCCATGAATCGACCACTGCGCCGCGTCGCTGCGGCCTGCGTCGTGCTGTTCGGGCTGCTTCTGCTGCAGGTCAACTGGATCCAGGTGGTCAAGGCCAAGGACTACCGCAACGACCCGCGCAACCGCCGGGTGCTGCTGCGCACCTACGACCGCGAGCGCGGCCCGATCGTCGTCGGCAGCGGCAAGAGCCGGCTGGCGGTCGCGAAGTCGACCGTGACCACCGACGCGCTGAAGTACCTGCGGGTGTACCCCGGCGGCGCCGTCTACGCGCCGGTCACCGGCTTCGCCTCGTTCGTCTACGGCTACACCGGCATCGAGCGGCAGGAGAACTCGGTGCTCTCCGGTGACGACGAGCGGCTGCTCGTGCGCCGGCTCTCGGACTACATCACGGGTCGGCAGGTCAAGGGCGGCACCGTCGAGCTGACCCTGCAGGACAAGGCGCAGCAGGCCGCCTGGGCCGGGCTGAAGGGCAAGCGTGGTGCCGTCGTCGCGCTCGACCCGCGGACCGGCGCCGTCCTCGCCGAGGCGACGTCGCCCTCGTACGACCCGGCCACCGTCTCCTCCCACAACGGCCAGACCATCCGGCAGGCCTACCAGGCCCTGCTCGCGGCGGCCGGCCAGCCCATGACGAACCGCGGCGTGCAGAACACCTATCCGCCGGGCTCGACGTTCAAGGTGATCACCGCGGCGGCAGCGCTGGCGCACGGCTACACCCCCTCGACGCGGATCCCCTCGCCGACCGTGCTGAACCTGCCGGGCACGACCGCGAACCTCGGCAACTTCGGCGGCGAGCACTGCGGGGACGGCCAGACCGACACCCTGCTCAACGCCCTCGAGATCTCCTGCAACACCGCGTTCGGGGCACTCGGCATGAAGCTTGGCCAGGACGTGGTGCGGCAGCAGGCCGAGGCGTTCGGGTTCGGTGACAGCTCGCTCGACCTGCCGCAGCCCGTTGCGACCTCGGTCTTCCCCGACGGGCTCACGCAGGCGCAGACCGCGCAGTCCGCCATCGGGCAGTTCGACGTGCGGGTGACGCCCCTGCAGATGGCGATGGTCGCGGCGGGCATCGGCAACCACGGCGACGTCATGGCGCCCTACCTCGTCAAGGACGTCCTCGCCCCCGACCTGTCCCAGCTCGGCAAGACCGACCCGAAGCTCTACAAGCACGCCGTGTCGGCCAGCGTCGCCTCCCAGCTGAGGACCATGATGGAGGCCGTGGTCCTGCACGGCACCGGGACCGCGGCCCAGATCAGCGGAGTCTCGGTCGCGGGCAAGACCGGCACGGCCCAGCACGGCCCCGGCGCGGCACCGCATGCCTGGTTCATCGGGTTCGCCCCGGCGGTGAATCCCATCGTCGCGGTCGCCGTGCTCGTCGAGGACGGCGGGTCGCTCGGGTCCGACGCGACGGGTGGCAAGGTCGCGGCTCCGATCGCCAAGGCGGTCATGGAAGCGGTGCTGCACCCATGAGCGGCGTGACCGAGCTGCTCGGCGGGCGCTACCGACTCAGCGAGGTCATCGGCCGCGGCGGCATGGCCGAGGTGTGGCACGGCACCGACGTGCGCCTGGACCGCGACGTCGCCGTGAAGTGCCTGCGCGCCGACCTCGCGACCGACCCGACCTTCCAGTCACGCTTCCGTCGCGAGGCGCAGTCCGCCGCGGCCCTGGACGCCCCCACGGTGGTGGCTGTCTACGACACCGGTGAGGACGACCACGGCGTCCCCTGGATCGTCATGGAGTACGTCGACGGGCGCACGCTGCGCGACATCCTCACGACCGAGGGACGGCTGCTGCCGCAGCGAGCCCTCGAGGTGACCGCCGACGTGTGCTCGGCACTGGAGGTCGCGCACGCGGCCGGCATGGTGCACCGCGACATCAAGCCGGCCAACGTCATGCTCACCTCGCGCGGCGAGGTGAAGGTCATGGACTTCGGCATCGCTCGCGCCGCCGGTGGCAGCGAGTCGACGATGACCCGGACCGAGTCGGTCATCGGCACGGCGGCCTACCTCTCGCCCGAGCAGGCCCGCGGCGAGCACGTCGACGCCCGTTCCGACATCTACTCCACCGGTTGCCTGCTCTACGAGCTGATCACCGGCTCGCCGCCGTTCACGGGCGACTCGCCGGTGGCGGTGGCGTACCAGCACGTGCGCGAGGACCCGACGCCGCCGTCGCAGTTCGACGCAGCGCTGAGCAAGGACATCGATGCCGTCGTGCTGCGGGCGATGGCGAAGAACCCGGCCAACCGCTACCAGTCCGCCGACGAGATGCGGGAGGACCTGCTCCGCGCCGTCGCCGGTCGGCCCGTCCTCGCGACCCCTCTCCTCGACCTCAACGAGGAGGTGTGGGAGGCCCCGGTGCAGCGGCACAGCGGCGCGGTGGTCTACGGGATCGCGGGAGCGCTGGCCGTCGTGCTCGCGGTGGCGACCGGCTTGTTCGTCCACGCGGTCCTGGGCACGCCAACGGGGCTCGTGAAGCCGCCGGACGTCATCGGGCTCAGCCAGGAAAGCGCCATCTCGCAGCTCGCGGGCGCGGGCTTCGTCGTGAAGGACCCGCTGAAGGTGCAACCGGACGACCAGGCCGCGGGCACGGTCATCGACCAGAACCCCGACAAGAACTTCCTCATCAAGAAGGGCTCGCAGATCAGCCTCACGGTCTCGCAGGGGCCGCTGCTCAGCACGGTCCCCTCACTCGCCGGCCTGACCAGCGCACAGGCCATCACGGTGCTGGACGAGGCGAAGTTGAAGTACCGGCTCGACCCGCACCCGGGCAACTTCCCGGCCGGGTTGGTGCTCGGCACCAACCCGCCCGCCGGGACCCGGCTGCAGATCGCGCCCAACCCGCAGAAGACCGTCGTCGCCGTCGCGGTCACCTCCGGGACCAACCTGGTGCCCGACGTCCGCTCGCTGAC
>JAOPVZ010000133.1 GCA_025965935.1 Frankiales bacterium | reverse complement strand
CGACGATGAGGCCCTGGTCCTTCTGCGCGAGGCAGCCGCCGACCGCGATCTGCATGCCCGGGTGGGCGTCCTTGACCGGCTTGAGGTGCCCGAGGTTGCCGTAGAGCTTGTTGTCGGCGTTCTCGCGGACCGCACAGGTGTTGAAGACCACCAGGTCAGGCGTCGTGCCCTCGGCAGCCGGCTCGTACCCGGCCTCGTCGAGCAGGCCGGAGATGCGCTCGCTGTCGTGCACGTTCATCTGGCACCCGAAGGTGCGCACCTGGTAGGTCCTGGTCACGCGACCAGGTTAGGCGTCAGGCGTAGGTGAACGTGTAGGTGACGGTGCCGCTCGGCTCGCCTGCCAGGTTGCAGACCCAGAGCGTGACGCCCTGCTTCTTCTTGAGCTTGTCGGTGGTCTCCTCGTGCGACGTGCCACCGTGCGAGGAGTCCATGATGGCGCCGTCGGCATCCAGGACGTAGAGGTCCCAGTCCGTGCTGGCCGTGCTGTTGCCCGTGGGGTTCGGGCTGTCGAGCACGACCTTGAGGGTGCCGGCAGCCGGGACCGTGAACGGGTGCTTGTTCTGCGACTGCGGGATGACGCCGCAGCCTTCCTTGCCGATGCTGTTCGTCGCGTTGGGGGTCGGGTCAGGCAGCAGCGTCAGGTTGTAGCTGGCCTTGATCGGCTTGGGCTTCGGCTTCGTCGCCGCGTGAGCGGGGACGACGCTCACGGCGGCCGCCGTGAGCACGGCAAGAGCGACGGCAGGGCGACGGGACATGGCGGGTTCCTCCGGACTACTGGGTGCTGTCAGGTTCGACACCCGCCGCCGTTCTCCTGCCCCGACGGTGGGGCTACGTCCGCGCCGGAGGGGTCACAGCGCGAGGACGGTCGTGAGGTCCCGGGCGACCTGACCGCCTTCCTCCAGCGCGATGTCCAGAGCACGGGGTACGTCGAGATCTCCCGCCAGCGCAGCGAGAACCGCCTCCCAGGCGGCCTGGTCCGTGCCCGGTGTGCCGGCGGCCCGGTACAACTCGTCGTTGCGGGCGGCCGCCCGCTGCAGCACCTCCGGCGTGTAGTCCCACGGCTCGTCGTACCGGCGGTCGAGGAGCATCGTGCGCACCGCACCCGGGCTGGACTGCTGCACGAGGTCCTTGGCGAAGACCAGGTTGCCGACGGACTTGGCCATCTTCGGGCCCTCGAGCTGCACGATGCCGACGTGCATCCAGGCACGGGCGAAGGGCACGACGCCGGTCGCCGCCTGGGCCTGGGCGGCCTCGAAGGCGTGGTGCGGGAAGCGCAGGTCGGCACCGCCTGCGTGCAGGTCCATCGAGGGGCCGTAGGTGGACAGCGCCATCGCGGTGCACTCGGCGTGCCAGCCCGGTCGGCCGGGGCCCCAGGGGCTGTCCCACGCCGGCTCGCCCTCACCGCTGACCTGCCACACGGCCTGGTCGATCGGGTCGCGCTTGGCCGGGTCGTCGAGCCGACCGCCGTACTCCTTGACCAGCCGCTCAGCGGTGTCGCGGTCGAGCCCCGCCTGCTCCGCGACGCCGGCGCCCGGCAAGTAGACCGAACCCGCTGACTCGTAGGCCGCACCCTTGTCGAGCAGGCTCTGGGCCAGCGCGACGACCTGCGGCACGAACACGTGCGCGCGCGGCTCGTGCGCCGGCTTGCGCACCCCCAGCAGGTCCATGTCCTGCTCGAAGTGGAACTGCTGGACCGCGGCGAACTGCTCGTAGAGGCCACCCGCGCGCTCCGCCGCTGCGAACAGCACGTCGTCGACATCGGTGACGTTGCGGCACACCTCGACCTGACCGCCGAGCCGGCGCAGCACCCGGTCGACCGCGTCGACCCAGACGTAGGTCGCAGCATGGCCGAGGTGCGTCACGTCGTACGGCGTGACACCGCAGACGTAGATGCGGGTGCGGCCGACGACCGACAGGTCGGTGCCGCCCAAGGTCATGCGCGGTGTCGAACCCAGTGCCATGCCCTCAGCCTGCCACTAGCCCAGGTGGGAGAGCCCATCGGTGTCGAGCTCCGGGACGTCGGTGCCCTCCGCCTCCAGCTCCTCCTTCACGACCCGGAACGCAAGTCCGCCGGAGTACCCCTTGCGGGCCAGCATCCCGGCCAGCCGGCGGATCCGGGCGTCGGTGGCCAGCCCTCTCGTGGCCGGCAGCTTCCGTCGTACCAGGGAGCGGGCGGTCTCCTCCTCCTGGGACGCGTCCAGGCTGCCGACCGCGTCCCGCACCAGCTCGTCGTCGATGCCCTTGCGGCGCAGCTCCTGCGACAGCGCGCGGCCGGCGAGCCCCTTGCCGCGGTGGCGGGAGGTGACCCACATGCTGGCGAACAGCGCGTCGTCGATGATGCCGACGTCGGTGAAGCGCTCGAGGACCTGCTCGGCCGCCTCCTCGGGCACGCCCTTCTTGGCGAGCGCCCTCGCTAGCTCCTGGCGGGTACGCGGACCGAGCTCGAGCAGGTCGAGGCAGACCTGCCGGGCGTACCCGGTCGGGTCCTTGGCGATCTCCTCGGCGATCCGCTGCGCACGGGCCTCGGCCTTGGCGGCGCGGGTCGGCTTCTCGCGCTTGGTCTGCTGCTGGGCGTACCGCTCGGCCGTGACACCCCAGGCCTTCGTGGGTGTCGGCTCGCTCCCCTCGTCGCCGAGAGGAGCGAGCCGCTCCAGAGCCATCGCTAGAGGTCGACCGGGACCGGCGCGACCATGTCGGCGAGCGCGTCGTCGGTGACGTCGACGTCCGCGACCTTGCCGATGCCGAGCTTGTCCTTGATCTGGCGCTCGATGATGTCGGCGAGCTCGGGGTTGTCGCGCAGGAACGCGCGGGCGTTCTCCTTGCCCTGGCCGAGCTGGTCGCCCTCGTAGGTGTACCAGGCACCGGACTTGCGGATGAAGCCGTGCTCGACGCCCATGTCGACGAGCGAGCCCTCCCGGCTGATGCCGTGGCCGTAGATGATGTCGAACTCGGCCTGCTTGAAGGGCGGGGCGCACTTGTTCTTCACGATCTTGGCGCGGGTCCGGTTGCCGACCGCGTCGGTGCCGTCTTTGAGCGTCTCGATGCGGCGGACGTCGATGCGGACGGACGCGTAGAACTTCAGCGCCTTGCCACCTGTGGTCGTCTCGGGCGAACCGAACATCACCCCGATCTTCTCGCGGAGCTGGTTGATGAAGATCGCCGTGGTGCCGGTGTTGCTGATCGCACCGGTCATCTTGCGGAGCGCCTGGCTCATCAGGCGGGCCTGCAGACCGACGTGGCTGTCGCCCATCTCGCCCTCGATCTCGGCGCGCGGCACGAGAGCGGCGACGGAGTCGATGACGAGGATGTCGATGGCGCCGGAGCGGATCAGCATGTCGGCGATCTCGAGCGCCTGCTCACCGGTGTCTGGCTGGCTGACGAGCAGCTGGTCGGTGTCGACGCCGAGCTTCTTGGCGTAGTCGGGGTCGAGCGCGTGCTCGGCGTCGATGAAGGCTGCGATGCCGCCGGCACGCTGTGCGTTGGCGACCGCGTGCAGGGCGACGGTCGTCTTACCCGAGGACTCCGGGCCGTAGATCTCGACGACCCTGCCGCGGGGCAGCCCGCCGACACCCAGAGCCACGTCGAGGGCGATGGACCCGGTGGGGATGACGGCGATCGCGGGGCGGTTCTCGTCGCCGAGGCGCATCACCGATCCCTTGCCGAAGTTCTTGTCGATCTGGGCGAGGGCCATCTCGAGGGCCTTCTCGCGGTCGGGTGCTGCTGGCACGCTGTGCTCCTTCGGCTTGTGGTCACCCCGCGCAGCGCGGCGACGGATCTCTGTCCCGATCTGCGATGGACGCTAGGTGCGGGCGCCGACGAAAAGCGCCGGCGTTCCGCATCTGTGGACCACCCGGGAACGAGCTGACAGTACGTCGAACAGCCGTTCGAACGGAAGCACCGACACGCCGTGACGTCCGCTGGTGATCAGCAGGGGTTCGGCGGTGCGACACGCCGGCGTGTCGGCCGCGCGATCCTCTGTTGATCACCCAGCGCGGGGGGGCGGCGGTCAGTGGGCAGGGGTCTCCAGGTGGGCGCACACGGCACGCCACACGTCCTTGACCGACTCACCATCGGCGAACGCCTGGTCGACGGTGCGCGACCCGAGCGTCGACAGCACCATGTCGGCGGCAAAGGAGCGGGCGTAGACAGCGCCGAAGCGCTCCTCCATCCGCCGCCAGAACTCGGTGAGCCTCACCGACTCAGACTAGGTGGACCACCGAGTGCGAAGCCGAGGACTCCCGGGCGGCGTCGAGGACCCGCAGGACCTCGAGGCCCTCCTCGCCGGTCACCGGCATCGGGCCGCCGGAGGCGAGCGCGTCGGCGACGAGCGCGTAGAAGGCGCCGTAGTCCCCTGGCCGAGGAGGCAGCTGCTCGAACGCGTCGTCGGAGCCCAACCGGCCGCCGTCCTCGACAGGCGCCGCGCCGCCGCGCAGCACGACCTCCTGGCCGTCGAGCCCGTGCTTGACCCACGACGCCGAGGTGCCGAGCAGCCGGAACCGCGGCCCGACCTGGGAGGCGAGCATGGTCGCGACCAGCAGGCTGCGCGCCCCCGACGCGTGCTCGAGGGTGAGCTGAACGTCGTCGTCGCGCACGGCGTCGGGGCGCACCGCACGCACGCTGGCGTGCACCGACACGACGGGCCCTACCGCGACCAGCGCCTGGTCGACGAGGTGACTGCCGAGGTCGAGCAGCAGCCCACCGCCCTCGCTGGTCTCCCGCCAGCCGGTGCCGACCGACGGCCGCCAGCGCTCGAAGCGCGACTCCCACAGCACCAGCGATCCGAGAGCACCGGAGCTCACCAGCTGCTGAGCGGTCAGGAAGTCGCCGTCCCAGCGCCGGTTGTGGAACACCCCCAGCGGCACGCCCTCGGCCGCGGCCAGCGCGACGAGTGGCTCGGCGTCGGCCACCGACAGGCCCAGCGGCTTGTCGATGACGACGGCCACTCCCCGTCGTACCGCCTCGAGTCCCAGAGGCACGTGCGTGGTGTTGGGCGTCGCGAGCACGACCAGGTCGGGACGCACGTCCCACATGGTGTCGACGTCGGCGGACCGGACGACGCCGACCAGGTCCAGCCCGGGCGTGCTCCGCAGGAAGGGCTCGTGGAACGCCCTGCCGGCGAGCCCGTACCCGGCCAGGACGACACGTGCGGTCACCCACCGGACGCTACCCGCGGAGGTGCGCCGGCCCGGTACCCACCAGACGGCGGGCGAGCTGCTCGGGGTTCTCCGCGGGCGGCAGCAGGCGGACGCCGGCGTGCAGCAGCGTCAGCCCCGACCGGTGCACGAGGACCGGGTCGAGCAGCACCTCTGCCACCTCGGGCAGGTCCTCACCGATCCGCGCCACCCGGAGCAGCACGTCCTCGAGCGCCGCGACGTCGGATCCCTCGAGCAGCGCGACACCGCGGATCGACCGCACCAGCTCGGCGGCGTCGAGGTCGGTCAGCGGCAGGGCGCGCACGTGCGGGTCGGCGAGCAGGTCGGCCGCCACTCCCCCGAGCCGCAGCGAGATGAGCGGTCCCACCGACGGGTCCTGCACCAGCCGTACGACGGTCGACACGCCCGCCGGCGCCATCGGCTGCACGAGCAGGTCCGTGGGGCCCAGCAGCTGCTGCAGCTCGTCCCACTCGCGGTCGAGCTCCTCCGGTCCGACGGACAGCCGGACGGCACCCATGTCGACGCGGTTGCGCCACACGTCGTCGGGCGACTTGAGAGCGACCGGCCAACCCAGGGAGGAGGCCAGATCCCTTGCAGCAGAGGGGTTCTGCGCCCGTCCGGTCGGCCACGGACTCAGCCCGTACGCCGAGAGCACCGCTGACGCGTCGGGCAGCCAGGTCCCGTCGTGCGGCAGCCCGCCGACGTCAGGCACCTCGATCTCCAGAGCGGGAACGGCGCCCACCGGACGCGAGCGCCAGGCGGCGTAGGCGACCGCCCGTCCAAGGGCCGCAGCCGCGTCCTCGGGCGACGCGAAGGACGGCACCGAACCCCAGCCCGCGGCCTCCTCGGCGTCAGCGACGGCGAGCTCAGGCGGCACCCCGTCGTGCCCGAGGTACGACGCGAGCACCGGCACCTCACCGGTGGCCGACAGCAGGGGAACCGCGGTCGTCGACGCGTTGGGGGTGACGAGCGCGATCACCGCGTCGACGTCGCCCGAGCCGGCCATCAGCCGCAGCGCCTCCCCCAGCTCCTCACCCGTCGCCAGCGGTCCGAGGTCGACCGGGTCGTCCACGACGGTGAGCCCCGCCGCCGCGCACGCGTCGACGGCGAGCGCCGCCAGGGCGGACGACGTCCCGACGATGCCGACCCGCGGACCGCGCGGCAGCGGCTGGACCGCGAGCAGCTGCGCCGTCTCGAACAGCTGCGACAGCGTGTCCACGCGGATGACCCCGGCCGATCGGAACATGGCATCCACGGCGACGTCTCGCTCGCCGCGGCCGGACTTCAGAGCGACGACTGGCTTCGTGCGGCCGACCTCGCGGGCGATCCGGGCGAACTTGCGCGGGTTGCCGAACCCCTGCAGGTGCAGCGCTACGACGTCAGTGCGGACGTCCTCGAGCCAGTACTGCAGCAGGTCGTTGCCGCTGACGTCCGCGCGGTCGCCGATGCTCACAAAGCTCGACAGGCCAAGGCATCTGGCCTCCGTCGCCTGCAGCACGGTGCCGGCCAGCGCACCCGACTGGCTGAAGAAGCCGACCCGGCCGGGCGTCGCCGACCCCGTCGCGAAGGTGGCGTGCAGAGATACCTCCGGGTCGGTGTTGATGACCCCCATCGCGTTCGGCCCGATCAACCGCATGCCGCCCGCACGCGCCGTCGACGCGACCTCGGCCGCGTCCACGCCGGCGGTGACGACGAGGAGCCCGCGGACGTGCTTCTCGGCACAGGCCCGCACCACGTCGAGCACCTTCGGCGCGGGTACCGCGACGACCGCCAGGTCGAGGTCGTCGGTGATGTCGCGGACGTCCGGGAAGGTCGGGACGCCCAGCACCTCCTCCGCAGCGGGGTTCACCGGGTAGGCGATGCCGCGGTACCCGTGGGCCAGCAGCGCCCGGAAGACCTCGTGGCCGGCGGCGCCGGGCTCCCGGGACGCACCGATGACGGCGACCGACCTCGGCGCGAGCAGACGGGCGACGGACCGCGCCTCGGCCCGGTGCTCGCGCGCTCTGGCCACCGACACCGACTCAGGAGTCCGGCGGATCGGATACCCGAGCTCGACGAGGCCGTCGGCGAACTGGCGCTCGACCACGTAGCCGGCCGACCGGAACACGTGGATCATCTTGCGGTTGGTCGGCAGCACCGACGCGACGAACCGCTCGATGCCACGGTCCTCCCCCGCCGCGGCCAGGTGCTCGAGCAGCAGCGGGCCGAGACCGCGGCCCTGGTGGGCGTCCTCCACGACGACCGCGACCTCGGCGTCGGTGGTGCGGCCGAGCTGGTCGAACCGCACGACGCCGATGATCTCGTCGCGCAGCACGGCGACGAACGCCACCCGGTGCTGGTGGTCGACGTTGGTCAGCCTCGCCAGCTCGCGGTCCGACAGGGTGCGGACCATCGTGAAGAACCGCATGTAGACGGTGTCCGGGGACAGCCGCGCGTGCATCTCCTGCAGCCTCGGCGCGTCGTCGGGCGAGATCGGCCGGATCCGCACGGTGCCGCCGTCGGACAGGACGGCGTCCGCCTCCCAGTGCGCCGGGTAGGTCACCCACCCATCCTGCCCCCGCGCGGGGCCGCGCCGTCAGACGGTGGTGCGGCGGCGACTCCGGTGGATCACGAGCAGCACGGAGAAGACGATCGTCGCGAGGACGGCCAGGCAGAAGCCGAACCACCCGATCGCGCCGATCCACCCCACGCTGCTGCTCGCGTTCTCCTCGGCAGTGCCGGTGTTGCCCACGGCGGACAGCGCGAACAGCGCGACGATCGCGATCCCCAGCACGATGTAGACCCGCTTCGGCCGGTCCAGCAGTGATGTCATGACAGCCCCCTCAGCCTTGTCCAAGACAGCGCCGTCATGGAATCGGAAGATAGGTCGCCCGTCAACCCCTCCGCCGCCGGAGCCACAGCAGCGCCGAGACTCCGAGCAGCGTCCCACCGCCGATCACGCCGACTCCCTCTGCGGCATGCGCCAGCGGGGCGGCCGCCACGGCCGAGACCACCGCCGCGCCCACCGGCAGCGTGGCGGCCACAGCCACCCAGGGCTCCGGCAGCAGGGCGGCCTCCCGCCAGCCGCGTCGGCAGGACCAGCTGAGGTCGTCGGCCATGCCGCGGCAGGTCGCCGAGAGCACCCGCACCGCCCGGACGCCAGTCGACTCGGACTCCCAGAGGTGGCTGAAGATCTCGTCCCGTCGTCGCTGCCGGAGCTCCGGCCGAACCGGCGCGGTGTAGGCGAGGCACCAGGTCCACGCCAGTCGCGAGCTCCGGCGCCGCAACGCGGTCACGTCGCGGCGATCCCCGGCCGTAGGACGCCGGGCGACCGGGCGAGGTCGCGCGAACGCGCCAAGGCCACCGCGGCGTCGGCCGTGACGCGGTAGAGCCTCCGGCGCGGCCGCCCACCGTCGTACTCCTCGTCGCTCTCCCAGCGGGACACGAGCAGGCCGCGGGTCTCGAGCCGGTCGAGCACCTTGTAGAGCGTGCCGTGCGCCGTCAGCGAGCGGTGCCCGTCGTCGACCTCCTCCGCGAGGGCGAAGCCGTGGAAGTCCGGCTCGCCGCGCTGGGCCCGTCCGAGCCCGACCTCGAGCACGCTCTCCTCCAAGGGGAGCAGCACGTCCGCACGGCGCCGGGGCACCTGGAGAGTGTAGAGAGGCACCAGGCAACCGGACAGGCCGCTCACGCGTCCCAGGGTTGACCATGCGAAGGGGGAGCCTTGGACGCCGCGACGGCGGAGGTGTTCGACGCCTTCGTACGCGCGCGCCACGCTGCCCTGCTCCGCTACGGGACGGTGCTCACCGGTGATCCGCACAGCGCGGCCGACCTGGTGCAGGACGCCCTGGAGCGGACCGGGCTGGCGTGGTCGCGGGTCCAGCAGCAAGCGGACCCGGAGGGGTACGTGCGGCGTGTCATGGCCAACCGCAACATCTCCCAGTGGCGGCGGCTGCGGCGCGAACGGCTCGTCGACGTCCCGCCGGAGCGGGTCCACGAGGACCACCCGGCCGACGACGTGATGTGGGGGGTCCTGGCCACGCTGCCCCGACGGCAGCGGACCGTGCTCGTCCTGCGCTACTACGAGGACCTCTCCGAGGCGGAGATCGCCCGGGTCCTCGGGATCGCGCAGGGCACGGTGAAGAGCCAGGCCAGCAAGGGGATCGCGGCGCTGCGTGCCGCGATCGGTGAGAAGGAGCAGCTGTGGACCTAGAGAACGACCTGCGACGGGTCCTGCTCGAGCGAAGTACGCCCGAGCCCGACGTCGACATCGTCCCTGTCGTCCACGCCGGGATGCGACGCCGGGTACGCCGGCAGCGCGTCCGGTACGTCGGCGCGGCCGCCGGCGTGCTCGCCCTCTGGGGCGGCGCCATGCTCGTGTTCCAACCTGGGTCGACCACCACCAAGCCGCTCGTCCCGACCACGCTGGTGGCCAACGTCCCCAGTGGGTTCCAGATCCGCGACCTCACGTTCGTCTCGACGACCCGGGGATACGGCCTCGGAACCGTTCCCTGCAGCGGCGGCAAGCGCTGCACCGTGCTGCTGCAGACCGACACCGGTTCGCATGCGTGGGAGCGGGCCCCCGCCCCGCTGGTCCGGTCAGCGCTCCCGGACGGCTCCGGCTGCCCCGACGGCCTGTGCGTCTCGCAGATCCGGTTCGCGACGGACCGCAACGGCCAGGAGGTCGGCTACGCCTTCGGGCCGTCGTACCTCATCTTCAAAGACGGTGAGTGGCAGCCGCAGCTCGTCGGCCACCGCGTCGAGGCGCTGGAGGCGGCAAAGGCCGGCACGGTCGTGCGTGTCCTCGCGCGGTCCGGCGGCGGCCACTTCGTGCAGCAGTCGACGGTCGGTTCCGACACCTGGAAGACCGTCCTGCCCATCGCAGCCCCGACGTACAACGCGGTGCTCCGTCGCCAGGCGGACCGGCTGGTGCTGGTGACCTTCGACAACAACTCGGGCGTTGGCGCCGAGCCGGACGTCTCCGACGTCCGCTTCAGCACCGATGGCGGGACGACGTGGAAGAAGGGCGCCCACAACCCGTGCGACGCGGACAGCTACTTCACGTCGATCGCCATCGCGAAGCAGCAGGAGGTCGTGGCGCTCTGCACCCGCCGTGCGGGCGGCTCCTACGTGCGGGTGTCGGAGGACAACGGGACCCGCTTCGGGCCGCCGCGTGACCTGCCGAAGGGGCTCCGCGCGACCCAGGTCGCCGCGCCTGCCGGAGGCGGCTGGCTCGTCGCGGGCGACCTCGCGACGGAGCACTCTCGTGTGGTCGTCACGAGCGAGGACCAGGGCGCGACCTGGGAGCGGGTGGCCACCGAGGCGGCACCGGCAGGCCTGGCCGCGAGTGGCTACCTCGACAACTCCAACGCGAAGACGTTGTGGTGGATCGGAGCCGACCCGCGCTACGTGTGGCGGACCGACGACGGCGGCAGCCACTGGACGGCAGCGCGCTTCCGCTGACCGTCACGCCAGGCACCCGACTGGCGGGTACCTCAGGCGTTGCGCGCGCGTCGGCGGCTGATGGCGTCCACCGAGGCGGCGACGAGCAGCACGAGGCCGGTGATCTCCTGGACCACGCTGATCGGCAGTCCGGGGTGCAGCTGGATGCCGTTCGGGATCATGGCGATGACGATGGCGCCGAGGAGCGCATCGCGTGGCCTGCCCCGCCCGCCGAACAGCGACGTGCCACCGATGACGGCCGCCGCCACCGAGTACAGCAGGGTGTTGCCCTGGCCGAGCGCCGGCTGTGCGCCGCCGCTGAAGTCGGCGAGGAACAGGCCCCCGACAGCAGCCATGCCGGAGCAGATGACAAAGGCCATGATGCGCACCCTGTTGACCGCGATGCCCGCCCGTGCCGCGGCCTCCATGTTGCCGCCGATGGCGTACAGGTGCCGGCCCCACGTCGTGCGTGCCAGCACGATGGTGAACACCACCATGAAGGCGACGGGCACGCTTGCTGCCCAGGGCACGCCCTCGATGGCCGGCCCGGGGTTGGGGTTGCGGTTCTGGTTGAACCACCACACGACGAGCGCACCGGCGACCACCAGGACCCCCACCCGGAGGGCCGTGAGCGCGGGACGGTCGAAGGACACGCCCTCGCGCGCGCGCCGCTGCTGGCGCAGCACCGTGCTGATGGCGTAGCCACCGACGATCACGGCCAGGAAGATCCAGCCCTGGGTCGCGGACATGTTGTCGTGGGTCATCGAGAACCACGGCTTGTAGTTGCTGGTGCCGATCGACTGGCTCTTGACGGCGTCGAGCGTGACGCCCTCCCAGGTGAGGAACAGCGCGAGCGTCACGATGAAGGAGGGGATCCCCAGACTCGTCACCAGCACGCCGTTGAACACACCGATGGCGAGGCCGATCGAGACTGCCACGGCGAACGCCAGCCAGACGTGCGTCTCGTCGGCTCCCGTCAGGAGGAGCACCAGGCCCCCGAGGACCAGCGCCCCTGGGACGTACAGCTTCTTCCAGATCGCGAGCCCGGCGGCCAGCAGCATGCCCAGCACCAGCGCGGTGAAGACGCCGCTGCCGACCGCCCGGTGGAGGTCACCCGACCTGAGCGCCTGCGCGGCGAAGCCGGCGGCGACGCCGCCAGCCGCACCGGCCGACAGGTCGATGTCGCCCAGCAGGAGGACGAAGACCAGCCCTAGCGCGATCAGCGCGATGTAGGAGGCCTGCGACATCAGGTTGCCGATGTTGTTGGCGGTGAGGAACAGCGGCGTGGTCGCGCTGAACAGCACGCCGATGACGAGCAGCCCGAGCACCGCGGGCAGTCCGCCTGGGTCTCCGCGGCGCACCCGCACCACGTAGTCCTGCAGCGCGCTCCGCAGCCCGCGAGGAAGCGTGTCGACGCGGAAGCTGGCGCGCGGGTCGTCGCTCTCGTCGCGCGTGAGTTCCGTGGTGATCTCGCCGGCCATGAGACTCTCCTACGCGCTCTGGGCGGCGGTCGCTGCAGGCAGCCCGATTGACCCGCTGCGGCCGGAGGTGATGAGCTCCACGACCTGGCTCGTGGTGGTCTCCTTCTTGAGGACCTCCGCTGCCAGACGCCCAAGGTACAAGGCGTCGACGCGGTCGGCGACCTCCATGACGTCGTTCATGTTGTGCGAGATGAGCACGACGCCGATCCCGTTGTCTGCGAGGCGACGCACGAGGTTCAGCACCTGACGCGTCTGCGCGACGCCGAGGGCGGCGGTCGGCTCGTCCAGGAAGACGATCTTGCCGTTCCACAGGACGGCGCGGGCGATGGCAACCGTCTGCCGTTGTCCGCCGGAGAGGCTGGACACCGGTTGCCGGACCGAGTTGATCGTCCGCACGGCCAGCGACCGCAGGGTCTCGCGTGCCCTGGTCTCCATGTCGGCGTCGTGGAGGAACGGGCCGCGCCGCGTCTCCCTGCCGAGGAACATGTTCTGCGTGATGTCCAGGTTGTCCGCAAGAGCGAGGTCCTGGTAGACGAACTCGATGCCCAGCGAGGACGCCACCGCCGGCGACGAGATGGTCACGGGCTGGCCCTGCCAGAACAGCCGGCCGCTGTCGATGCTGTTGATGCCGGCGATGCACTTCACCAGCGTCGACTTGCCGGCGCCGTTGTCCCCGACCAGGGCTGTGACCTCGCCCGGGTAGACGGCGAAGTCGACGTCGTGGAGGACGTGGACGGCACCGAAGCTCTTGTTCAGCCCCTCGACGCGAAGGATCGGATCGGTCACGTGAACTCCCTCCACTCACTCGCAAGCCGGGGGTGCGTCGTACCGCACCCCCGGCTTGCGAGCAACAACTAGCTGATTCCGGCGGCCGTGCAGGCGGCCTGCACACCCTTGCAGAGATCTGCCGCCGTGACGGCACCCGCAGTCACGACGTCCTTGATGTTCGCCTTGGTGATGGCCTCAGGGACGAGCAGGACCGAAGGGATGTCGCGCTTGCCGGTCGGGTCGTGCAGTGTCCCGGTGGCGAGAGACGTGGCCGTGGCGGTGTCGCCCTTGACCAGCGCGATCGCCAGCTTGGACGCCGCGTCGGCTTCCTTGCTCACGTCCTTGAACACCGTCATGCACTGGTCACCCGAGAGGATGTACTGCAGGCCCTGGATGCTCGCGTCCTGCCCCGTCACGGGCACCTTGAGGTGCTTGGACTTGAGGATGCCGATGGCCGCACCCGCGATGCCGTCGTTGGCGGCCAGGACACCGTCAACCTTGCCGCCGTTCTTGGTCAGCAGCTGCTGGAAGTCCGTCGCCGCCGTGGTGTTGTCCCACTTGCTGACGTCGACCTCCTGAGCGATCTTGATCTTCCCCGCCTTCACGGCCGGGTCGAGCACCTCGTGCGCGCCCTGCTTGAAGAGCACGGCGTTGTTGTCGATGTCGGTGCCGCCGTTGAGCTCGATCACCTGGGCGGCGGTCTTGCTCCCCAGGCAGTCGAGCAGCCCCTGGCCCTGGAGCTTGCCGACCGCGACGTTGTCGAACGAGACGTAGTAGCCCGCGGAACCACCGAGGTTGACGCGGTCGTAGTCGATCACCTTGATCCCGGCGCTCTTCGCCGAGCTCTCCACGCTGATGCCGGTCTGCGGGTCAGCCGGGTCGATGAGCAGGACCTTGACGCCCTCCGCGATCATCGACTGCGCGATCGAGACGAACTTGGCGTTGTCTCCCTGGGCGTTCTGGATGTCGGCCTTGACGCCGGCAGCGTCGAACGCCTTCTTCAGCAGGGGGGCGTCGTACTGCGTGTAGCGCGCCGACGAGGTCGTGTCGGGCAGGATCACGCCGACCTGGGCCTTGCCGCTCGAGGTACCGCCGGTGCTGGACGGGCTCGCGGTGCCCGAAGATCCGCTGGAGCAGGCGCTGAGCGCCAACACCCCGGTCAACACGAAGAGTGCTCCGCTTGTCGTGCGTACTCGTGATCTCACCAGTCGTCCTCCTCGACGAGCTCGCACCGTCGTGGTTGCAAGCTGATGCTCGGGACAATGGCGCGGGTGACGTTCATTCGTCAAGCGCCGGGCCATATTCGCGCCAAAGTGTTGCGTTTTCTGCACCATATTTGACAGAAAGAGGCTCGACGAGGAAGTGTCGCAGCACGATGACCGTTTCCCGATCGTTACCTAGTCGCGCGCGGCGCCCCTCGCGACTGCCTGCATCCGGGTCGGCCGGCCATGTCGTGGCGCTGCTGCGAGCCAGCGGCCCGATGACGCGGGGCGAGCTCGTGAGCACCATCGGACTGTCGCGCGGCACGGTGTCCACGGCCGTCGCGCAGCTCGTGCAGGAGGGCTGGGTCGACGAGCGGCCGGCGTCTGCGGCCCTGAGCGGCCGCGGCCGGCCACCGACGCTGCTGGCGCTCACGCAGCGGGCGGGGGTCGCGATCGGCGTCGACCTCGGCCGCAGTCATGCGCGGGTGGTGCTGGCGCACCTGGGGCACGAGGTGCTGGCCGAGCAGGCCCGGGAGCTGGGCGAGAGCTGGCGAGCCACTGAGGCCGTCGACGCCGTGGAGTCCCTGGTCGACGACGTGCTGGCCGCAGCCGGCGTCGAGCGCGCCGGCATCGTCGGCATCGGCTTGGGACTGCCGGCGCCCCTCGACACGTCGGGCCACTCGACGAGCATCACGATCCCGCCGGACTGGGTGCGCGAGGACCCGGCGGGAGCGCTCGCCCAACGCCTGGGCGTACCAGTCGTCGTCGACAACGACGCGAACCTCGGGGCCCTCGCGGAAGCCCGCTGGGGAGCAGGACGCCGCTCGAACACGCTGTTCTACATCAAGGCGTCCACCGGGATCGGTGCCGGTCTCGTGCTCGACGGCCGGGTGTTTCGCGGCAGTAGCGGAACCGCCGGCGAGATCGGTCACTTCACCGTGGACGAGGACGGGCTCGTGTGCCGATGCGGCTCGCGCGGCTGCTTGGAGGTGCGTGCGGGTGGACCTGCCCTGGTGGCGCAGGTCGCGCACAGCGGAGCGGAGATCGCCAGCGTGGCGGACCTGATCGCGGCCGCCAGGCGCGGCGACCTCGCCTGCACGCGCGTGCTGGCGGACGCTGGAGAGACGCTCGGGGTAGCGCTCGCCGCCGTCCTGAACATCGTCAATCCGGACCGCGTGGTCCTGGGTGGCGAGCTGGGCGCGGCCGGCGAGCTGGTCCTCGCCAGCCTGCGTGAGCGCCTGGGGCGGCAGGCCCTCCCCTCCGCGGTGCGCAGTGCCTCGGTCGTGCAGGGTCAGCTCGGGGAGCGCGCCGAGGCACTGGGAGCGGTGCTGCTGGTCCTCACCGAGGAGGAGCGCTTCACGCCGCCGTCCGGTCAGGAGCCGACGCACGGTCGGCCGACAACCGCGCAGTGAGGGCGCGGTTCCGCTGACCTACCGGGCGAGCACCGGCGCGAAAGAGGGCCGACGGCGGCGCAGCACCATCGCGACCGAGAGCACCAGCAGCGCCACCAGCGGCAGCTCACCGAGGCCGGTGCTCGGCAGACCACCCACGTGCGGGACGGGACCGGCGGCGTCCAGCTGCGTGCGAGGCCGGTGCGTCGTGAGCTTCACGGCCTGCTGGAAGGTCGGCCGGTTCTGCCAGTCGATGCCGCGCACGCCGACGACCCCGGCGGTCACCGACCGGATGAAGTCCTGGCTCTTGTCGTAGGTCAGGGCGTCGACGGAGCCGACCTTCTCCGCCGCCATCGCGGCTGTGGCCGCCGACCGCAAGGAGCCCAGCAGCTGGCTGCGGCAGGTGGCCAGCACGCCCTTTCCGCAGTAGGTGCGGCTGTAGCGGCCCTGGACCGGCTGGCCCAGCACCTGGCGGAGGTCCTTGCTGACGTAGCCGTACCACGCGACCCCGTTCCAGGACGAGCCGATGCCCTGCCGCGGGTGGTCGTCCAGACCCATGGGCAGCTTGTCGACGAGTGAGCCCAGCGTGCCGCGCAGCACGTCCTTCGGCAGTGCGGCGCTGTCGCTGACGCCCGCGCCGACGGGGTCCCACCAGGCGTCGAACAGGTCGATCGCGGCTTGGTGCTGGTAGGTCCCGGTCCGCGCCCGGTCGACCCGGTGCGCACCGTCGGCGAGCCACGCCGAGAGCAGGGCGACGCTGCGCTTCTCGACCGGGTCGGTCGGCGTGCCGAGCACCTTCAGCACCATCGGCAGCAGGTAGGCCGCGCGCACGTCGACGGTGGCACCGTCGATCATCGCCTCGACCAGCTGCGGCCGGGTCACCTTGCGGTTGCCCGCGATGCGCGCCTTGACCCGGTCCTCCAGGGCGAGCGAGCGGTAGACAGCGCCGTACCCCCAGGCGTTGTCGGCCGCCGAGAAGCCGGGTGCCGCCTTGTTGTTCCAGGAGACCAGGTATCCGGTCGACGGGTTCGTCACGTGGACGTGCGCGTCGAACGGCAGCGCCCCCTGGTCGTCGTACCTCTGGTCTCCCCAGTGCGGCAGGTCCCAGTCGTAGCCGGACGCACGGCGCGGCAGCAGGCCGGAGCTGAAGTAGGAGATGTCGCGGTCGTCTGTGTAGAACCAGTTGAAGGTGTAGTCGATGGCGCTGACCGCGTGCTGGAAGCTCGTCGCGTCGTGCACGTAGGTCGGGTCCTGCAGTCGGCTGAACCCGACGACGCTGTCCACCTCGTGGTTGTAGGTGGTGCGCGTCGTGACGATGGCGACCGGCTTGCCGCCGACCGTCGTACGGCCCTGCACGACGCCGTGCCGGGTCTTGAGGACCAGGAAGTTCAGCGTCTGCGGTGGGGTGGCCGTCGAGGCGACGTTCGGGTTCGCCGTCTCGGTGTGCGTGTACTTCTCCATGGGCGTGCAGGTGCTGCTCACCAGGTACGACGTGCTGTTGACGCCACCGGGGCCGCACAGCCGCTCGACGACGGTGTCGACGATGTCGTTGGAGGCGCTCGTGGCCGACCAGGCGTAGTCGACGCCGTGGCCGAGCTCGACGACGAGGTTGGTGCCGGCGAACGACACCCCGCGGGCCTTGATGTGCGGGCCGTTGAGGTCCTGCTCCACCAGCAGCTGCGGCGTGTAGTAGCCGGTCTGCGGGCCGAACACGACCGTCGGGTGGCCGTCGGCGGAGTGCTTGGCGTCGACGAGCAGCGCGTTGCTCATGCCGTGCTGCGTCAGGCCGAGGTCGATGGGGCCGAACGGGCCGTCCACGACGGTCGGCTGGTCGAGCGGCGGCGACGGGATCGGCGTCGTCGAGCCGCCCGCGTCCGAGCCGGTGCCCGGTGCGGTCGCGGACGGGCTGAGGTCGGGCAGCGCGACACCAGGCAGGTCCGGGTCGATGCCACCTCCGCCGTACTTCTGGGTGAGCGGTGAGGAGGTCGGCGCCTCGGGGTCGTTCTTCTCGCGCAGGTCGTCGAAGATCTTGCGGGCGGTCGCCTCGCCGTACTTCGCCCTGAGCTGCTGGTACCACCGCGCGTTGGTGCCCTCGCCGCCGCCGCCCTTGCCGAAGATGCCACCGACGAGCGAGGCGATGTAGACGACGTCGGCGCGTGTGTACGGCGTCGGCGCCTTCTGCAGCGCGGCGTACTCGACGGGGCAGTTGACGCCGAAGCCGACGCCGGTGCTGCCGGGGATCGGGAAGAGGGTCTTGGCCGGGCAGAGCTTGTCCTGTGCCGCGTTCATGCCGGCGAGCATGGCGTCGAGGCGGTTCAGCAGGACGGTGCCCTCGTGCCCGTACCGCTTGGGGACACTGGCGATCTGCGCCGCCGCCTGCTCGGGGGTGTAGGGCGCGATGCGCAGCTGCGACGCGTCCATGTGCACGTTCGCGGGCGACGGGCCGACGAACTGCGCCATGGTCGCCGCACCGGTGTGCCGCAGCACGTCGGTGAGGAACATCCGGTCCTCGATGTTCGCGTAGCCCGAACCGAAGGCGACGTCGTCGTCGGTGGCGCCGGTGATGTGCGGGACGCCGAAGCGGTCGCGCTGGATGGTGACTCCGGGCCGCGGCGTCTCCGTGCTGACGACCTCAGCGGGCGACACGCCGAGGCGGGCATCCTTGTAGTACTTCGTGAGGTCGCCGTCAGTGAGGGTGCCGGGGCTGACCTTGCCGAGCGCGTCGTACATCTCCAGCTGGTCGGCGAAGTGCGCCGGTGTGCTGGCGTTGGCGGTGGTCAGCGCGCCCTTCGGGTCGCTGGGCGTCGAGACGAGGTTGGGCAGGTTCGTGACGCCGAGCTCGGCCAGCTTCGCCGCGTCGACGGCGCC
>JAOPVZ010000162.1 GCA_025965935.1 Frankiales bacterium | reverse complement strand
TCGGGCAGGGCGGACTTGGGCACGAAGACGTCGCCGCCGTCGTCGCGGGACACGAAGCCGAAGCCCTTGTCCCTGTCGTAGAACTTCACCTTGCCGGTGGGCACGTCGTCAGTCCTTCGTCTCGCCTGGGTCCTTGCCGACGAGGCTAGCCTTTCCGGGGTGGGTCGAGGAGACGTGCTCGTGCGGATCGGTGCTGCCGTCTTCGCCGTCGGGCTGGTCGCGGCCCTGCTCGTGCTGGTCCCGTACCTGGCCGGTCGCTCCGGCGAGCCGCCACTGGCCCTGGACCTGCTGATGCTGCTGCTACCCGCCGGGTTCGGGCTCGCGCTGCTCGGGCTCCTCCTCGGCGCCCGCCAGCACCCCTGAGTTCATCGACCCACTGCGGAACTCCCGCACCTCCACGGCGGTGAACCCCTCAGCGCGTACGGCGGACTCGGCGCGGGCATCCCACCGGGCCAGCGCCTCCGGGTCGAGCTCCACCCTCGCGGTCGCGTCCCCGAGCACCCGCACGCGCACGTCGCGCGGCACCAGCAGGGCGCGCACTGCCGTCTCCGCGCGATCCACCGTGGACAGCCGCTGCGGGGTGACCTCAAGGCCGTAGGCGATCCGGCTCGCCAGGCAGGCGAGCGCCGGCTTGTCCGCCGTCACGAGCCCCCAGCGACGTGAGGCGTCCCGGACCTGCTGCTTGGTCAGCCGGCGGAGGGGGGTCACGGCACCGCGCTCCGCGGCCGCCCGGATGCCGGGCCGGAAGCCCGCGACCAGGTCGTCAGCGTTGGTGCCGGTGGCGACGTGCGCGAGGCCCAGTTCCTGGGCCAGCGGCCGGAGCGTGTCGACCAGAGTCGCCTTGCAGTGGAAGCAGCGGTCGCTGCCGTTGGCGACGTAGCCGGCGCGGTCGAGCTCGCGGGTCGTGGGCGTGAGGTGCCGCACCCCCAGCGAGGCCGCGAAGGCCTGCGCCGCCGGCAGCTCCGCCTGCGCGAGCGAGGGGCTGACCGCGGTGGCGGCGACGACCCGGTCGGGGCCGAGGGCGCGGACCGCGGCCGCGAGCAGGAAGGCGCTGTCGGCGCCACCGCTGAAGGCGACCAGCAGGCTGTCCAGCTGCTCCAGCTCGTGCAGCACCAGCCACTCGGGGAAGGTCCGCAGGTCCTCGAGCAGGACGTCGGCACCGACCGGCTCCGAGCCTCCGGTCCGCACGCCGACGCTGATCGCCCCAGCGGCCCTGGCACCCAGCACGTCGTCCGGGTGGTCGCCGACGTAGACGCCGGCACCCTCGGTGAGCAGCGCCTCCGCCTTGCCGGTCCCCCAGAGCCAGCCGTGCACCGCATCGACCTCGATGCCGAGCAGGTCGAGGGTCTGCCTGGCCAGCGGCTCGTACTTCGCCGTCACGACGACGGCGCGGCCCTGCCGCCGTACCGCCGCCACTGCGTCAGCGGCTCCGGGGAGGGCGACCGACAGCGCGATCCCGTGCTCCGCCATCAGCGCGCGGTAGCGCCAGGCCACCTCGTCCACGAGCTCGGGCGCGAACCACTGCGCGATCTCCTGCTCCAGCAGCGGTCCGAGGCGGGAGGCCCAGAGGTGACCGTCGATCGGGACGCCGTACTCCTCCGACAGCATTGCCGCGACGGCGATGACCGAGGGCCGGGAGTCGACCAGCGTCAGGTCGAGGTCGAAGCCCACCACCAGGTCCACACCCCGGACTCTAAGGAGGTCGACCAGAGGCTTTCAGCCCTCGCCCTCCTCCAGCTCCTGGCCGGGACCGGCCGGGCGCGACGTGGACGGCGGCGTGGGCGAGGCGGGCGGCTCGTCGGGCAGGGCACCGCCCGGGCCGGCCGGGTCCGGCTCCCTCGGTTCGTCCTTGGGCTTGGGCTCGGGCTCGAGGTCGGGGGCCTCGTCGACGCCCTGCCCCGTCACCAGGTCATCAGGCATGCACAACCTGTTCCCGGACAGGCGGTCGACCAAAACCGCGACTACCGTTGTCCGGATGACCAGTTCGGGCTCCGAGGGCGCGCCGCGCTCGCTGGCGGACGCCCTGCGCGGCTGGCCGGACGAGCGCCTGGCACGGCTGCTCCAGGCCCGGCCCGACCTGGCCGTCCCCATCCCGCCCGACGTCGGCGTCCTCGCCTCTCGGGCGGCGGTCCGGCTGTCGGTGCTGCGGGCACTGGACGGCCTGGACGCCTACCGGCTGAGCCTGCTCGAGGGCCTCGCGGCGTCCGAGACGGCCGCCCCCCTCGCCGACCAGGTCGCGGCGAGGTCGCTCGAGGACCTGGCACTCATCTGGGGCGGCACGCCGGACTGGCACCTGGTCGGAAGCGTCCGCGACGTGCTGTCGAGCGGCACGGGTCTCGGTCGACCGCTGGCCGTGCTGCTCGCCGACCACACCGGCGGGCGCCTGGATCGCCTCGAGCAGGCGCTGGGGGTCAGCGGGCGCGACGCCGTCCTCGCCACGCTGACCGATCCGTCGACGGTGCAGCGCCTGCTGGCTGAGGGCGGCGAGCAGGCCCATGCAGTGGTGGCGCAGCTCGCGGCAGGGCCGCCCTACGGCAAGGTGCGCGACGCCCGCCGGGAGACCCCGCTCGACGAGCTGGACAGCCCCGTCCGCTGGCTGCTGAGCCGCGGGCTGCTGGTGGCCATCGACGACGAGACCGTGGAGCTGCCCCGTGAAGTGGGCCTGCTCGTCCGCGGCGCCCCCACCGCCTCCCCGCAGCCGCCGCCCCTGACCACCGCCGCGGTCGGGGTCAAGCAGGTCGACCGGGCCGCCGCGCACGAGGCTGCCGACGTCGTGGCCAAGGTGGAGAAGCTGCTGGAGAGCTGGGCCGACGACCCGCCGTCGGTGCTGCGCTCGGGTGGACTGGGGGTGCGCGACCTCAAGCGTGCTGCCAAGGACCTGGACGTCACCGAGCAGGCCGCCGCTCTGCTGGCCGAGGTGGCGTTCGCCGCGGGACTGCTCGACCACACGCCGAGCGTCGATCCGGAGTGGCTCCCGACTCCTGGCTACGACCGCTGGGTCGCGATGCCGCCCGAGGACCGCTGGGTCGAGCTGGTCCGGGCCTGGGTCGGGATGACGCGGATGCCCGCCCTGGTCGGCATGCGCGACGAGCGCGACAAGGCCCTGGCTGCGCTGTCGCAGGAGGTCGAGCGGTCCAGTGCGCCGACCGATCGCCGCCGGGTCCTCGACCTGCTCCGCGAGACGCCCGAGGGACACGCCGTCAGCGAGGACGTCGTGATCACGGTGCTCGCCTGGCGGGCACCGCGGCGGGGCGGCCGGCTGCGCGACGTGCTGCCGAGCTGGGTCCTCGGCGAGGTCGCGGCCCTCGGGTTGAGCGGTCGGCAGGGGCTGTCGACCCCCGCCCGGCTGCTGCTCGACGGGCACGACCGCGACGCCGCCCGTGCCCTGCGCGACCTGCTGCCCGAGCCGCTCGACCACGTGCTCGTCCAGCCCGACCTCACCGTCGTCGCCCCCGGTCCGCTGGAGCGCGACCTGGCCCGGCAGCTCACGCTCGTCGCCGACGTCGAGTCCACCGGCGGGGCGACCGTCTACCGCGTCAGCGAGGCCTCGGTCCGGCGCGCCCTCGACGCCGGCCGCAGCGCCGCGGACCTCCACGAGCTGTTCCGCAGCAGGTCCAGGACACCGGTGCCGCAGGGCCTGTCCTACCTCATCGACGACGTGGCCCGGCGGCACGGCCGGCTCCGGGTCGGGACCAGCGCGAGCTACCTGCGGTGCGATGACGAGGCGCTGCTCACCGAGGTCATGGCCACCAAGAAGGCCGAGGTGCTCGGCCTGCGACGGCTCGCCCCGACCGTCGTCACCAGCGCCGCGTCGATCAACCAGGTGCTCGAGGTGCTCCGCTCCATGGGCCACGCACCCGCGGCGGAGGCCCCGGACGGCGCCCTGCTCATCGCCCGGGGCGACTCCCGCCGTACCCCGGTCCGACAGCGACCCACCAGGCACGGCGAGGCGCAGCCGCTTGCCGACGAGCAGGTCCAGCTGGCCGTCGGCGCGCTGCGGGCGGGCGACCTGGCCGCGCGGGCGGCCCGCCGGGCACCGGTGTCGGTTCGCTCCGTGTCGGACGCGTCCGCTTTCCTGCAGCAGGCGGTGCGGGAAGGGCGGCAGGTCTGGCTGGGTTATGTGGATGCGCAAGGACGGCCGACGTCGCGGGTCGTGGAGCCGCGGACGATCGAGGGCGGCTACGTCACGGCGTACGACCACCTCCGCCACGAGGACCGCACCTTCTCCCTGCACCGCATCACCGGCGTCGCCGAGATCGAGGACTGAATGACTGATCCATCCCAGGGCGGCCCGCTCATCGTCCAGAGCGACAAGACGCTGCTGCTCGAGGTCGACCACCCCCTCGCCGGCGAGTGCCGGGCGGCCATCGCGCCGTTCGCCGAGCTCGAGCGCTCACCGGAGCACGTGCACACCTACCGGCTGACCCCGCTGGGGCTGTGGAACGCGCGGGCCGCCGGTCACGACGCCGAGCAGGTGGTCGACGCGCTGGTCCGCTACTCCCGCTATGCCGTCCCGCACGCGCTGCTGGTCGACGTCGCCGACACGATGGACCGCTTCGGTCGGTTGCGGCTGGAGCAGGACCCGGTGCACGGGCTCGTGCTGCGCACCACGGACCGGGCCGTCCTGGAGGAGGTCGTCCGCTCCAAGAAGGTCGCCCCGATGCTCGGCGCCCGGCTCGACCCCGAGACCGTCCTCGCCTTCCCGTCGGAGCGCGGTCGTCTCAAGCAGGCGCTGCTCAAGGTCGGCTGGCCCGCCGAGGACCTCGCCGGGTACGTCGACGGCGAGGCCCACGAGATCAAGCTCAAGCAGGACGACTGGCACCTGCGCGACTACCAGCAGCTGGCCGTCGACGGCTTCTGGCTCGGCGGCTCCGGCGTCGTCGTGCTCCCGTGCGGCGCCGGCAAGACCCTGGTCGGTGCGGCCGCGATGGCCCGTGCCGGCGCGACGACGCTCATCCTCGTCACCAACACGGTCAGCGGTCGGCAGTGGAAGTCGGAGCTGCTCAAGCGGACGTCGCTCACGGAAGAGGAGATCGGTGAGTACTCCGGCGAGAAGAAGGAGATCAAGCCGGTCACGATCGCGACGTACCAGATCATGACCACCAAGCGGAAGGGCGAGTACGCGCACCTCGAGCTGTTCGGCGCCCGGGACTGGGGTCTGGTCGTGTACGACGAGGTGCACCTGCTCCCGGCACCGGTGTTCCGCATGACGGCCGACCTGCAGTCGCGCCGCCGGCTCGGGCTGACGGCCACCCTGATCCGCGAGGACGGCCGCGAGGGCGACGTGTTCTCCCTCATCGGGCCGAAGCGCTACGACGCGCCCTGGAAGGACATCGAGGCGCAGGGCTACATCGCCCCGGCGGACTGCACCGAGGTGCGGGTCACGATGACCGACGCCGAGCGGCTGACGTACGCGACGTCGGAGCCGGAGGAGCGGTACAAGGTCGGCGCCACTGCCCACACCAAGATCGCGGTCGTGCGCAAGCTGGTCGAGCGGCACAGCGACGACCAGGTGCTCGTGATCGGCGCCTACCTCGACCAGCTCGACGAGCTGGGCGACGCCCTCGGCATGCCGGTCATCCAGGGCTCGACGAAGAACTCCGAGCGCGAGCTGCTCTTCGAGGCGTTCCGCCGCAAGGAGATCCAGGGCCTCGTCGTCAGCAAGGTCGCGAACTTCTCCATCGACCTGCCCGAGGCGGCCGTCGCGATCCAGGTCTCCGGCACCTTCGGCTCCCGGCAGGAGGAGGCCCAGCGGCTCGGCCGCGTCCTGCGTCCCAAGGCCGACGGCCGGTCGGCGCACTTCTACACGGTCATCTCACGAGACACCGTCGACCAGGAGTACGCCGCGCACCGGCAGCGGTTCCTCGCCGAGCAGGGCTACCCCTACACGATCGTCGACGCTGACGACGTCCTCGCCGGCTGAGCCGGCATGAGCACCGCCGCCTGCCCATGATCGACGGAGAGTTGAAGCGTCTTCAGAGCTCAGATCACGCTGCAACTCTCCGTGGATCACGAGTCGCGGGGGCTAGCCGTGCTGGACGGCAGGGACCGCGACGTGGAGCTTCCCGCCGGCCTTGATCCAGGCACCCACCACTGAGGGCGCATCCCGGGTCGGGTTGTAGACGTCCTCCTCCGACGAGAACAGCCCGTTCCCCGCGTAGACCAGCCGGCTCATGTTGGGGAACCCGAACTCGACGCCGGGCTCGCTGGGGTGGTCCAGCACGTTGAGGATGCCGAGCACGACGGCGTCGTTCTCCTCGTCGAAGGCCTGCCACTCCTGCGGGAACCGCATGTGCGGGAAGGGAGCCATCACCTCGACGATCCAGGTCCGGACGGCCTCCCGTCCGCGGAAGATGCCGTAGGCGTGCTCGGTGTAGACGCAGTCCTCGGTGAACAGGTCTGCGAACGGCGCCCAGTCCCCGGACGTGCTGCACACCTCGACGACGGCGTCGTAGTGCGCCAGCCCCTGCTCGATCTCCGCCCTGCTGAACCTGCCCATCCGCGACACCCTTCTCAGCGACCCTCTCGGGACCGTCGCGCCCACGAGGCGCGGGTCACACTCTCACGGGTTGTTCGCAGAAGGCGAGAAGCACCTGGTACGACGAGAGCTGGCAGGGCTCGTCATCGGGCCAGGGCTGGCGGCGTCCAGCGACATCGGCCACGGGGTCGACAGGGCGAGCGGCTGACCGACGACAGCGGTGCCGCGCTCGACGTACTCGCCGTCGTCGACCTCGAGGACCTGGATGGTGAGCTGCTCGGGATCGACGAGCCACGAACGCCATGGTGGCCCCTCCTCATCGCCATGTCACGACGATCCCGCCGCGGGACCGGGCACGGGTGTCATAGCGTCCGCTCTGTGGACGAGCCCAGGGACGCGGTGCTGCGTGACCTCCGCGGCCAGCACGCCGACGTCGTGGACCGCTGCTGGGAGCAGCGGGACTGGTGGGTGAGCCAGTGGCCGGAGGGCGAGCAGTACCTCACGTGCCTGCTCGCCCAGGACGTCCAGGAAGCCGTCAACGACGAGCGGGACGGCACCTGGCCGCTCTGCCCCGAGCACGAGGACCACCGGCTCTACGTCGAGCCCGACCTCGGCACCGACCCGTTCTGGGTCTGCGAGGTGTCAGGGCTGCCCATCGCCCCCGTCGGTCACCTGCACGGATAGCGGCCCCGTCATCGGACCAGGTCCTGGTAGTCGGGGTGCCGCGCGATCCAGCCCTTGATGAACGGGCAGATCGGAACCACCCGCAGCCCCCGTGCCCGGACGTCGTCGAGCGCGGCCCGGGCGAGCTGCGAGCCGACGCCCTTGCCCTCGAAGGCGTCGTCGATCTCGGTGTGCGTGAAGACCACGACCCCCGGCCGCTCCTCGAAGAACGCCAGACCGGCGTGCACGCCGTCCACGGTGACCTCGTAGTCCTGGTCGCGGCGGTGCACCTCGGTGGCCATCCCCAGAACCTATGGGCAGACCACCACTCCGCAAGAGCTGGCGTCGCGGACCACCAGCCAGCGGCCGTCTGTGCGACGCAGGTCGAGCTGTGCGCGCCGCGCGTCGCTCTTGCGCGTGACGTCCAGCAGCACCACGGCGCTCGACCCGTGCCGCTCGACGCCGCGGACGCGCAAGCCGATCTCGGCGTTGTGCTGGCGCGCGTCCGCAGTGGCCGCGCGCAGGTCACGGCAGAGCTGCGCCTCGGCTCGGTCGTCGGGCCCGATGGAGTAGTGCAGGTAGTCCGTGCAGTCGCCGAAGACGGCGGCCTGGGTCCAGCGCAGCGCCACACCTTGCGGGGTCCGCAGCCGCCGCAGGTCGATCGAGGAGACGACCCCGACCGCGAGGACCAGCACACCGACCAGGCCGATCAGCAGCAACGGCTGCCGGCGCATCCGGGCGCGCCGTCGCACCTCGGCAGCCGCCTCGGCGGCGGCGTACCGGTCCTCCACCGAGGTCATGCCGGCAGGGCCGCCGCCAGCTCGCGCCAGTCGTCGACCGGCGCGGTGAACAGGTCCGGACCCAGGACCTGCAGGCAGACGTGGCTGGCCCCGGCGGCGAGGTGCTCCTCGACCCGCGCGCGGATCGCGTCCAGCCCGCGGACCACCATCGCCTGCTTCAGCCGCTCGCTGCCGCCGTCAGTGAGGTCGTCCTCGGTGAAGCCGAGGCGCAGCCAGTTGTTCCGGTAGTTCGGCAGGCCGGTGTAGACGCCGAGGTGCCAGTCGGCACGCGGCTGCCAGACGTCGAGATCGTCGCTGACGACCACGGCCTGCTCGACGGCGAGCACCGCGTCGGGACCGAGGATCGCGCGGGCCTGGGCGGTGTGCTCAGGAGTCACCAGGTAGGTGTGCGCTCCGTCGGCCCGTTCTGCAGCAAGTGCCAGCATGCCGGGGCCGAGAGCCGCGAGCACGCGCGGCGCCGGCTCCTGCTCGTCCGGTCCGACGAGCGCCACGGCTGAGTCCATCGCCTCGAGGTAGGCCCGCATGGCCGCGAGCGGCTTCCCGTAGGTCTGGCCACGAAAGCCCTCGACCATCGGCGCGTGGCTGACGCCGAGGCCGAGCAGGAAGCGCCCGCCGGCCGCGAGCGTTCGTCCGCCGGCAGCGGCTGCCATCGCGTCCCGCGCGTAGATGCTGGCGATGCCGGTCGCGACGGTCATCCGCGACGACGCCCCGAGGTAGAGCGACGCCGCGGTGTAGGCCTCCCGGCCGGCCGCCTCGTGGAACCACAGGGCGCCCCAGCCCTGCGCGTCCAGCTCGGCGACCTGGTCCCCGACGGCGGCCAGCGACAGGCCGTCCAGCGCTCCGGTCCACAGCCCGACACGGCCGAGGTGCGGAACGGGCATCAGTTGAGCCCGCGGCTGTCCTGCTTGAGGGCGGTGTCGACGGTGAGCGCGCTGGCCACGACGAGCGACAGCAACGGGTCCTCCAGCTCCCGGTGGATGCGCACGACGTAGTTGTCCGCCGTCGTGAACATCGTCTTCGCCATGCCCTCCCAGGTCTTCTTGATGCGCGCGACCTCGGTCCCCGAGCCGTCGACGATCGCGAAGTCCCAGGCCCGCCAGTTCTCCGCACGCAGCTCGCCGACCTGCTGGCTGCCGGCCATCAGACCGAAGCGGATCTTGCCGATGGCGTTCTGCTGGACCAGCCTGCCGACCTCGCCGACACCCGGCTTCTCGACGATCACCTTGCTCCGGAGCAGCTTGGCCGGGCGGGTGATCTGCAGGACCGGTACGCCGGACATGTCCCGCACTTCGAGGCGGTGCGTGAGGAACTGGTCGTAGTCGCTGAGCAGCCGGACCGCCTTCTTCAGCACCGACTGGCCGACCTCGCTGACCGACGCGATCTGGGTGCCGCCCTGGTCGTAGACCGCGTACTGGTTGGTCACCTCGATGAGCTTCGCCTTCTGGTTCACCACCAGCACCGGCTCCGTGAACACCGAGCCGCCGCCCGCCGCAACGGTCCCCGGCGTCAGCCCCGCTCGCTCTGCCTGCTTGGCCAGCTGTTGCGGCGTCGAGGCCTGCACGGGACCTGGGCCGGCCTGCATCGGCGAGGTGCTCTGCTGGCCGTTGCTGGCGACGGCGTCGGTCCACTTCTGGCCGTCCCACCAGCGGTGGTGGAACGTGCCGGTCGGGTCCGGGTACCAGCCCGCCTGAGCCTCAGCCATGGTTGCACCGTGTCATGCACTCATCCTGCCCGACCGGCGAGGGGCTAGAAGCCTCCGGTGCCGTTCGGCGTACCGAGTCCGGTCGGGCCGTCGTACCCGGCCCCTGCTGTGCAGAGGTAGCTGCCGCCGCAGGAGCCGTTGCTGCCGGACGTGACGTCGAACAGCGACGCGGTCTGCGAGTACGGGTACGCGGCGGTGTAGTTGCCGCCGGCCAAGGCGTGCGTCGAGGCGACGAGCGGCGACGACAGAGAGGTGCCGCCGACCGCGGCCCAACCGGTGAAGCAGTTGCCGAGCAGCTGCTGCAGGACGTTGCAGTTGCTGTCGTAGACGCCGAGGCCGGTGTTGGGGTCGGCGACCGCCGAGACGTCTGCGACGGTGCGCCGGGCACAGCCGGTGTCGGTCTGGTTGGTTGGCTTCGGCTCGTACGCCGAGCAGCCGGAACCTGCTCCGCTCCAGGCGGTCTCGGTCCAGCCGCGGGCGTTGCTGGCCGCCGTCAGCGTCGTGCCGCCCACCGCGGTGACGTAGCGCGACGCAGCCGGGTACTCCACGCCGTACCCGCTGTCACCAGAGGACACGGTGATGGCGATGCCGGGGTGGTTGAAGTGCGCGTCGTCAGTGGTCTCGGTCGCCGCCTCCGAGCCCCCGTAGCTGTTGGAGATGGCCACGACCCCTGGCGTGGAGGCGGCGGTGTCGACGGCCTTGTACAGGTTGGCGTTGGTGGGCGAGGTCGCCTCGACGAGCAGGATGTGGCAGCTCGGGCAGGCCGCTGACACGGCGTCCAGGTCAAGGCTGATCTCGGTGGCCCAGCCGACGTCGTTGGTCGGGTAGGAGCCTTGGACGCCGTTCTGGTTGACCTTCTTGAAGCAGCCGTTGGCGGTGGTGCACGGAGACAGGCCGTAGGCCGAGCGGTAGACGGCGAGGTCTGACTCGGCGGTCTTGTCGTCGTAGGCGTCGACGATCGCAACGGTGCGTCCGGCTGCGCTGAGACCGGCCAGCTTGTACGCGGACTGGATCTGCGTCGGCCCCAGGCCGGTCGGGCCGCTGCTCGCGTCGGGACGGTTGTCGTGCCCGAGCGCCAGGGCATAGCAGTGCGCCCGGCCCACTGCCACCGGCGCGTTGCAGCCCAGCGGCACGGCCTGCAACGTGCTCTTCACCAGACCCTGAGCACCGGCGCTGCTGCTCAGGGGGAGCACCCCGCCCAGGAGCAGCACGGCTCCGAGGGCGACGATGCCACGACGACGTGACGCCGAACTTGTGCGCACTGACGACCAGCCTCTCGAGGTGGGGGGAGCGGCTGGTCGAGGCTGGGTGCGGGTCCGGCCGGGGAGGTGTCGAAAACGTAGATCCCCGTACCGATAGGCACAAGTCACCCGTTTGCGACATCCCGTCCGGACACAGGTGAGCGACAGGTTCAGTGCCCTTCAGTGCCCGGAGCCCACCTCATGACGCTGCTTCAGCCGGTCCCTGACCTGCTCGGGCGTGTAGCCGCGGCGCTGCCGCTCCTGGCGCGCAACGACCGCACCGGTGGCCGCCACACCCGCGAGACCGGCGAGCCCCAGCCACTTCCACAGCCGCATGTGGGGGACCATACGCACGTGGTCGGACTCGACGAAGCCGTGGAGCTGACCCGCACGGGCGACGTGTGGCTGTTCCGCGGCCGATCGGGCGCCGACCGGGTCATCCGCACCTTCACCAACGCGCCGGTCAACCACGTCGGCATGGCTGTGGTCCTCGACGACCTGCCACCGCTGATGTGGCATGCCGAGCTGGGTCAGTCGCTACCCGACGTGTGGGCCGGCAGGCACAACCGCGGCGTGCAGCTGCACGACCTCAGGGACGCGGTGCTGACCTGGTGCCAGCGGTACGGCCAGCAGGCCTGGTTGCGGCAGCTGTCCGGCCCGGTCGACGCGGAGGTCGAGGACGCTGTGCTGCGCACCATCGCCCGGCTCGCCGGCACCCCGTTCCCGTCGACGGCGCAGCTGGCCGGCGGTTGGCTCCGGGCGCGCCTGCCCGGGGCGCAGCAGACGACCTCGGTGGAGACCGCGTTCTGCGCCGACGTGCTGGCCCGCACCTATCAGGCGATGGGGGTGCTCGGCACGGATCGGCCGTCGGCCTTCTTCGACCCGGGCTCGTTCTGGAGCGGCGACGACCTCAGGCTGGAGCCGGGCTGGAGCCTCGGCCCCGAGATCTCAGTGCAGCAGCCCCAGACGGCGTAGATCGCGCTGCCAGAGGTTGGCCAGGTGCACGTGGCCGGCATCCGTGGGGTGGTCGTCGTTGGGGACGATCAGGTTCTTGCGGGCGGCCCCGAACCAGTTCTCGGCGATCGGGTCGAGGAAGACGGCGCACGGGACGCGGGCCGTCTCCCGCTTCTCGACGTCGCGGATGTAGAGCATCTCGGGTGGCGGCGCGTCGTCCTCCCAGAACGACGTCGCGACGACGAGGTACGCCTGTGGCGCCGCCTGGTGGACCGCCTCCAGGGTCTGCCGAACCTTGTCCACGAAGTACGGCGGGCCGGTGTGCCCGAGGTCGTTGTCGCTGCCGAAGACGATGACGAGAGCGGGGTGCTGGGCGGGCAGCTTGCGCACCTGGTCGAGGTAGATCAGGCCGTCGTACGCCTTTCCGGTGAACCCCTTGCTGAGGTAGCCGCTCGCGCCCTGGGCGTCCTTGAAGACCGTCCATCCGGTGCGCTCCGCGAGGATCGCCGGCCAGCCCTTGGCGCCGATCCCGCCCTTGCCCGGCTCGCCGGTCGTGTAGGAGTCGCCGATGACCGACACCACGGACCCGGTGGGGAGCGGGCGCCGGTACGGGCAGCCGTCGGCAGCGACGGTCGGTGTGGCGGAGGGCGTCGGCGACGCCGTGGGGGCCGGAGTGGTCGCGGCCGTTGCGGGGGTTCGGCCGGTTTCCGTCGTACCGCTGGAGCACCCGGCTAAGAGAAGTCCGGCAAACAACATGCATCCCACAGACAACAACCGCGTCACTGGGACATCATGCGCCGATGGGTCTCACACAGCCGCACTTCCCTGCCCTCGACCTCGAGGAGTGGGCACGGGGAAGTCGCAGCGAGCGACTGCGACCGATGGCGCGACACGTCGCCGAGTACGGCTTCGGCACCCCCGACATCGTCTACGTCCTGTACGCGGTGAAGATCGCGTTGTACGTCCTCGTCGGCATGCTGTTCGCGCTGTCGTCGCCAGGCATCGACGGCTTCACGCACGTCGGCTCGTGGTGGTCGGAGCCGGTGGTGTTCGAGAAGGCCGTGCTCTGGACCATGCTGTTCGAGGTGCTCGGGCTGGGCTGCGGCTTCGGACCGCTCAACCTGCGCATCACGCCCCCGCTCGGCTCGTTCCTCTACTGGCTGCGGCCCGGAACCATCCGGCTGCCGCCGTGGCGGGTCCCCGGCACCCGCGGCACCGCCCGTACGCCGCTGGATGTCGCTCTGTACGGCGGGCTAGTCACAGCTCTCGTGTGGGCGCTGCTCGGAGCGGTGCCGAGGACGCAGGTCGTCATCGTGCTGGTGCTGCTGGCAGCGATCGGGCTGCGCGACAAGACCATCTTCCTCGCCGCCCGCTCGGAGGTGTACGGGACGTTGGCGATCACGTTCCTGTTCGGCGGCGTCGACGCGATCGTGGGCGCGAAGCTGGTGATGCTCTGCATCTGGTGGGGCGCCGCGACGTCGAAGCTCAACCGGCACTTCCCCAACGTGGTGGCGACGATGCTGAGCAACTCGCCGCTGATGCGCAGCCCAGTGCTGACACGCCGGCTGCACCGGAGCGTGCCGGACGACCTGCGGCCGTCCCGGCTCGCGGAGTGGATCGCGCACGGCAGCACGGCGGTCGAGTTCTTCGTGCCGCTCCTGCTCATCACCTCGCGCGGCGGCACGGTCACCACGGTGGCGGCGATCGTGATGGTGCTGTTCCACCTGAACATCCTGCTGAGCATGCCGATGGGCGTGCCGCTGGAGTGGAACGTCTTCATGATGTTCGCCATCGGCTCGCTGTTCGTGGACCATGCCTCGCTCGGGCTGTCCGACGTGCAGCACCCGGCCGCCCTGATAGCGCTGCTGGCGGACGTCGTCACGACGGTCGTGCTGGGCAACCTCCGTCCGGACCTGGTGTCGTTCCTGCCGGCGATGCGCTACTACGCCGGCAACTGGGACACCTCCGTGTGGTGCTTCAGCGACTCGGGGCTGGCCAAGTTCGAGGCCGGCACCGTGCGCGCCGCTCCGCTGCCCTACACCGCGCTCGAGGCGTTCTACGGCAAGGAGCAGGCCGTGCTCCCGATCTGGGTCGGGTACGCGTTCCGGGCCATGCACTCGCACGGCCGGGCGCTGTTCTCCTTGATTCCCAGGGCATGTGGCGACGGGCACGAGACCGACTACCTGCTGCTCGAGGGCGAGCTGGTCGCCGGCGTGGCGCTCGGCTGGAACTTCGGCGACGGGCACATGCACAACGAGGTGCTGCTCAACGCCCTGCAGGAGCGGTGCCACTTCGCGCCCGGTGAGGTGCGCGTCGTCATGCTGGAGTCCCAGCCGATCCAGCGGCAGACGCAGCGCTACCGGCTGGTCGACGCGGCCACCGGTGTGCTGGAGCGCGGCGAGGTGCGCGTCGCCGACATGGTCGCGGCGCAGCCGTGGGAGCTGCTGCCGGTGCACGTGGACGCATGACCCGAGCAGTCGTCGTCGGCTCCGGGCCGAACGGTCTGGCGGCTGCGGTCGCCCTGGCCCAGCGCGGCCACCAGGTGACCGTGCTGGAGGCGCACGACCAGATCGGCGGCGGGACCCGCACGGCCGAGCTGACTGTGCCGGGACTGCAGCACGACGTGTGCTCGGCCATCCACCCGTTCGGCATCGCCTCGCCGTACCTCTCCTCCCTGCCACTCGCTGATCACGGCCTGGTCTGGCGCTGGCCCGAGGTCGACCTCGCGCACCCGCTCGACGACGGGACCGCCGCGGTGATGGTGCGCTCGATCGACGACACCGCAGCAGGTCTGGGCTCCGACGGCGAGCGCTGGCGGCGGATGTTCGGGCCGCTCGTGGACGCCTTCGACGAGCTCGCCACCGATGTCCTCGGGCCGCTGCTCCGGGTCCCGTCACACCCGGTCCTCATGGCCAAGTTCGGCCTACGGGCGGGACTGCCGGCCACGGTCCTGGTACGGCGGTTCGCCACCGAGCCCGCCAGGGCGCTGTTCACCGGAAGTGCCGCGCACGCCTTCCGACCGCTGAACGGGCCGGCCACGGCCGGGGTCGGCGTGATGCTCGTGGCCGCCGGTCACCGGTACGGGTGGCCGGTGGCGGAGGGCGGCTCGCAGGCCATCACGTCGGCGCTCGCGAGCCTCCTGCGGTCGCTCGGCGGCACGGTCGAGACCGGAGTCACGGTGCGCTCGCTCGCCGACCTGCCGGCGTGGGACGTGGTGCTGTTCGACACCACGCCCGCCGCGCTGGCCGACATCGTCGGAGACCGGCTGCCGTCGCGGCGGGCTCGGGCCTACCGGCGGTTCCGGCACGGACCGGGCGCCTACAAGGTGGA
>JAOPVZ010000047.1 GCA_025965935.1 Frankiales bacterium | reverse complement strand
TGCTGCGTCAGCCGGACGCGCTGGCGCACGGCGTGAGCGGTCCGGTCGCCCGGGGGTCGGGTCTGACGATCGATCTGCGGCGCGACTCGCCGTACCTCGCCTACCCGTCCCTGGACGTACCGCTGGTCGCCAGGTCTGCCGGTGACGCGGCTGCCCGCTTCAGCTGCCTGCTCGAGCAGGTGACCGGTTCCCTCGACCTGGTGCTGGCCTGCCTCGACGCCCTGCCGGGCGGACCGGTGGACGTGAAGCTGCCGAAGACCGTGCGTGCGCCGGAGGGCTCTACCTACACCTGGACGGAGAACCCGTCCGGGATCGCCGGTTGCTACCTGGTGTCGCGCGGCGCGGTGACGCCCTGGCGGCTGGCCCTGCGGACGCCGTCGTTCAACAACGTGTCCGCGCTTCCGGTGGTGCTGCCCGGCAATCGCGTGCAGGACCTGCCCGCCGTCCTCGCCTCGTTCTTCTTCGTGGTCGGCGACATCGACAAGTGACCCCTGGGGTCAGGGCTGAGCCAGGTAGCTCTCGAGCTTGGCCCGCAGCAGCGGCTCGTCGTCGCCGAGGTCCTTGCCCAGCAGCTCACGGACGATCTCGATGGCGTCGTTGATCGAGCCGCCGATGCCGCCCATCGAGCCGTCCTCGGTGGCGAAGGACGCGGACGCGCGCAGGTGCTTCACGAGGTCCCAGAAGAACCCGATGTCGTGCCTGTCGCGAGCCTTGTCGAAGGCGGCCTGCCGGAGTTCCTCGAAGCTCTGGTCCATGCCGGAAACCTAGTCGTCCGGGGACTCGGGGATGCGGCACGCCCGCTCGAGCAGCAGCGCCGCGATGACGAGCAGCAGGCACGCCCCGCCGGAGAGGCCGGCCACCAGCGCGTCGTCGTTCGCCGCGGCGAGCCGGTCGCTGCGCGGCAGCAGCCAGGCGAAGAACCCGGCGTAGAGCCCGAGCAGCAGCGCGCCCGCCATCGACGACGCCTTGGCAAGCGCGGCGGCCCGGGCGATCTGGAGCGGGTGCATCTGCCGCCCCCGCGGCAGGCCGCGGACCTTGTCGCGGACCACCCGCGCCAGCACGAGCTCGAAGACGGCCATCAGACCCGCCGTGACAGCGGCGTACGTCGGGAGCTTGACCAGTGCGCCATAGGCCGCCGCGAACAGCACCCACCCGAGGATCCCCGTGAGGACCGCACCACCGAGCAGCGAGCGCCACGACGTCGGCTTCACAGCTGCTGCTCCGCGAGGCGGACCGTCGACCGGTCGACGGGCAGGGCGGCGACCGGGCCGTGACCGGGCAGCTCGGCCGAGGGGTCCACGTCGAGCCAGGGGACGACGACGAAGGCCCGCTCGTGGGCGTGCGGGTGCGGGAGCTCGAGCGCGGGGTCGGACCCGTCCGCCCAGACCACGTCCACGTCGAGGGTCCGGGGTCCCCAGTGGACGTCCCTCTCCCGGCCGGCGCGGATCTCTGCCTCGACCGCCCGGCGCCAGGCCTCGGACGCGTCCCAGGCGCACAGCGCGACGACGTTGAGGAAGTCGTCCTGCTCGACGCCACCCCAGGGGGCGGTCTCGTAGACCCGGGAGACCTCGAGCGGTTCGAGCACCTTCAGCCCGAGCCGGAGGAACCCCAGTCGGTCACCGAGGTTGGAGCCCAGGGACAGGACCGCGCTCATGCTCGGCTCACGGGCGCTCGACCGTGACGGAGACGTCGCTGAACGGCAGCGGGACAGGGGCGTGCGGCTTGTGCACGGTGACCCGCGCGGCGATGACGCGTGGGTCGGCGAGGCAGACGTTGGCCAGCCGGTGGGCGAGGGTCTCGATGAGGTCCACCGGCTCCCCCGCGACCACCTCGGCAAGGCGCTCGGCGAGCCCGCCGTAGTCGACCGTGGCGGCGAGGTCGTCCGAGGCGGCCGCCTCCCGGGTGTCGAGCCGGAGCACCGCGTCGACGAGGAAGTCCTGACCCTCGGCGCGCTCGGCCGGCAGCACGCCGTGGAAGCCGCGCACCCGCAGGCCGGTCAAGGCGATCTCATCCATCGTGCTCGAGCCTCCCGAGCACCGGCGAGCCGTGGTGCACGACGAGCCGCCAGCCGTCCCGCCGGCGGACGAACACGTTGGTGGCCACCGCTGCTGCCCCGTCACCGACGTCGGCGGAGGTGAGGACGTTCTCGGTGCAGGTCACGATCGCAGCATCCCCCGCGACCGCGACCTGCACATCCGTCAGGACGAACTGGATGTAGTCCGTGTTTGCCATCACCGCCGACCACGACCGCATCACTGCGGTGCGCCCGCGCAGCATCGGCCAACCGGGGTGGACGCACACCAGCGCGTCGGGCTCCTCGATGTCCCACACGGCCTCCATGAGGTCGACGTCGCCGGACTCGAAGGCGTTGTACAGCGCGGCGTTGGCCGCCTCCACGTCAGGCATGCTCACGTACGCAGCCGCTCGACGACCCGGACCGCGTCGGCGGAGCCCCGCACGTCGTGCACCCGCACCCCCCAGCAGCCGGCCTGCGCGGCGACGACGGTGAGCGCGGTGGTCGCGGCGTCGCGCTCGACCGGAGGCCGGCCGTCGAGGAGGGCGCCCAGGAAGGCCTTGCGGGACGAGCCGAGCAGCACCGGGCCGAGCGCCTGCAGGCGGTCGATGTTCTTCAGCAGCGCCCAGTTGTGCTCGGCCGTCTTCGCGAACCCGATGCCCGGGTCGACCACGACCGACGAGACGCCCGCCGCCGCGCAGGCGTCCAGCCGCTGGGACAGCTCCTCGCAGACCTCGGCCACCACATCGCCGTACACCGCCCGGGACTGCATGTCGGCAGCGTGCCCGCGCCAGTGCATCGCGACGTACGGCACACCCAGACCGGCGACCACTGGCAGCATGGCGGGGTCCGCCAGCCCACCGCTCACGTCGTTGACGAGAGACGCGCCAGCGGCCACCGCGGCCTCGGCGACCGACGCGCGCATGGTGTCGACGGAGCACCGCACGCCCTCCTGTGCCAGTGCCGCCACGACCGGCACGACGCGCGCGGCCTCCTCGTCGTGCGAGACCCGCTGGGCCCCGGGACGCGTCGACTCGCCACCGACGTCGACCACGTCCGCGCCGAACCCCCGCAGCCGCAGCCCGAAGGCGATCGCGGTGTCGACGGTGTCGTGCTCGCCACCATCGCTGAAGCTGTCGGGGGTCACGTTGAGGACCCCCAGGACCAGCGTGCGCTGCAGGGTCAGCTGGCTGGGTCCGCGCCGGGCCGGCGACGCGGCGAGCGAGCCTGCCGCGGCTTGGGCTCCTGGGCCTCCCGGTTGACGCTGGCGCGCGAGCGGGACGGCGTCCGGCGCGAGCCGGAGTCGCTCTTCTTGCCGCGGGCGAGCTCCTCGAGGTCCGCCGGGCCGAGGGTCGCGAGCTCGGCGGCGGTGAGGACGGGCGGCACGTCGGACAGCGGCCGGCGGCCGTTGCCCGTCAGGTGCTCGCGCTGCGGGCGCTTCACGACCGGCGCGAAGATCTCCGTGAGCTCGTCGCGAGTCAGCGTCTCCTTGTCGAGGAGCCGCAGCACCAGCTCGTCGAGGACGTCGCGGTACTCGACGCAGATCTCCCACGCCTCGTGGTGCGCGTTCTCCACCAGGGCCCGGACCTCGGCGTCGACCTGCGCTGCGATCTCCTCGGAGTAGTCGCGCTGGTGGCCCATGTCGCGGCCGAGGAAGACCTCGCCCGACTCCTGGCCGAACTTCACGGCGCCGAGCTTCTCGCTCATGCCGTACTGCGTGACCATCGCCCGGGCGATCGCGGTCGCCTTCTCGATGTCGTTCGACGCGCCCGTGGTCGGGTCGTGGAAGACCAGCTCCTCCGCGGCCCGGCCGCCCATCGCGTAGGCGAGGGTGTCGAGCAGCTCGGCGCGCGTCTGGGAGTACTTGTCCTCCTCGGGCAGCACCATCGTGTAGCCCAGAGCGCGACCGCGCGGCAGGATCGTCAGCTTGTGCACCGGGTCGGTGTTGGGAAGGGCGTGCGCCACCAGGGCGTGGCCGCCCTCGTGGTAGGCGGTGACCTTCTTCTCCTTGTCGTTCATCAGCCGGCTGCGGCGCTGCGGGCCGCCCATGACGCGGTCGATGGACTCCTCGAGCGTCTCCAGCGTGATCTGCTTCT
>JAOPVZ010000045.1 GCA_025965935.1 Frankiales bacterium | reverse complement strand
ACGGTGGCCAAGCACTTCCTCAAGCAGGCCTACGGCGTGGAGGTCCTCAGCCACGTCGTGAGCATCGGCGGCGCGGCCGTCGAGGCAGACACGCAGCTCCCGCACCCAGAAGATCTCGCCACGATCGACGAGAGCCCGGTGCGGGTCTTCGACAAGGCAGCCGAGGCTCGGCTCATCGCCGAGGTCGACGCCGCGCACGAGGAGGGCGACACCCTGGGCGGGGTCGTCGAGGTGCTCGCCTACGGCCTGCCGCCCGGCCTCGGCAGCCACGTGCACTGGGACCGGCGCATCGACGCCAAGCTGGCCGCGGCCCTGATGGGCATCCAGGCCATCAAGGGCGTGGAGGTCGGCGACGGCTTCGAAGTGGCCCGCAAGCGCGGCAGCCAGGTCATGGACGAGATCGTGTACGGCGAGGAGGGGCTGACCCGGACGAGCGGGAACCTCGGTGGCACCGAAGGGGGCATGACCTCGGGGCAGGTGCTCCGGGTGCGCGCTGCCATGAAGCCGATCAGCACCATCCCGCGCGCCCTCCGAACCGTCGACACGGCAACAGGGGAGGCCGCCGTGGCTCACCACCAGCGCTCCGACGTCTGTGCCGTTCCGGCCGCCGGTGTCGTCGCGGAGGCGATGGTGGCGCTGGTCCTCGCCGACGCCTCGCTCGAGAAGTTCGGCGGCGACTCGGTGGAGGAGACGCGGCGCAACTGCGAGAGCTACCTCAAGAGCCTCACGATCCGGTGACGGCACCGAGGATCGTCCTCGTCGGTCCTCCCGGCGCGGGCAAGACGACTGTGGGACGGCTGCTCGCCGAGCGGCTCGGCGTCGCCTTCCGGGACACCGACGCCGATGTCGAGCAGTCCCAGGGCAAGCCGGTCGCGGACGTCTTCTACGACGACGGCGAGGAGCACTTCCGGGAGCTCGAGCGCGCCGCCGTCGCGACCGCGTTGGCGGAGCACGAGGGGGTCCTGAGCCTCGGCGGGGGAGCGGTGCTGGCTCCGGACAACCGGGCTCTGCTGACCGGTCACCGCGTGGTGTTCCTCAACGTCGGCCTCGGACCAGCAGCGAAGCGGGTCGGCCTGGCGCGGGACCGGCCGGTCCTCGCTCTGAACCCGCGGGCGTCCCTGCACCTGCTGCTGGAAGAACGGCTGCCGCTCTACCGCGAGGTCGCGACGATCGAGGTCGGCACTGACGACAAGACCCCGGAGCAAGTGGCCGCCGAGGTCCTCGAGAAGGAGCTCGCGTGACCAGGATCCGGGTCGCGACCGCGCAGCCCTACGACGTCGTCGTCGGCGAGGGCCTGCTCGGCGAGCTGCCAGCGCTGGTGGAGAACGCACGCCGGGTCGCCGTCGTCCACCCCGGTTCTCTACGGGTGACCGCGGAGGCGATCGCTGAGGACCTGCGCAGCAACGGCTTCGAGGCGCACAGCGTCGAGATCCCCGAGGGCGAGCAGGCAAAGGACCTCAAGGTTGCGGCATACCTCTGGGACGTTCTCGGCCAGGCCGGCTTCACGCGCACGGACGCGGTCGTGTCGGTGGGCGGGGGAGCGACCACCGACCTCGCAGGGTTCGTCGCGGCCACCTGGCTGCGCGGCGTCGACGTGGTGCACGTCCCCACGACCTTGTTGGGCATGGTCGACGCGGCCGTGGGTGGCAAGACAGGCATCAACACCGGCGCGGGTAAGAACCTCGTCGGGGCCTTCCACGAGCCCAAGGGCGTGCTCTGCGACCTGACCGCCCTCCAGACCCTGCCGAAGCACGACTACGTCAGCGGGCTCGCCGAGGTCGTCAAGGTGGGCTTCACGCACGACCCGCGGATCCTCGAGCTCATCGAGAAGGACCCGGTGGCGGCCGCGTCGCCCGACGGCCCGGCCACGCAGGAGCTCGTCGAGCGGGCCATCGCCGTGAAGGCAGGCGTCGTCGCGGACGACCTGACCGAGCAGGGCGGTCGGGAGACGCTGAACTACGGCCACACCCTCGCCCACGCGATCGAGAAGGTCGAGGACTACCGCTGGCGGCATGGTGCCGCGGTCAGCGTCGGCCTCGTCTTCGTCGCCGAGCTCGGCCGGCTGGCCGGCCGCCTCGACGACGCCACGGCCGCGCGGCACGGCGACGTGCTGCGCAGCCTCGGGTTGCCGACCTCCTACGACGGTGACTGGGAGCGGCTGCACGCTGCCATGCGCATCGACAAGAAGTCGCGCGGCGACCGGCTCCGGTTCGTGGTCCTCGACGCACTCGCCAAGCCGCGGATCCTCGACGACCCGGATCCGTCGCTCCTCGTCGCGGCGTGGCACGAGGTGCGACGCGAGAAGACTGGCACGATCGACCTGTGAAGATCCTCGTTCTCAACGGCCCCAACCTCGGCCGGCTCGGGACCCGCCAGCCCGAGGTGTACGGCAGCACCACCTACGCCGAGCTCGCCGACATCTGCAGGCAGGTCGAGCCCGAGGCCGACGTGCGCCAGACCGACGACGAGGCGACCATGATCGGCTGGCTGCACGAGGCGGCCGACAGCGGTACGCCGGTGGTGCTCAACCCGGGTGCCTGGACGCACTACTCCTACGCGCTGCGTGACGCCGCTTCCTTGGCTCCGGTGGTGATCGAGGTGCACCTGTCACAGACCGCCGCCCGCGAGGAGTTCCGGCACACGTCAGTGATCAGCCCGATCGCCAAGGCCACCATCACCGGCTTGGGTGTCGAGGGCTATCGCGCAGCGCTGCGAGCGCTGCAGGCCGACTAGTCTGGCGCTCATGGCTTCCACGAACGAACTGAAGAACGGCATGGTGCTCAGCCTCGACAACGGGCTCTGGAGCGTCGTCGAGTTCCAGCACGTCAAGCCGGGCAAGGGCGGTGCGTTCGTCCGTACGACGCTGAA
>JAOPVZ010000038.1 GCA_025965935.1 Frankiales bacterium | reverse complement strand
GACCGAGCTGCGGATGGGCGGGCCGGCCCCGGTGGTGCTTGCCTACGCGCCGGTGGCCAAGCTGGCCCTCCGAAGGCTGGTGACGTGGTGACGTTGGACAGGTTCTTCCAGGCCCAGGAGCCGCTCTACGACGCCGCCCTGGCGGAGCTGCGGCGCGGGCAGAAGAGCGGCCACTGGATCTGGTTCGTGTTTCCCCAGCTCGCCGGCCTCGGCCACAGCCCGACCGCCCAGCACTACGGCCTGTCCGGGGAGGAGGAGGCGATCGAGTACCTCGCACATCCCGTGCTGGGGACGCGCCTGCGCGAGTGCACCCATGCCCTCACTGAGCTACCCGGCGTCGATCCCGCAGCGGTGCTCGGCCCGGTCGACGCCCTGAAGCTGCGCTCGTCGATGACGCTGTTCGCCGAGGTCTCCGACGAACCGGTTTTCCGCCAGGTGCTGCAGCAGTACTACGCGGGCAAGCCGGACGAGCTGACCCTGGAGCTGCTGGGGCGCCGGCCCGGGTCCTAGCGTGACCCCGTGAGGGTCTACGTCGCGTCACCGCTCTGATTCACCGTCCCGACCCGGGCTTGGTACGTCGACACGCTGCCTCGGTCGTCAACCTGCAGGTCGAGCACTTCCTCAGCGGCCCGGGCGAGACCGACCTCAGGACGGCGCTGGCCCGGCTGCGATGATTCCCGGCCATGGGGGACGTCATTGGTGGCATGAACGACGAAGGCCGCGCTGACAGGGCCAGGTGGGCTGCCCTCTACGTCTTGTGCACGGGCATGCTGATGATCGTGCTCGACGTGACGGTCGTGAACGTGGCCCTGCCGTCGATCCAGGACGACCTGCACTTCACGAGCTCGGGACTGGCGTGGGTCATCAACGCCTACCTCATCGCGTTCGCGGGGCTGCTGCTGCTGTCCGGCCGGCTGGGCGACCTGCTCGGGCGGCGCCGCGTACTGCTGGTCGGACTGGCCGTCTTCACCGTCGCCTCCCTGCTCTGCGGTGCCTCGCAGGATCAGACCCAGCTGGTGCTCGCCCGCTTCCTGCAGGGCGTCGGCGGTGCGCTCGCGTCGGCCGTCATCCTCGGCATGATCGTGACGCTCTTCCCCGAGCCGGCCGAGCAGGCCAAGGCGCTCGGCGTCTACGGGTTCGTGGCGTCTGCGGGTGGGGCGGTCGGGCTGCTCGCCGGCGGCGTCCTCACGCAGGTCCTCAACTGGCACTGGATCTTCCTCGTCAACGTGCCGATCGGGGTCGCCACCGCCGTACTGGTGAAGCGGCTGGTGCCCTCCGACGAGGGCCTCGGGCTGAAGGACGGTGCCGACGTCCCGGGGGCCGTGCTCATCACCGCTGCGCTGATGTGCGCGGTCTACGCCCTCGTGTCGCCGGCCGCCGAGAAGGGCATCGGGGACACGGAGACCCTCGGTCTTGGCGGGCTGGCCGTCCTGCTGCTTGCCGGCTTCGTGTGGCGGCAGGCGACCGCGGCGAACCCGCTGATGCCCCTGAGCCTGTTCACCTCGCGGGTGACCGTTGGTGCCAACGTGGTGCAGCTGTTCACGGTCGCCGGGATGTTCGGGATGTTCTTCCTCTGCACGCTCTACGTGCAGCGGGTCCTCGGCTGGGACGCCCTGGAGATCGGCGTCGGCTTCCTGCCGACCACGCTGATCATGGGGTTCATGTCGCTGCGCGTGAGCGACCGCGTCGTGGCTCGCCGGGGCGCGCAGCCGGTCCTGCTCGGCGGCACCGTCCTCGCGACGGTGGGCCTGGCGCTGTTCGTCTTCTCGCCGGTCGACGGCGTCTACCTGCTGCACGTCTTCCCCGGCATGGTGCTGCTGGGGGTCGGTATGGGCGTGGCCTTCCCGGCGCTCATGGCGATCGCGATGTCGGGCGTCGCGCCGGAGGACGCCGGCATCGCCTCCGGCCTGGTGGGGACGACGGCGGAGGCCGGTGGCGCTCTCGGGCTCGCGGTGCTCGCCACCCTCGCCAACTCCCGGACCCGGACGCTGACCGGTCGGGGAGTCGACGAGCCGCACGCCCTGACCAGCGGCTACCACCTGGCCTTCGGGGTCTCAGCCGTTCTGCTCGGGATCGCGGCCGTCGTCTGCGCGACGCTGCTGCGGTCGGTCGACGTGCGTGGGCACGAGCCTGCGGAGCTGGTCGAGGTCGCCGCGTGATCAGCACGGCGGTCGTGCACCTGCGCCGCCGAGCATGAGCCGGAGGGTCGTCGTACGTCCCTTCCCGTGCGAGGCTGGCAAAGGAGGAGGAAGGTGACCGCGATGACGACTCTCACCGTGCCGGGGCTCGAGGAGCTCGAGCAGCACCGCAGCGAGCTCCGCGGCTACTGCTACCGGATGCTGGGCTCGGCGTTCGACGCCGACGACGCCGTGCAGGAGACGCTGGTCAAGGCCTGGCAGAACCTCGACGGGTTCGAGGGCCGCGCGTCACTGCGCTCGTGGCTGTACCGGATCGCGACCAACGTCTGCCTCGACAGCTTGCGTGCCCGCGGCCGCCGGGCACTGCCGATGGACCTGTCCTCGCCGGTGCCGGCGACGACTGCCCCGGAGCACACCCTGCCGGACTCCGCCTGGCTCGAGCCCGTGCCGGACGCCGACGTCGCGCCGATGTCGGCCGACCCCGCGCTGCTGGTGGCGCACAGCGACACGATCCGGCTGGCGTTCGTGGCGGCTCTGCAGACGCTGCCGCCCAAGCAGCGCGCAGTCCTCATCCTCAAGGAGGTGCTGTGCTGGCAGGCCGCCGAGATCGCCGAGCTGCTCGAGACCACTGTCGCCTCCGTCAACAGCGCCCTTCAGCGCGCCCGCGCGACGCTCGCGGACGCCGACCTGTCGCAGCCGGCGCCGCTGGAGCAGGCCGACAAGGAGCTGCTCGCCCGCTACGTCCAGGCCTTCGAGGCCTACGACATCGCGTCACTGGTCTCGCTGTTGCACGAGGACGCGAGCATCTCGATGCCGCCGATCGCGATGTGGCTCAAGGGCGTCGACGACCTGGCCGCCTGGTACCTCGGCTTCGGCATCGGCTGCAAGGGCTCGCGACTGGTGCCGACCGTCGCCAACGGGCTGCCGGCCTTCGGCCAGTACCGGCCCGACCACGACAACGGTGGCCACCAGGCCTGGTCGCTGCAGGTCCTCGAGATCGTCGACGGCCGGGTGGCGCACATCCATCACTTCCTCGACGTGGAGAAGGTGTTCCCGCGCTTCGGCCTCGACCTGCGCCTCGACTGACCCGGCGCCCTACAAGAGGTCGTCAAGGCCGCACGCCGTGAACAGGCCGGCGTCGGCGCCGACCACGTCCAGGGCGCCGTGGTGCTGACGGGCCAGCAGCCGGATCCGCGCCACCGCGTCGACCACCGACAGGTCGCAGTCGGAGATCGCGACGACGACGTGGACGGACTGGCGCAGGAGCCCGTCCACGTCGTCGCAGGCCGTCGTGATGTCCGCAGCGGACAGCGGTCCGCGAAGGGTCACGACCGTGGTCACAACGGGTTGACGACTGCCGGCGCCGCAACTCATCGGCTCCTGTCCCAGGTCTAACCTCGAGAGGCGGGACCTCCGGTTCCGTGTGCCCGCCAAACCGAGGAGCGGTCGTGACGACTGCCTGCCGCTACGGGGGGATGAAGAGCCCGTGACCACCGTGGAGTGGGTGCTCGGCGTGGCCGCGATCCTCGGTCTGGGGACCGCGGCGGCGTTCGTCTGGTCGGCCGTCCGAGCGCTCCGACGGATGGCCCGCAGCGCCCGTCGGGCGGTCGAGCCCGCGCGGGTCCGGGGCCTCGCCGTCCGGAGCGTTGTGTCGCCGTCAGCGGCGGCCCGACGCGACCTGGCACGGGACGTCCTCGGGGCACGCCAGGCCTACCAGCTGGCGCGTCGCGACGGCCGTCCTGTGCAGGAGCTCGGTCCCGCCGTACAAGGGTTGGAACGGGTCGCGAGATCGCTTGACGCCGACCTGCGGATGGGCGCCGCGGTCCACGAGGAGCTCGCCCGGGCCAGGGCGGCGGCTCGCTCGTTGACCGAGGCCTGCCGGCTGGCGCCCGGCCGGCACGGACTGCTCGACAGCGTGGCGGACACCGCGGCCGAGGCCGCCGAGCGCGCCCGTCTGGTCGCCGAAGCGCACCGCGAGCTGCGGGGCGACCTCAGCTCCCGAGAGAGGTCTGGAGAGTCGCGAGGTGCTCCGCCAGCACGTCCATGAAGGTGCCGGTGCCGTGCTCGGTCTCCACGTACTGCTCGTCGCTGAGGTTGCCGCCGGTCTGGCGCAGCGTCATCTGGGTCTTGCCACCGGTCTCGACCAGGTCGACGTGGAACACCTCGTACGCCGGCTCCTGACCCGGCGGCTGCTCGCCGGGCAGCGTGAACGCGAGCACGAGGTGCGAGGTCGGATCGACCTCCCGGAACTCGCCCGCCCACTGCATCTCGAAGCCGTCGGGCAGCACCATGGTGCCGCCCCATGCGCCGCCGACGCGGGCGTCGACGACCATGTCCTTCATCTGGCCCTCGTGGCCACCGAACCAGACCGCGAAGTCCTCCGGCGTCGTCCAGCACTTCCAGACGAGGTCCTGCGGCGCGTCGAAGACGCGGGTGATCGTGTAGCCGCGCTCGTTGTCGGTCATGACTTCTTCTCCTTCGTGACGAGGGCCTTGAGGTGTGCGTCGAGGCGGTCGAACGACCCCTCCCAGAAGACGCGGTAGTCGTCGAGCCAGGCCGCCGCGGAACCGAGCGGCCGCCCGTTGAGGCGGGCCGGCCGGTACTGCGCGTCCTTGCCGCGGGTGATCAGGCCGGCGGCTTCCAGCACCTTGAGGTGCTTCGAGACCGCCTGCAGGCTCATCGCGAACGGCTCCGCGAGCTGGTTGACCGTGGCCTCCCCCCCGGCCAGCCGCTCAAGGATCGCGCGGCGGGTCGGGTCGGCGAGGGCCGCGAACACCTGGCTCAGCGGATCCATCGCTCAACCTCCTAGTTGATAAACCGAATGGTTGAGCACTTGGGCTCCGCTGTCAAGCGCTTCCTGAGCTCTGTGCCGCGCTGCCTGAGCTCTCGCGCGCCCACCACCCTCGGTCCGCGCTCGCCTCCGCATGCGGACCGCGTCAGAGCTCAGGACCAGCGGTACGGCGGTGGGTGCGAGCTCAGGAAGGCGAGATGATTGGGTGCAAGGCATGGCACTGCACCTGTCCGGACCCGTGCTCGTGGGAGCCGAGGAGGTGCGGGACGAGGCCTGGGTGGTGGACGGCCGGCTGACGTTCGACCGGCCGCCGGGCGACGCGACCAGGCTCGACGGCTGGGTGCTGCCGGGCCTCGTCGACGCGCACTGCCACATCGGTCTCGGACCGCACGGCGAGGTGCCGCCCGAGGTGGCGCTCGAGCAGGCGCTCACCGACCGGGACGCGGGTGCCCTGCTGCTGCGCGACGCCGGATCGCCTGCCGACACCCGGTGGATCGACGATCGTGACGACCTGCCGGTGCTGGTCCGGGCCGGGCGTCACATCGCCCGGACCCGGCGCTACCTCAAGGACTTCGCCGACGAGGTGGAGCCGGAGCAGCTCGTCGCCGCCGTGCGCGCGCAGGCTGTCCGCGGCGACGGCTGGGTGAAGCTGGTCGGCGACTGGATAGACCGCTCGTCGGGGGACCTGGCCCCGTGCTGGCCGGACGACGTGCTCGTCGAGGCGATCGCCGCTGCTCATGAGCTGGGCGCGCGCGTCACGGCGCACTGCTTCGGTGAGGACTGCCTGGCGCCGCTCGTGAGGGCCGGCATCGACTGCGTCGAGCACGCGACCGGCCTGACGGACGACACCATCGCCTTGCTCGTCGAGCACGGCGTCGCGATCGTGCCGACCCTCATCAACATCGCGACCTTCCCTGACATCGCCGCCGCCGCCGAGGACAAGTTCCCCTTGTACGCCAAGCACATGCTGGCCCTGCACGAGCGCAGGCACCGCACGATCGCGGCCGCCTACGAGGCGGGGATCCGGGTCTTCACCGGCACCGACGCGGGCGGATCGCTGGCGCACGGGAGGGTCGCCGACGAGGTGCTGGAGCTCGCCGCCGCGGGCCTGTCGGCGAAGCAGGCGTTGGCCGCCGCGACGTGGGAGGCGAGGCCTTGGCTCGGTCGTCCCGGACTCGTCGAGGGTGCCCAGGCCGACCTGGTCGTGTTCGCCGCCGACCCGCGCGCCGACCTGGCAGTCCTGCAGCACCCGACCGCGGTGGTCCTGCGCGGAGTGGTCCGCTGAGCGCGCTGGAGCTGTCGGGCGTCTCCTTGCGCCGCGACGGCAACGCGATCCTGCGCGGCGTCGACCTCTTGGTGCGCGACGGCGAGCGGTGGGCGCTGCTGGGCCGTAACGGCTGCGGCAAGACGACGCTGCTCTCGCTGGCGGGCGCCCGGGAGCACCCGACGACCGGCACGGTGGACGTCCTCGGGCACCGGCTCGGCCGGGTGGACATCTTCCGTGACCTGTGGCCGCGGATCGGTCAGGTCGTCGGTCGTCACAAGCCCTCCGGACGGCTGAGCTCGGGGCAGGTCGTGCTCACCGGGATCACCGGCACCAACGGCCTCCGGTTGCGCTGGTCACCGACGCCCGCGCATCACGAGGCGGTCGCGAGATCCCTTGCAGACGTGGGAATCTCAGACCTCGCCGACCGGCCTTGGGAGGTGCTCAGCAACGGCGAGCGGCGCCGCACCCTGCTGGCCCGCGCCCTCGTGCGGCAACCCGACCTGCTGCTGCTCGACGAGCCGGCCGCCGGTCTCGACCTGCCCGCTCGCGAGCACCTCATCGAGGCGCTCGACGGCGTGCGGCCC
>JAOPVZ010000035.1 GCA_025965935.1 Frankiales bacterium | reverse complement strand
CCAGGCCGAGGTTGCCCTCCTGCACCAGGTCGAGCAGGTCGAGGCCGCGGCCCTGGTAGCGCTTGGCCAGCGACACGACGAGACGCAGGTTGGCCTCGAGCAGGTGCCGCTTGGCCTTGTCGCCGTCACGGATGATCCAGGTGAAGTCGCGCTTCATCGTCGGGGTGAGCTTGATGCCCGCCTCGGCGCTCTGGCGCAGCTTCTCGGCGGCGAACAGGCCGGCCTCGATGCGCTTGGCCAGGTCGACTTCCTCGACCGCGGTGAGGAGCGCGACACGGCCGATCTCGCGCAGGTAGGCCTTCACCAGGTCGATGCCGGGGGGCGCCTCGTCGAGCGCCAGTGGGGCGTCCTCGGGCTCGTCCGCCTCAGCAGCCTCGGCCGTGGCCTCGGCAGCCTCCTCGACGACCTCGGGGGCCGGGGCGGTCTCGACATCGGCAGCCGGCTTGTCGGCAGCCTTGCGGACGGTCGCCTTCACGGTCGCCTTGACGGAGGCCTCGGCAGTCGCCTTGGCGGTGGTCTTGCGGGTGCGGGTGGGGGTGCTCACGGTGCTCACTTCTGTGTCGCTCACAGTCGTCTCAGTCTCCTCGGTGTGGGTCTCCGAGGCGGTTGCGGGGGTGGTGCGCCCGGCGGGCCGGGTGCTGCCGGCCTTGCGGGCGGGGGCGGGCCGGGTGACGGCGGCGCGCCGGGACTTCCTGGGCTCGTCGGCTCCACCTTCGGAGCCGATGACCATGCCGCCCTCCGTCAGGCGGCGCAGCACAGCGCGGGCCTGGTCGGGGCCGATGCCGGCCTGCTCGAAGGTGGTGCGCAGCTGGGCGAGGGACATCTGGCCCTCGCTCGCGGCACGCTGGACCAGCGCCTCGACCACGACATCGTTGTCGGCGGGGCGGGCAGCGGTGGGCATGACGAGCTCTCCTTGGTTCGTGGGGTGGGGGGTCTTGCGTGTGCGGGGGGCCGGGCGTCGGGGCGAGTACGCTGGGTGCGGATCGCTCGTGCTCCGGGCTGTGCGCACGCATGCGCCCACCCGTCTTGCACCAACGATCTCAGGCCTTGAGGTGTTCCACTAGTTACCGACGGGTGAACTCCCTCACAGGGCACTGTCTCAGGCCCACCCCAGCTCGTGCAAACGATGCTCGTCGAGGCCCACGTGATGCCCGAACTCGTGCATGACGGTCACCCGGATCTCCCGGACGAGGTCGTCGAGGTCGACCGCGTGCCGGCACAGCGGGTGGCGGAACAGCGTGATGCGGTCAGGCAGCGTGCCGGTGTAGTGCTCGCGGTGGGTCAGCGGGACGCCTTCGTAGAGGCCGAGCAGGTTTGGTTGGCCCGGTTTCTCGTCCTCGACGACCACCACGACGTTGGAGAAGCCGAACCCCTCCGGCAGGCCGTCAAGGGCATCGGCGACGAGCTCCTCGAAGGCAGCGACAGGGACCAGCTCCACGAGTCCTGCCACTAGTCCTCGAGGTAGTCGCGCAGCCGCTGCGAGCGGCTCGGGTGTCGCAGCTTCGACAGCGTCTTGGACTCGATCTGCCGGATCCGCTCACGGGTCAGCCCGAACGCGCGGCCGATCTCGTCGAGGGTGTGCTGCTCGCCGTCGGTCAGGCCGAACCGCATCTTCACGACCGCGGCCTCGCGCTCGGTCAGCGTGGTGAGCACGTCGTGCAGCTGCTCCTGCATGAGGGAGAAGGAGACGACGTCGACCGCCACCGGGGCGTCGGCGTCCTCGATGAAGTCGCCAAGGTTGCTGTCGGCCTCGTCGCCCACGACCGCTTGCAGCGAGATGGGCTCACGGGCGTAGCCCTGGATCTCGAGCACCTTGTCGACCGTCAGGTCCAGCTCAGCGGCCAGCTCCTCCGGCGTCGCCTCACGCCCGAGTGTCATGAGCTTCTCGCGCTGCAGCCGGCCGAGCCGGTTGATCTGCTCCACCATGTGCACCGGGATCCGGATGGTGCGGGCCTGGTCAGCCATGGCGCGGGTGATCGCCTGCCGGATCCACCAGGTGGCGTACGTCGAGAACTTGAAGCGCTTGGTGTAGTCGAACTACTCGACGGCCCGGATCAGGCCAAGGTTGCCCTCCTGGATGAGGTCCAGGAACAGCATCCCGCGCCCGAGGTAGCGCTTCGCGATGCTGACCACGAGGCGCAGGTTCGCCTCGAGGAGGTGCTTCTTCGCGCGCTCGCCGTCGCGCACCAGCCACTCGAGGTCCTGTTGCAGGGAAGTCGACAGGCCCTTCTGCTGGAGCTTGTGACGCGCGAACAGGCCGGCCTCGATCCGCTGGCTGAGGAGGACCTCGTCCTCGGCGCTGAGGAGCGGCGTCTTGCCGATCTCCTTCAGGTAGGCGCGGACCAGGTCGGCACTGACACTGCCCTCGCCGCGTGGCTGCTCGTCGAGGTCGTCGAGCTGCTCGTCAGGCTGCTCGGTCGCCTCGTCGAGGGCGGCTGGGTCGACGTCGTCGGTGGTCGGTTCAGGGGGAGCGATCGTCATGAGGGGGCCTTCCAGGTGCTCGTACTCCTAGAACACTCGACAGGCCTGCCTGGTTCCCTGAGTCCACCTGTGACTTCCCTGACCTGGTGCAGCCCAGACAGGCGGGGTCAGAGCAGTGACCGCAGGACGTACGGCATGATCCCGCCGTTGCGGTAGTACGCCTGCTCGCCCGGGGTGTCGATGCGGACGGTGACCTCGAACCGCTTGTCGTCTGCCTGGACGGTCAGGGTGCGCGGGACGTCGCCGCCGCCGGCGATCCCGAGCACCTCGAAGGTCTCCTGGCCGGTGAGCCCGAGGGAGGCCGCCGTGTCGCCGTCCTGGTACTGCAGCGGCAGCACGCCCATCCCGATGAGGTTGGAGCGGTGGATGCGCTCGTAGGACTCGGCGATGACGGCACGGACGCCGAGCAGTGCGGTGCCCTTGGCGGCCCAGTCGCGCGACGACCCGGAGCCGTACTCCTTGCCGGCCAGGATCACCAGTGGCGTGCCCTCGGCCTGGTAGGCCACCGACGCGTCGTAGATCGTCGTGACCTGTCCGTCCTTGGTGGTGAACCCGCCCTCGGTGCCGGGCGCCAGCTGGTTGCGCAGCCGGATGTTGGCGAAGGTGCCGCGGATCATGACCTCGTGGTTGCCGCGGCGGGAGCCGTAGCTGTTGAAGTCCTTCGGGTCGACGCCGTGCTCGGTGAGGTACGTGCCGGCCGGGGAGTCCTTCTTGATCGAGCCGGCCGGGCTGATGTGGTCGGTGGTGACCGAGTCGCCGAGCACGGCCAGGACGCGCGCACCGGTGATGTCGGTGAGCGGCTTGGGCTCGCGCTCCATGCCGTCGAAGTACGGCGCCTTGCGGACGTAGGTCGAGGCCGGGTCCCAGGTGAAGGCGTCGCCGGCCGGGACCGGGATGGCCCGCCACCGGTCGTCGCCAGCGAACACGTCGGCGTAGGAGTCGGCGTACATCTTCTCCGTGATGGCCTCACCGACGACCTTCGCGACGTCCGCCGGGGTCGGCCAGATGTCGCGCAGGTACACGTCGTTGCCGTCCTGGTCCTGACCCAGCGGTTCCGCCGTGATGTCCATGTCCATGGTGCCGGCGAGGGCATAGGCCACCACCAGCGGCGGCGACGCGAGGTAGTTCATCTTGATGTCCGGGTTGATGCGGCCCTCGAAGTTGCGGTTGCCCGACAGCACCGACACCACCGCGAGGTCTCCCTCGTTCACCGCCTGGCTGATCTCCTCCTGCAGCGGGCCCGAGTTGCCGATGCAGGTCGTGCAGCCGTAGCCGACGAGGTTGAAGCCGAGCTTCTCGAGGTACGGCGTGAGGCCCGCGCGGTCGTAGTAGTCCATGACGACCTTGGAGCCGGGGGCGAGCGAGGTCTTCACCCACGGCTTGCGGGACAGGCCGCGCTCGACCGCCTTCTTGGCGAGCAGCGCCGCACCGATCATCACGCTCGGGTTGGACGTGTTGGTGCACGAGGTGATGGCCGCGATGGTCACCGCGCCGTGACCGAGCTCGAACTCCTGGCCGTCGAGGCTGACGGTCGCCGTGGCGTCCTTGTCCTCGGTG
>JAOPVZ010000291.1 GCA_025965935.1 Frankiales bacterium | reverse complement strand
GAGCAGAGCGACCTCATCCTCGAGCTGGGCGACTTCGTGCTCGAGCAGGCCCTGCACGACCTGGCGCTCTGGCCCAGTGCCACGCAGGGTGGCCCACCGCCGACCGTGGCAGTCAACGTCAGCCTCCGGCAGCTGGTCAGCAGCGGGTTCCCGGCGCGGGTCGCGGAACTGCTCGTCAGCTCGGGCGTCGAGCCGTCCCGGTTGTGCCTGGAGGTGACCGAGACCGTTCTCGTGGGTGACGTCCAGCCGGTCGTCGAGGTGCTCGAGCGGCTCCGCGACGTGGGGGTCCGGCTGGCGATCGACGACTTCGGCACAGGACACGCCTCGCTGACCTACCTCGCTCGCTTCCCCGTCGACCACGTGAAGGTCGACCAGTCGTTCGTCGCGGGACTCGGCGTCGACGCCGGCAGCGCCGCCATCGTCGGTGGCGTCGTCGGCATGGCGCACACCTTCGACCTGCGCGTCATCGCCGAGGGCGTCGAGAGCGAGGCCCAGCTGGGCGCGCTGCGGGACATGGGCTGCGACGCGGCTCAGGGCTACCTGCTCGGCGTCCCCATGACGCAGCACGAGCTGGCCTTGCTGCTCGGCCGCTACGCGATGGAAGGCGCCATCCCGGTGCCGCGCGACGGCCGGATCGAGATCGTCGACACGACCGCCCCCTCGATCGACGAGGTCCGTCACACGGCCCTGCTCGTCGAGGGCGCCAAGGCCGTCACCGGGCGGCTCGACCTCGACTCCGTGCTTCAGCACGCGTTCACGACGCTCGCGGCCTCGGTGGAGTTCGAGGGCGGCGCGATCCTGCTCGTCGAGGACGAGCAGGTGCGCATCGCTGCGGGTCTGCCGGACCCGACTCCTGAGGCCTTGGCGGCACGGATCCCGCTGGGCCAGGGCGTGTCGGGGACGATCGCGGTGACGGGTGAGCCGCGCTACCTGCCCGACATCACCATCGCCAGCACCGTCACCGCCAACCGCCGCAGCAAGAGCGCGTCCACGGGGGTGCGCAGCTGGTTCGGAGTGCCGCTGATCGCCGAGGGTCGACCGGTGGGTGTGCTGCAGGTCGACTCGACGAGGGTGGACGCGTTCTCCGAGGCCGACCGGCTGGCCATCCTGTCGTTCGCCCCGGTCGTGACGCTGGCCGTTGTGACGGCCCAGCGCGCCGCCCAGCAGCTCCGCGAGATCCAGGGCGGCTGACTCCGCTACTCGACGGCGGGTGCGGCGTGATCGAGGCTCGCGGGATCGACCTTAGGCAGGAAGCTCACGAGCAGCGCGGCCGCCAGGAAGATGCCGACCTCGTAGACCAGCGTCCGCTCGAAGGCGTGCAGGAAGTCCGCCTTGCGTCCCTCGTCCCCGGCACGCGTGAACGCCTGCACCACCGGCTGCGGCGTGCCGGCGGGCACCTCGCAGCCCGGGGGCGTGAGCGTCGGGTCGGGGGACTTGGTCTGCAGCACAAAGCAGTGCTGGAACCTCGCGACGGCGGCGTCGGCGGTGGCGGCAGGCAGCCCGGCGGTGATGAGCGAGGTGCGCAGCCGCCCGGCCTCGTTGCGGCCAGCCGTGTCGGCGTGACTGGTGAGCAGGCCGAAGAACACGATGCCGACGAAGGCGACCCCGAGCGCGCCGCCGATCTGCTGTCCAGTCGTCAGGACGCCGCTCGCGGAGCCGGCCTCGCGACCCTTGATGCCGGCCAGGATCAGGTTGGTCAGTGGGGCGATGAAGCAGCCCAGCCCCAGACCGCTGAAGAGCAGGAACGGCGCGATGTCCCACGACTTCAGGTCGGTCCCGAAGTGGTGCAGCACCACGATGTTGATGACCATGCCCACCGCCAGGAGCCCGGCGCCGAGACGCAGCACGTTGGTCCCCATCCGCTTCGCGAGCTGATCCGATCGCGACGACGCGATGCCGGTGCCCACTGCGAACGGGAAGCCGGTCAGCCCGGCGTGCAGGGCGGAGTACCCGAGGCCGATCTGCAGGTAGAGGCCGAAGGTGAAGAAGAACGCCGGGATGCCGGCGAAGAACACCAGGCTCACGATCAGACCGACCCGGAAGCTCCGGTTGGAGAACAGCGTCATGAGGACGAGCGGGCTGCGGTTCTCGCGGGTCTTGCGGCGCTGCAGCACGACGAACCAGGCGAGCACCGGCACGGCGACGACGAGCATGCCGAGCAGCCATCCGGGCCAGCCCTTCTCGCGGCCCTCCGTGAGCGGGTAGACGACCAGGAACAGCCCGGCGGTCACCAGGAGCGCGCCCGGGATGTCGAGGCTCGGGGCGTCGGGCGCCTTCGTCTCGGGCAGCATGCGGAACGCCGCCAGGACGGACAGCAGCCCGATCGGGATGTTGACGAGGAAGATCATGCGCCAGTCGGTGCTGAACAGGTTCAGCGAGATGAGCGCGCCTCCGACCAGCGGGCCGAGGATCGTGGCGACGCCGATGGTCGCGCCGAACAGCCCGAAGGCGCGGCCGCGGTCCTTGGGCGGGATGGTGACCTGGATCGTCGAGAGCACCTGCGGCACCATCAGGCCGGCCGCGGCGCCCTGCACGACGCGCGACAGGATGAGCAGCGTGGCGTTCGGCGCCAGCCCGCACGACAGCGAAGCCAGCGTGAACAGCGACATCCCGACGATGAACAGCCGCTTGCGACCGAAGATGTCGCCGAGCCGTCCGCCGGTGATGAGCAGGCAGGCGAAGGCCAGCTGGTAGCCCGCGAGCACGAGCTGGATCTCGGCGAACGAGGCCTTCAGGTCGAGCTGGATCGACGGGATGGCGACGTTCACGATCGAGACGTCCAGCAGGTTCATGAACACTGCCGTGAGGACGATCGCCAGCACCGCGTTGGGGTGCAGCTCCTTGCGCTGGACAGGGGTCTCGATCACCCGGGGCACGCTAGTCGGGTGCACTGTCAGGGGCTACGTCAGCTGCGCGAGGAAGCCCCGGACGATGGCCATGGTCTCCGCCGGGTGCTCGAACTGCGGCACGTGCCCGCAGTCCTCCAGCACGATCGAACCGGCGTCGGGCAGCGCGTCGGCGACGTGCGCGGCGAAGGTCGACGGGACGAGGCGGTCACGGTCGCCCCAGACGAAGACGGCCGGCGGGGCCAGACCGGGCAGCCGGTCCCAGAAGCCGTACCGGCCGTGCGCCTCCTCGAGGAAGATCTGCCTAGCGGAGGCGAAGAACGCGACGCGGTGCGCGCGTGAGCGGAACACCCGGACGCACTCGTCAGCAGCCGCGTCGTACCAGGACTTCGGGAGCCGGTCGGGGTCGCTGAACATCGCGCGCACGGCCTCGACGACCAGGCCGTGGTTCAGCCGTAGCGGCATGCTGCCGAGCTCCGGTCGGAGCAGCCGCACCATCGGCACCAGCTGCCGGAGCCGCCGGAACGCCGGCGACGGCGTCAGCAGTGCGAGACCGGTCACGGACCGCGGGTGCGTCAGTGCCTGCTCCAGGGCGATCCGTCCCCCCAGGGAGTTGCCGAGGAGCACGGCCTGCCGCATCTCCACCTTGTGCTGCAGCGCCTCGACCCAGGCCGCGAACCACGCCGGGCTGTAGGGCGCCGACGGGGCAGCGCTGTTGCCGAAACCGGGCAGGTCGGGCGCGACGACCCGGTGGTCGCGAGCGAGGTCGGCGAGGCAGGGCAGCAGCGACGCGTTGGTCGCGCCGAGCCCGTGCAGCATGAGGACCGGCGGTGCGTCGCGGGGCCCTGCTTCCAAGTACGCGGTGCGGACCCCCATCACCTCGGCGACCCGCGCCCGCGGGAACTGCTCCGGTCGCTCGTCGGTGTCGGTGGCGTCGCTGAACAGCCCGTCCAGCTGCAGCGACAGCCCGAGGTCGCCGCGGATCGTCACGTCGCCGTCGAGGAAGGCCTGCACGCCGGACGCCTTGCCCGCCACGACGTCGGCGAGGACCGTCGCCTGACCACGCACGACGAGGGTGGGCTGCCTGGCCGCGCCGCGGCGGACCCTTCCCCGTCCGCGGTCGAGCTCGACGGTCCACTGGGCGAAGCCGTCGTCGAGCACGACCGTGGCGATGCGGTGGTCGAGGACCCCGTCCGAGAGCGTGCGTCGCAGCCGGCTGGCGAGCAGCGCGTCCAGGTCGGCGCCCCGAGGGCGCGCTACGTGCCCGGCGCTCACCGCAGGCCGGGGCGCCGGTCGGTCCAGTCCTCGAGCTGGGCAGCGACGGACAGCAGCAGCGACTCGCTGCCCGCCGGCCCTACCAGCTGTACGGCGAGGGGCAGGCCGTCGGCCGACAGCCCGGCAGGGATCGACAGGGCCGGCTGGCCGGTGACGTTCCAGGCCGGCGTGAAGGGGACCCGGCGTCCGGCCAGCGCGAGGGTCCGGACACCGGTCAGCGACTCGACGCGGCTCGGCAGGGTCGCCAGCGTCGGCGTGAGCAGGAGGTCGGCTCCGCCTGGTGCCGTCCCGAGCCGGCGGGTGGCGGCTTCGCGCAGCCGCATTGCCCGGGCGAACGGCCGGCCCCGCAGCCGGCGGCCGATCGCGGCGACGGCCCGGGTGCGCGGCTCAGTGGCGGTCGGGTCGACGAGACCCTCGAGGTCGTCGGCGGCCCCGGTCGTGTAGTGCACGACGAACGACTCCTGGATGCCGGCGTAGTCGGGGTCGGCCTGCACCAGGTCGTGACCGAGGTCGTGCAGTCGCCCGACCACCCGGCGGAGCGCGGCCTTGACCTCCGGTGCCACGGGCGCCGGCGTCGGGGGCTTGAAGGACCAGGCGATCCGCAGCCGGCCCGGGTCGGAGACCGTGAGCGGGTCGTCCTGCAGCACGTTGAGCAAGGTCGCTGTGTCGGCGACGGAGCGGGTCAGCACCCCGGCGACGGACAGCCCGTGCCAGTGCTCGCGGTGCGGTGCCAGCGAGACCAGGTCACGGGTGGGCTTGAGCCCGACCAGGCCGCAGCAAGCGGCCGGGATGCGGATCGATCCGCCGCCGTCGCTGCCCGTCGCCGCGGCCACCAGCCCGGCCGCGACCGCCGCGGCGGAGCCGCCGGAGGACCCCCCGGGGGTGCGGTCGAGGTCCCACGGGTTGCGGGTGGTGCCGAAGGTGGCGGACTCGGTGAACGGCCACAGCGCGAGCTCGGGCAGCCTCGTCGTACCGATGATGATCGCGCCTGCGGCGCGGAGCCGGCGCACCACCTCGGAGTCCTGGTGCGCGGCGGGCTCGGGTGACCCGGTGCCGAGGGTGCCGCTGTGGCCTTCAACTGCCATCGAGTCCTTGACGGCGATCGGCACGCCGAGCAGCGGCCGGTCGTCCCCGGCGGCACGGGCCTCGTCGGCGGCGCGGGCCTCGTCGCGCGCGCTGTCGTCGAAGACCGTGCGGAAGGCGTGCAGCCGCGGGTCGAGGCGCGCGATGCGCCGCAGGCAGTGCTCGACCAGCTCGACCGCTGTGAGGGCGCCGTCGCGCAGCAGCTGCCGCTGGCCGACGACGCCCGCGAAGGCGATGGTCTCTTCGTCCAGGGTCGTGGTCACGGGGCCTCCGGGAAGCGAGCGACGGCCACCGCCAGGTCGATGGGACGACGAGTGCCGATCAGCCAGTACGGGGTGTCGTCGTCGGGGTCGTCGACCGGCAGCCGCACGGCGTTGCGCGCCCAGGGCTTGACCCGCACCCAGGCGTCGCGCTGGGCGCGGACGCCCATCCACTGGCGGAGGGCCTTGCGGTCGAGCACCTCCGCCGGACCGAACGCCGTGATCGGCGCGCGCGCGCCGGGCACGTGCAGGACGCCGTCGTCCACCCGCAGCTGGTCGCGCGACAGCACCACCAGCGCAAGCACTCCCAGCAGCGGCAGTCCCACGAGCAGCAGCAGGCTCTCCTGGAAGCTCACGGCCACGAGCACGGCACCAGCGAGCGTGATCACAGCCCAGGACAGCGGCGCCCACAAGCGCTCCCGGTACGTCGGCATGCGCCAAACGGTACGGTCTCGACCCGTGACCCTGCTCGTGGACGTCGTGCGCCTGGACCCTGAGGTCCCGCTGCCGACGTACGCCAGGGTCGGCGACGCCGGTTGCGACCTCGTGACGACGGTCGATGTGGAGCTCGCCCCCGGCGAGCGGGCGCTGCTGCCCACCGGGATCGCGGTGGCGCTGCCCGAGGGGTACGCGGCGTTCGTGCACCCGCGTTCCGGCCTGGCGGTGCGGCATGGCGTGGGCCTGGTCAACGCGCCCGGCACGATCGATGCTGGGTACCGAGGTGAGATCAAGGTGATCCTGGTCAACCACGACCGGCACGAGACCGTGCGGCTCAAGCGGTTCGACCGGGTTGCGCAGCTCGTCGTCCAGCGCGTCGAGCAGATCACCTGGCGTGAGACGGATGCGCTCCCCGAGTCGGAGCGCGGCGCAGGTGGGCACGGTTCCACCGGCGGATACGGAGGTTCTTGAGGTGGCCCTCTTCGGACGTCGCAGTCGCGGCATCGAGGTCGAGTACGACGAGATCACGGACGAGGACGTGGACAACTTCGTCGACGACCTCGACCCGGCACAGCGGGCCGCGGAGGATGCGCTCCTGCTCCGCGAGCTCGACGAGGAGCCGGCGGGCGACGTCACCCCGGAAGGGCAGGACGGCGCTGAGCTGGCCGAGGTAGGCCGGCCGGAAGGGCCCTGGGACTTCGTCGACGCTCCGCCCATCGAGCCGGAACGCCTCGACCTCGGCAGCCTGCACGTGCCGGTGCTGCCCGACACGGACGTGCGCCTCGAGGTGAACCCCGAGGGCGAGGTCGTCGCGGCGACCCTCGTCCACGGCGAGTCCGCGCTGCAGCTCAACGCCTTCGCCGCACCGCGCCGCGCCGGCATCTGGCAGGAGGTCCGGGTCGAGATCCGGGACGCGCTCAACGGGGACGGCGGCGGCCAGGCGTCCGAGGTCGAAGGCGTCTTCGGCACCGAGCTGCGCGCCTCCGTCCCGGCGGAGGTGCCGGGCCAGGGCGTCGTGCTCTCGCCGGCCCGCTTCCTCGGCGTCGACGGTCCGCGGTGGTTCCTGCGGGGGCTCGTCACCGGGCCGGCGGCGCACGACGACGCCGCCTTCGCGCCGTTGCTCGAGGCCTTCCGCCAGGTCGCCGTCGATCGTGGCGACGAGGCCATGGTCGTGCGCGAGCCGCTGCCGCTGAAGCTGCCGGCCGACGCGGTCCAGGCTGCCGAGGAGGCAGCTGCCGAGCAGGGGCAGACCCTCGCCATGCCGGAGCGCGGCCCCGAGATCACCGAGATCCGGTAGCGGCTTCCTCAGCGGCCTAGCGGCGTAGCATCGAAGACGTGTCCCGCATCAAGCGCGCCCTCCACCGGCTGACGGCCGACGAGGAGGAGATGCACAGCGAGGAGCTCCGGGCGGAGGTCCACAAGTCCGGTGCCACCACGGTGGACGTCTGCTCGGTCGGCAAGCCGGTCTGCGTTGCCGGCACCCTGCGGGCGGTCGTCCTGCGACCGCTCGCCGGTGTCCCGACCCTCGAGGCCGAGCTGTACGACGGGACGGGCACCGTCACCCTCGTCTGGCTCGGTCGTCGGCGGATCCGCGGCATCGACCCCGGACGGTCGCTCGTCGCCCGGGGGCGGCTGACCAAGCGCGACGGCCAGGCCACGCTGTTCAACCCGGAGTACGAGCTCAAGGCCGTCGGTGGCTGACGAGCAGCTCAAGGTCGGTCACTTCCTCGCCCTGATGGGCGGCGGCAAGGGCGTCTTCGACAGCAGCGTGCCCGCGGTGGTGTTCATCGTCGTGCGGCTGCTCAGCGACCTGAACACGGGCGTCGTCGCCGCCGTTGCGGCCGGCCTGCTGATCGTCGGCTACCGGCGGCTCAAGGGCGAGTCGTTGCAGTACTGCCTCAGCGGCTTCGTCGGGTTGCTCGTCGCGGTCGCCATCGCGAAGGCCACCGGCACCGGCAAGGGCTTCTTCCTCCCCGGCATCGTGCTGACGGGGGTCAGCGGCCTGGGCTTCGCGCTGTCCAACCTGGTCGGTCAGCCGGCGGTGGCACTCGTCCTGGTCACGATCGACGAGAAGTACGCGAGCTGGCGGACCGACCCTGCGCTGCGGCGCGCCTGCGTCCAGTCGACCTGGGTGTGGTCCGCGTCGTTCCTGATCCGCGCCGCTGTCGCGACGGCGGTGGCGCTGACGGTCGGCGACGACGCCAAGGACAACGCGATCCTGTTCGGCGTCATCCAGGTCGAGCGCATCGCGCTGCTCGTCGGTGCTGCGCTGTTCACGGTCTGGGCGGTGCGCAAGGTGCCCGTCCAGCCGGTGCCTCAGGCCTGAGCGCCGCGGGGCGTCAGGTCGTCGCGGCCTTTGTCAGCAGCGCGTCCAGCTCGTCCTCCACCTCGGAGGTCGCGACGAGCAGCAGCTCGTCACCGGCCTCCAGCGCCACGTCGGGTGACGGCGTGATGACCCGGCCCTCCCGGAGGATCGCGACGAGGGCGGCATCGGTCGGCCAGCTGATCGAGCCGACCAACTTGCCGACCAGGTCGGCGTCCGGAGCGAGGGTCAGCTCGACCAGGTTGGCCTGCCCCTGGCGGAACGTGAGCAGCCGGACCAGGTCGCCGACGCTGACGGCCTCCTCGACCACGGCCGCGAGCAGGCGGGGGCTCGAGACGCTGACGTCGACCCCCCACGAGTCGTTGAACAGCCACTCGTTCTTCGGGTGGTTGACGCGCGCCACGACGCGCGGCACACCGAACTCGGTCTTGGCGATGAGGCTGACGACCAGGTTCGACTTGTCGTCACCGGTGGCCGCGACCACGACGTCGCACTCCTCGAGCTGCGCGGTCTGCAGGGTCGCGATCTCGCACGCGTCGCCGAGGAGCCACTCGGCGGTCGGGACGGTCTGCACCTTCATCGCGCGCTGCTCGCGCTCGATGAGCAGCACGCTGTGCCCGTTCTCGAGGAGCTCCAGGGCGATGGAACGGCCGACGTTGCCCGCTCCGGCGATGGCGACGCGCATCAGTGCCCCTCCGTCGGGCCGGCGGAGAACACCCGCTCGACCTCCTCGCGCTGGTCCCACGCCATGGTGACGTGCAGCAGGTCGCCGTCCTGGACGACGGTGCCGCGGGCCGGCAGGGAGCCCTCGCCGAGGCGGGTGAGCAGCGCCACCCGGGCGCCGGACTCCTCCTCGAGCTTGCTGACCTTGTGGCCGATCCAGGCCGGGTCGTAGGCGAGCTCGGCCAGCACGACCTTGCCGCTCGGGTCCCGCCACTCGCTGAGCATGCCGCTGGGCAGCAGCCGGCGCAGCACCTGGTCGGCGGTCCAGCGGACGGTGGCGACGGTGGGGATGCCGAGCTTCTGGTAGACCTCGGCGCGGGCCGGGTCGTAGATGCGGGCGACGACGTTCTCGACGCCGAACGTCTCCCGCGCGACCCGGGCGGCGATGATGTTGGAGTTGTCGCCGGAGCTCACGGCGGCGAAGGCCTCGGCCCGCTCGATGCCGGCCTCGATGAGCGTGTCGCGGTCGAAACCGATGCCCGTCACCCGCAGTCCGGCGAACTCGGTGGTGAGGCGGCGGAACGCCCCGGCGTCCCGGTCGATGATGGCCACCGAGTGGCTGCTCTTCTCGAGAATGCGCGCCAAGGTGGACCCCACCCGACCGCACCCCATGATCACCACGTGCATGACGCGAAACGCTACACGGCGTGCACCCCTAGTCTTTCTCCTCGTGCCCGGCATAGGTGACTTCGCCAAGCGACTGCTCCTGGGTCGTGCCCTGCGCAGCGACCGGCTGGGGGAGACCCTGCTGCCGAAGAAGATCGCGCTGCCGGTCTTCGCCAGCGACGCGCTGTCGTCCGTCGCGTACGCGCCCGACGAGATCTTCCTGACCCTCTCGGTCGCAGGTCTGGCTGCCTACTCCTTCAGCTGGAAGATCGGGCTGATCGTCGCGGCGGTCATGCTCACCGTCGTCGCGTCGTACCGGCAGAACGTGCATGCCTACCCCTCGGGCGGCGGCGACTACGAGGTCGCGACCGTCAACCTGGGGGACCGGTTCGGCCTCACCGTCGCGTCGGCGCTCCTCGTCGACTACGTCCTCACGGTCGCCGTCTCCGTCTCGTCCGGCGTGCAGAACGCGTCGTCCGCCCTCGGGTTCGTCAAGGGCAATGAGGCGCTGGTGGCGGTCGGGCTGGTGCTGCTGCTGACGGCTGTGAACCTCCGCGGCGTCAAGGAGTCGGGAGCGGCCTTCGCCATCCCGACCTACGGCTTCATGATCTCGATCGTCGGCATGACGCTGTTCGGCCTCGGCCGGTACTTCTTCGGCGACCTGCCGCTCGCGGCGAGCGCCAAGTACACGATCGCCCCGGAGCACGGCTTCGTGTTCTCCGGCTTTGCCGCGGGGTTCCTGCTGCTGCGCGCGTTCTCGTCCGGCTCCGCGGCGCTCACTGGTGTCGAGGCGATCAGCAACGGCGTACCCGCCTTCAAGAAGCCGAAGTCCAAGAACGCCGCGACCACACTGCTGCTGATGGGCACCATCGCCGTCACGATGCTCATGGGCATCCTGGCACTCGGCCACCTCACCCAGCTGCACTTCGCCGAGCGCCCCGGCATCCAGCTGCTCCTGAAGGGCAAGCCGGTCGGCAGCTCGTTCGACCAGCCGACCGTGATCAGCCAGCTCGCCAACGCGGTGTTCGACGGCCCGGCGCACGCGCTGTCCTACGTCGTTATCGCCTTCACCGGCATCATCCTCATCCTCGCGGCCAACACCGCCTTCAACGGGTTCCCGGTGCTCGGCTCGATCCTCGCCCGGGACGGGTACCTGCCGAGGCAGCTGCACACCCGCGGCGACCGGCTGGCGTACTCCAACGGCATCGTGCTGCTGGCGACGTTCGCGATGGCTCTCATCGTCGCGTTCGACGCGCAGGTCACTCGCCTCATCCAGCTCTACATCGTCGGCGTGTTCATCAGCTTCACGCTGTCGCAGACCGGCATGGTCCGGCACTGGACCCGGCTGCTGAAGACGGAGGCGGACGCCGCGGCCCGCCGCCGGATGATGCGCGCCCGCGTCATCAACGCCATCGGCCTCGGCATGACCGGCACCGTCCTGGTGATCGTCCTCATCACGAAGTTCGTGCGCGGGGCGTGGATCGCGCTCGCTGCCATGGCCGTGCTGTTCCTGCTGATGCGCAGCATCCGCCGGCACTACGACCGAGTGCGCGAGGAGCTCGTCCCGTCCGACGACGTCATCGCAGCGCCGTCGCGCAACCACGCAGTCGTGCTCGTCTCGAAGATCCACGCGCCGACGCTGCGCGCGCTGTCCTACGCCAAGGCGACCCGGCCGCACGACCTCACCGCGCTGACTGTCAACGTCGACTCGGAGGACACCGAGGCACTGCGCCAGGAGTGGGACCGGCGTGGCATCGACATCCCGTTGACGGTGGTCGACTCGCCGTACCGCGAGATCACCCGGCCGATCCTGGACTACGTCCGTCGCATCCGGCTGGACTCGCCGCGTGACGTGGTGACCGTCTTCATCCCGGAGTACGTCGTCGGGCGCTGGTGGGAGCAGCTGCTGCACAACCAGAGCGCACTGCGGCTCAAGGGCCGGCTGCTGTACCAGCCGGGTGTCATGGTGACGTCCGTGCCCTACCAGCTGGAGTCGTCGGACCGGCGGCGGGACGACGGCGCGCCGGAGCAGTTCCGCCGCGTCCGGTGATCCTCACCGTGGGTGGCGTCGGGGCCGGCGGGATCTGCGTGGCCCGGGCCGAGGACGGCCGCGTGGTGTTCGTGCGCGGGGCCCTGCCGGGGGAGACGGTGCGGGTCGAGGTGCAGTCCGAGGGTGCGCGCTTCCTCCGCGCAACGGTCGTCGAGGTGCTGTCGGCGTCGGAGGGCCGGGTGGAGCCGCCGTGCCGGTGGTTCGGGACCTGCGGCGGCTGCGACTGGCAGCACGCGTCGCCGGCACTGCAGCTGTCGCTAAAGGCCGACGTGGTGCGCGAGCAGATGTCGCGGGTGGGGCGGTTCGCGTGGGACGGCCTCGTGGAGCCGGTAGAGCCGTCGTGGGGCTGGCGCACGCGGTCGCAGTGGGCGGAGGGCGTGGGGTTCCACGCGCACCGGTCGCACGACGTCGTGCCCGTCGACCGCTGCATCATCTCCGCCGCCGAGGAGCCGCCCGGACCGCTCGGCTCGGTCGTCGAGGTGATGTCTGTGGCCGGGCAGACGGCCGTCGCCGTCGACGGCCGGGGCTCGGGTGGCGTGCGGGTGCCGGTCCTGGACCGGCGCTTCGAGGTGGCCGCCGGCGGCTTCTGGCAGGTGCACTCGGCCGCGCCGTCCGTGCTGGTGACCGCGGTGCTCGAGGGGCTGCAGCCGCAGCCGGGGGAGTCGTGCCTCGACCTCTACTCCGGCGTCGGCCTGTTCGCCGCCTTCCTCGGAGCCGCGGTAGGCCCGACCGGGTCGGTGCTCGCCGTCGAGGCGTCGTCGCGCGCCTGCGCCGACGCCGCGCGCAACACCGACGACCTGCCGTGGGTGCGGGTCCGCACCGCAGCGGTCACCGCCTCGGTCCTGAAGCCGGCCGACCTGGTGGTCCTCGACCCGCCGCGGGCGGGCGCCGGCCTGGAGGTCACCGCCGCGCTGGCTCGGCTGCGGCCCCGGGCGCTCGCCTACGTCTCCTGCGACGCTGCCACCCTCGCCCGCGACCTTCGCGTGCTGCTCGACGCCGGCTGGACGCTCACCTCGCTGCGCGCCTGGGACCTCTACCCCCAGACCGAGCACGTCGAGCTCCTCGCCCTCCTGACCCCTCCCACCTAGGAGCAGGGGTCAGGGGAGCAGGACCTGGACGGCGGCCTTCTTCACGGTGATCTCGCAGGGCAGGGTGGCGATCGGGTCGCCGTCGGCGAACACCCGGAAGGGCCGGTCGGCATCGAGGTGTACGGCGGAAGCGGGCCGTACCGAGACGGCCGGGTCATCGACGTGGGTGCCCTTGAAGAGCTTGGGGAGCGCGCGCAGGAAGCGACCCGTCGACGTCTCCGAGGCGCACCCCAGGTCGAGCAGCCCGTCGTGCACCGAGGCGTCGGGCGCGAGCCGCATGCCGCCGCCGTACCTGCCGGAGTTGGAGACCGCGACGTTCCAGCCGCGGACCGCGAAGGGCGCGCCGTCGACGGTGCCGGTGAACGACGCCGGC
>JAOPVZ010000286.1 GCA_025965935.1 Frankiales bacterium | reverse complement strand
TCGGCTTCACCACGGCCGTCGGCATCGGCGGCGACCCGGTCATCGGCACCACGCACATCGACTGCCTCGAGGCGTTCCAGAACGACCCGGAGACCGTCGCGATCGTCATGATCGGCGAGATCGGCGGCGACGCCGAGGAGCGTGCGGCCGACTACATCAAGGCCAACGTGACGAAGCCGGTCGTCGGCTACGTTGCCGGCTTCACCGCCCCCGAGGGCAAGACCATGGGCCACGCCGGCGCCATCGTGTCCGGCTCGTCGGGCACCGCGCAGGCCAAGCAGGAGGCCCTCGAGGCCGCCGGCGTGAAGGTCGGCAAGACGCCGTCCGCCACCGCGGCCCTCATGCGCGAGATCATGCAGAACCGCTAGCCCCACCGCGCGTGAATGGATACAGCGCTGCCGAATCCGAGTCGGAAACGGCAGCGCTGTATCCATTCATGGGTCAGGCCACGACGTCGATGACGCGCGCCCAGTCGGCGCACGGCTCGCACCAGACGTGGTCACCGAGGGACGCGACGCTGTCCTGGACCCAGCCGTGGCAGGCGAGCCGGACCCTGCGCAGCGGGTTGGCCCGCGCCAGTCGTCTCGCCTTGTCGGTGGCGTCGGGGCGGCGTCCGGCCTGCAGGGCCTTGCGGGTCGAGGCAAGGCCTCGGTGGGTGGTCATGAGACCTCCTCTCGTCGGGTGAGAAGCAGAAGGACCGCCCCTGACATGCAGGTGGCGGCCCTCACGAGGTCGTTCGCTGACGACTACGTGACGGCCTGCCGGGGCAGTCCCTGGACTCTGATGCGGCTTCTCACGCTGCTCAGTCTGAGCGCGAGAGTGCTTGTCGGCAAAGGCATTTCGGGTGCTGCGGCGTGGTGACCCGGATCATGACGGGTCGGCTGGGACAGTCGAAGGGTCATGACGCAGACCGTCGAGCGCCCGCGCCTCACCCGCCCTGTCCCTCCGGCTCGACGTGCCTCTCCCGAGGTGCTCCTCCCGGGTGCGGCCGCGGCGGCCTGGGCTCTCGGCGCGGGGCTCGTGCTCCTGGGCCTTCCCGTCCTGCTCGCCTGGGCCACCGACGGACGGTCGGGATCGGGTGCCGGGGCGGCGACGCGGACGGTCGGGCAGCTGTGGCTGGTCGCGCACGGGGTCGGCCTCTCGCTGCCGTCCGGCACGGTGCACCTCACGCCGTGGGGGCTGACCGCCGTACCCGTCCTGCTGCTGCACCGGGCGGGACGGCACGCGGCCCGCTCGTCGGCCGTCACCCGCGGCAGGGACGCGGCCAGGCTGGTCCTGGCGATGGCCACGCCCTACGCGCTCGCGGCTGCTGTCCTCGCCGCGGTCGCGACAACGCGGACGGTGCGGCCGAGTGCTGTGGAGGCCCTGCTGCTGGCCTTTGCGCTCAGCGCGGCAGGCTCGGCATCAGGGATCCTGCGCGAGGCCGCCCTGCTGTCGCTCGGCTGGCTCCCCGTCAGGCCACGGGTGCTGCTGCGCGCCAGCGTCGTGTCACTCCTGGTTCTGCTCGCCGGCGGCGCCGTTGTCGCCGCCGCCACCGTCGCGCTGCACGCCGGCCGTGTCACATCGCTAGCCGGCGCCACCGGTCCGGGTCTGCTCGGTGGGCTCGCCCTGCTGCTGCTCGGCCTCAGCCTGGTGCCCAATGCGGCGGTGTGGGGGATGTCCTGGTGCACCGGAGCCGGCTTCGCGGTCGGGACCGGAACGGCGGTCAGCCCCTGGTCGAGCTCGCTCGGACCGGTGCCGGCGTTTCCCTTGCTCGGCGGGCTGCCCTCCGGCCCGACGCCGCACTGGCTCGGGGTGGTGGTTCTCGCCGTGCCGGTGGTCGCCGGGGTGCTCGGCGGGCTGGTGGTGGCGCGCTCGCTCGGTGCGGTGTCGCTCACCCGCGCTGCGGTGGAAGGTGCCGCAATCGCTCCTTGCGTCGCCGTGCTCGCGGCACTGCTCGCGCTGGTGTCCGGAGGTCCGCTCGGGGACGGACGGCTGTCCGCCGTCGGCCCGTCACCCTGGCAGGTCGGGCTGGCCGTGCTCGCCGAGGTGCTGCTGCCGTCCGTGGCCGCAGCGGTCCTCGGCGTGCGACGCCTCAGGCCTTGACGACGACGGTGCTCATGATCTTGTCGGCGAAGGTCTGCTTCTTGGCGTCCCAAAGCGGCCAGAGGTAGCCGAGGTAGCAGGGGATGCCATCCAGGATGTGGACGAAGGCCCGGCCGATGCCGGCACCGCCCCCGATCGGCTGACCCGTCTGCTGGTGGATCAGCCGGGTGCCGGCCATCTTCTTCCCGGTCGACTGGCCCGTCGTCCCCTGCAGGTGGGCGTTGTAGAGGGCCCAGGCGAGCGCGGCGAGGTAGACCAGGAAGCCCAGGACGGTGTTCACGCGGTACACGATGCCCGCGACCAGGAACGGGACGAACCAGTCCACCAGCGCCGACTGGACGCGCAGGCCCCAGCTCGCGAGCTCGCCGGCCAGCGCGCCATCAGGCGGTCCGTATCCCGGAGGGGGCGGGCCGTAGCCGGGTGGCGGCGGCGGAGGAGGTGTGGTCACGAGCGGTCTCCCATCCTGGTCACAGCAGGCCGAAGCGGCCGAGCTGGTAGAGCTCCGCGGCGGCGGCCACGGTGAGGATCAGCAGCCAGAGGCTCCGGCTGCTGAGCTGAGGAAGCCGCGCGACCGGCGCGGCCACGAAGGTCGCGGCGCCGAGCACCGCGAGGGGAGAGGCACGCAGCGCCCCGAGCAGGTCACCGCGACCGACCTGCACCGCGGCCGTCGTGCCGCCGCACAGCGGGCAGGGGATGCCGGTCACGGCGCGCAGCAGGCACACCGTGCGCGGCCGTCCGGGCAGGTGCAGCACCGCCAGGCCCACCGCAGCCGCGAGCAGCACCGCACCGCGGGTCATGCTCGACCGCAGGTGTGACGTGTCGCGGGCGACGGAGGCGAGCGCCATCAGCAGGTGGTGTTGCCGTAGGTGTCCGTCGAGCAACTGGTGCCGAAAGCCACGAGGGCGATGACGCCGACGATGGTGAGGGCCAGGAAGACGCCGCTGAGGATGGTGCCGGCCAGCGCGAGCCCGTGCCCCTGCTCGCCGGTCTTCTTGATCTGGCTCAGCGCGATGATCCCGCAGACCAGCCCGGCGGGCGTGCACACGAAGGCCGCTACCAGGCTGATGATGGCCAGCGTGTTCGTGCGCCCAGGTGCTCCCTGATAGCCAGGGGGAAGGCCGTAACCCGGCGGAGGTCCGTAGCCGGGTGGCGGCGGCGGCCCGTAGCCGGGCGGGGGCGCCCCCCAGGCCGGCGGGGAGGACGGGTCCGCGGGTGGCGGCGTCGAGCTCGGGGGCTGGAACGGGTCCGGCGGCTCCGTCACGATCTCTCCTGCTCCAGGGTCGGTGGTGACGGACATTCTCAGCACATCTGAGCGCGATCGGGAGGGACCCCAGGGCGGCTAGTGTGGTCATCCTTCCCCTCCCGTCTGCTCCGGAGGAACCCCTGTCCGCCCGTCTGGTCGTCCTCGTCTCGGGGAGCGGCACCACGCTGCAGGCCCTGCTCGACGCCTCCGACGACGCCTCGTGGGGCGCGCGCGTGGTGGCCGTCGGCGCGGACCGCGAGGACACGCTGGGCGAGAAGCGGGCGACCGACCGTGGCATCCCGACCTTCGTCCTCAAGGTGTCGGACTTCGCGTCGCGCGAGGACTGGGACGCGGCCCTCGCCGAGGCAGTCGCAGTGCATGAGCCGGACATCATCGTGCTGGCCGGGTTCATGAAGCTGGTGGGCAAGCACTTCCTGAGCAGGTTCGAGGGCAAGACCCTCAACACCCACCCGGCGCTCTCCCCGAGCTTCCCGGGCATGCACGGCCCGCGCGAGGCTCTCGACCACGGCGTCAAGGTCACCGGCTGCACGCTGTTCGTCGTCGACGACGGCGTCGACACCGGACCGATCGTCGCGCAGGCCGCCGTACCGGTCCTCGACGACGACACCGAGGACACCCTGCACGAGCGCATCAAGACGGTGGAACGAGCGACCCTCGTCGACGCCGTGGGGCGCATGGCCCGCGAGGGCTTCACCGTTTCCGGACGAAGGGTCACCATCCCGTGAGCACCATCAAGATCCGTCGCGCCCTCGTGAGCGTCTACGACAAGACCGGCCTGGAAGAGCTCGGCAAGGGCCTCGCCGCGGCCGGCGTGCAGGTCGTCAGCACCGGCTCCACCGCGGCGAAGCTGCGCGACGCCGGCGTCGACGTCACGCCGGTCGACGAGCTCACCGGCTTCCCCGAGTGCCTCGACGGCCGGGTCAAGACGCTGCACCCCAAGGTGCACGCCGGGATCCTCGCGGACCGCCGCCTCGACGACCACGTCAAGCAGCTCGAGGAGCTCGGCGTCGAGCCCTTCGACCTCGTGATCGTGAACCTCTACCCGTTCCGCGACACCGTGCTGAGCGGCGCGACCCCGGACGAGTGCGTCGAGCAGATCGACATCGGCGGCCCGACGATGGTGCGGGCGGCGGCGAAGAACCACCCGAGCGTCGCGGTGGTCGTCGACCCGTCGTCGTACCCGGCTGTGCTGGAGGCCGTCGCTTCAGGTGGGTTCACCTTCGAGCAGCGCCGCGCCCTGGCCGCGAAGGCCTTCCAACACACGGCTTCCTACGACGTCGCGGTCGCGTCGTGGTTCGCCAGCGCGTACGACGCGAGCGAGGCCGTCGAGGGCTTCCCGGCGTGGACCGGCGCGACCTGGGAGCGGTCGGCGGTGCTGCGATACGGCGAGAACCCGCACCAGAAGGCGGCGCTCTACACGCACTGGCGCGGCGGGCTGGCGACAGCCGAGCAGCTGCACGGCAAGGAGATGTCATACAACAACTACGTCGACAGCGATGCCGCCTGGCGGGCAGCGCACGACCACGGTGACGTGCCGACGGTCGCCATCATCAAGCACGCCAACCCGTGCGGCATCGCCATCGCGCCGGACGTGGCGACCGCGCACAGGCGCGCTCACGACTGTGACCCCGTGAGCGCCTTCGGCGGTGTCATCGCCACCAACGTGCCCGTGTCGCTCGCCATGGCGGAGACGGTCAGCGAGATCTTCACCGAGGTCGTCCTCGCTCCCGGGTACGAGGACGGGGCGGTCGAGCTGCTGTCGAAGAAGCCGTCGATCCGGCTGCTGAAGGTCGCGAGCGGCGTGGCCGATCCGGTTGAGTTCCGACCGATCAACGGCGGCCTGCTCATGCAGGTCTCGGACCGGCTGCAGGCTCCCGGCGACGACCCCTCGGCGTGGACGCTCGCGACCGGTGAGCCGCTTGCGGACCTGTCGGACCTGGCGTTCGCCTGGAGGTCGGTGCGCGCGGTGAAGTCCAACGCGATCCTGCTGGCGTCCGGCGGCGCCACCGTCGGGGTGGGGATGGGTCAGGTCAACCGGGTGGACTCCTGCAAGCTCGCGGTCGCCCGGGCCGGCTCTCGTGCCGCGGGCTCCGTGGCCGCGTCGGATGCCTTCTTCCCGTTCCCGGACGGACCGCAGGTGCTCATCGATGCCGGCGTGAAGGCGATCGTGCAGCCCGGCGGCTCGGTGCGCGACGAGGAGACGATCGCGGCCTGCCAGGCAGCCGGCGTGACGATGTACCTCACCGG
>JAOPVZ010000270.1 GCA_025965935.1 Frankiales bacterium | reverse complement strand
GCGATCAACTTGGCCATGCGTGGATTCCTCCATGGTTCGGGGTGATCTCCGTGAGGTGCCCGCGACGGACGACCGGGTGGCCGGTCTCACCGTGGAGATCTGGCACTCAGGGGTGCCGAGTGCTACCACCATTATTGGCACTCTCCCCCGGTGAGTGCAAGCGGCCGACCGATCGCTGTGCGCGGACGAACGCGTGATCCACGGAGAGCTGGCGCGCTCTCAGCCACCCCGAAAGTGCGTCAGGTCTCCGTGGATCACCGGGTCAGCCGGCGGCGCCGGACTTCGCGAACGCGCTGTAGCTCGGGGCGATCGTCACGGTCGGGACCGACGTGAGCGCCGTCGCCTCGATGGTCTTCAGCCCGTCGCCGGTGTTGTAGAGGACCGTCTCCGCGTCCGGGTCGACGCGGCCGGTCTTCAGCAGCTGCCGCAGGGTCGCGACGGTGACGCCGCCCGCCGTCTCGGCGAAGACGCCCTCGGTCTCGGCGAGCAGCGAGATGCCCTCCACGACCTCCTCGTCGCTGACGTGCCCCATCGCGCCACCGGTGCGCCGCACGACATCCAGGGCGTACGGCCCGTCCGCGGGGTTCCCGATGGCGAGGGACTTGGCGATGGTGTTGGGCTTCACCGGCTTAACGGTGTCCCAGCCGTTCTCGAAGGCGGTCGCGATCGGCGAGCAGCCGGTCGCCTGGGCCCCGAAGACCTTGTACGGCGAGGCGTCGACCAGTCCGAGCTTGCTCAGCTCCCGGAAGGCCTTGTCCACCTTGGTGAGCAGGGAACCGCTGGCCATCGGGATGACGACCTGCTGCGGGAGCCGCCAGCCGAGCTGCTCGGCCACCTCGTAGCCGAGGGTCTTGGAGCCCTCGGCGTAGTACGGCCGGACGTTGACGTTCACGAACGCCCACTCCTCCTGCTCCGCGATCTCGGAGCAGAGCCGGTTGACGTCGTCGTAGGTGCCGTCGACCGCGACGAGCGTCTGGCCGTACACCGCCGTCTGCACGACCTTGCCCTGCTCGAGGTCGGACGGGATGAACACGACGGCGCGCAGCCCCACGTGGGTGGCGTGCGCGGCGACCGAGTTCGCCAGGTTGCCGGTCGAGGCGCAGGACACCGTGTCGTAGCCGAACGCGCGGGCCGCGGACAGCGCCACCGACACCACGCGGTCCTTGAAGGAGTGCGTCGGGTTGCCGCTGTCGTCCTTCACCCAGAGCTTGCGCATGCCGAGCGCCTTCGCCAGGTTCGGGGCCTCGCGCAGCTTCGTCATGCCGGCACCGAGGTCGACACGGGTCTCGACGTCCTGGCCGGCGGGCAGCAGCCCGGCGTAGCGCCAGATGGTCTGGGGGCCGGCCTCGATCGACGCCCGCGTGACGAGCTTGAGCTTGGCCTCGTCGTACTCGACCTCGAGGGGGGCGAAGCACTCGGTGCAGACGTGCACCGGAGCGAGGGGGGTCCGGTGGCCGCACTCCCGACAGATCAGGCCGGAGGCGGGGGAACCTGCGAACGCCGCAGGGGCTAGCGAAGTCACTGGTGTGCTCCTCATCTTTCCCGCGGTCCGCGGGACGGAGTTGGCACCTGGCTCGGGCGAGCTGGTTGCCGGGGCGTCATCGGGCCGTATCCCTGGTGCCCCTCGGGATGAAGACGTGCGTATGCAGTTGTCAGTGCTGGTCTCCTGAAAGGATAGCCGGGTGCTGGAGATGACTGCGCGGCTCTTCCCGTCACCGCTCGACCAGCGCCGCGGCATCGTCCGGCTGCACCCCGACGCGCTCACCGCACTGGGCCTGTCGGTGTGGGACCTGGTGACCCTGACCGGCACCCGCACCACCGGCGGCATGGTGGCGCTGGCGCCGCCCGGCCGGGGTGCGCACGAGCTGCTCTGCGACGAGCTGGTCCTCGGCAACGCCGGCGTCCCCGACGGCGGCGTCGTGCGCGTCGAGCGGGCCGCCGACCGGGAGGCCGCGTCGGTCACGGTCAGCGCCTCCCACGAGGTCGTGAGCGCCGTCGCCCCCGAGATCCTGCGCACCGCCCTGCTCGGCAAGGTCATGACCGACGGCGACCAGGTCTCGTTGCTCACCAACGACCTGCGGCCGCTCCCCGAGGTCGATGTCGTCGCCACCCGGCGCTCGCTGGCCAACCTGCTCGGCCCGGCCTGGTCCTCGCTCCTGCTCCAGGTGGCGGCGGTCTCGCCGGCCGGACCCGCGGTGGTCACCATGGGCACCGTGGTCGGCTTCCAAGGCGGCCTCAGCACGACCGGCAGCGCGACGCCGCTGGTGCTCCCGACGCCCGGTCCCGCCCACGCGCCGACCGAGCTCCCCGGGCTCGAGAACCAGGTCAAGGCGCTGACCGAGTGGCTCGACCTCGGCCTGCACCGGCAGGACCTGCTGACGAAGCTCGGCACGACGCCGCAGCTGGGAGTCCTCGTCACAGGGCCTGCAGGATCAGGGAAGTCGGCGCTCGTCGAGGCAGTCACCACCGCCCTCGGGGTGCGGCTGGTTCGTGCCTGGGGACCGACCGTCGCCGGTCTCGAGGCGAGCGCAGCCGCGCAGCAGCTCAAGGGCCTGCTGGCAGATGCGGCCCGCGGTGCGGTGCTCCTCCTGGAGGACGTCGACGCCCTGGTCCCGCGCGACGGCAGCACCCCGCTCTCGTCGTACTTCCTGGGTGCCGTCCGTGAGTTCGTCGCCGCCGGCAAGGGCGCGCTGGTCTGCACCACCTCGCGTCCCGAGAGCATCGACCCGGCGCTGCGCACCCCCGGCACCCTCGACCACGAGCTCGCCATCCCACTGCCCGACCGGGGCCAGCGGCTCAAGGTGCTGGCTGCCCTCTCCAAGACCGTGCCGCTCGACAAGGACGTCGCGCTCGATGACCTCGCCGGCCGGACGCCGGGCTTCGTCGCGGCCGACCTGCTGGCACTGCTCCGGGAGGCCGGGCTGCGCGCCGCGTCCCGGCAGCAGCAGGTCTCCGAGCCGACCGTTTCCGCGGCGGACTTCGCGGCCGCCCTCGAGGTGGTGCGCCCGACCGCGATGGGCTCCGCCACCCTCGACATCGCCAAGATCACCCTGGACGACGTCGGCGACATGGCCGAGGTCAAGCAGGCCGTGACCGAGACGGTGCTCTGGCCGCTGCAGTACCCGGACACCTTCCAGAAGCTGGGCGTCGAGGCACCGCACGGCCTGCTGCTCTACGGCCCACCCGGCTGCGGCAAGACCTACCTGGTCAAGGCGATCGCCGGCTCCGGCCAGGCCAACGTGCTGTCGGTCAAGGGCGCCGAGCTGCTGTCGAAGTGGGTCGGGGAGTCCGAGAAGGCGGTGCGCGAGCTTTTCCGGCGGGCCCGCGAGGCGGCGCCCACGCTGGTCTTCCTCGACGAGGTCGACGCCCTCGCGCCGACCCGCGGCCAGTCCACGGACGGCGGTACGACGGACCGGGTCGTCGCCGCTCTGCTGACCGAGCTCGACGGGGTCGAGTCCTTGCACGACGTCGTGGTCGTCGGCGCCACGAACCGGCCCGACCTCATCGATCCGGCGCTGCTCCGGCCCGGCCGTCTGGAGAAGCTCGTCTACGTGCCGCCGCCCGACGCCGACGCCCGCACCGCGATCCTGCAGACGGCCGTCCAGAAGGTGCCGCTGGCGCCGGGCGTCGACCTCGCCGACCTGGGCCGCCGTACCGAGGGCTTCTCCGCCGCCGACTGCGCCGCGCTCGTCCGCGAGGCCGCGCTGTGCGCGATGCGGGAGTCGATGACGGCCTCGACCGTCACGTCGGCGCACCTCGAGACGGCGCTGAAGACCGTCACGCCGTCGCTCGACCCAGCGCAGGTGGCTTCGCTCGCCGCCTTCGCCGCGCACCGCGCGCAGGCCTGAGGTCCGCCTGCCTCAGACGGTGTAGTCGCGGGTCAGCACCACGGTCATGCCGGTGCTCGGGATCCCCGGCAGTGCGCTGCGCGGCAGCACCCGCGGCACGTGGAACTGCGCGGCGAAGCGGCGGGCTGAGGCCTCCTGCCCCGGCGCGTAGTAGACCGTGGTGAGCGAGATGCGGCCGCGGTAGTTGCCAGTCGTCGGGACCGGCCAGCCGCCGGCCCGGAAGCGGGCCGCTGCCGACTTGGCGAAGGCGGTGCGGCGGCTGTTGTTGAGGACCGTGACCGGCACGACGGGTGCCTGCGTGGCGGGCGGCGGGCTGGCCACGACGGGCGGTGCGGGCCTGGTCGGCCTCGCCGACGGGCTGGCGGAGGGGCGCGCGGAAGGGCTGACCGACGCACCGGCGGAGGGCGCGGCCGAGCCGAGGCCGGAGGGCGACGGGGCGACCGTCGCGCTGTTCTTGGGCTCGGAGCTGCCGTTGAAGACGATCAGCGCACCGATGGCGAGCAGGACCCCGAGCAGGGCAAGGGCAGCACCGGCCAGCGCGCGAGCGGGCCCGACCCGCTCGCCCTCGTACGGCTCGCGGGTGTGCGCGTCGTCGTCGAATGCCGCCGGTGTCTGCTCCGGCATCGGTGCGGCTGCCACTGCGGGCGACGGGCTGTCGACCGGGCCTGGGGACCAGTCCGGACCCTCCGCCGGCAGCTCGAGCACGAGCTCCTCGGTCGGGTGGTCTTCAGCGGGGCCAACTTCGGTCGGGTCATCAGGCGTCCAGTCGTCAGGGGCCGGAGGCTCGGGCGCGGGCGGCTGCAGCTCGGGCAGCTCCGGCGGCACCCAGCCGCCGTCCAGCGGCGTGGGCGTGTTGAGCACCTGCGGCTCGACGAGCTCAGGCGGCGGCAGCGGCTCCGCCGGAGGCGGCGTTGCGACCGGCACGACCGGCTCGGCGGCGGCAGCCTCGCGCTGGGCCTCGGCCTGCGCGCGCCACCACGCGTCCGACCCGGTGTCGTAGACCGGCTCGTCCTCGGCAGGCGCAGGCAGCTCGGTCGACGCGGGGCCCACGTCCGGTGTCGGTGCTGCCGGGTCGACCTCGGGGAACCGCCAGTCGTCGCCCGGGTCCTTCGGTCCGGTCACGAGCTCTGGCTAGGCGTCCATGCCGAGGCGACGCGCCGAGCGGGTCCGCTGGCGGGTCGTGCGCAGCCGGCGGAGCCGCTTGACGAGCATCGGATCGGCGACGAGCGCGTCCGGCCGGTCGATGAGGGCGTTGAGCACCTGGTAGTAGCGGGTGGCACTCATGTCGAACAGGTCCTTGATGGCCTGCTCCTTGGCACCGGCGTACTTCCACCACTGGCGCTCGAAGGCGAGGATCT
>JAOPVZ010000225.1 GCA_025965935.1 Frankiales bacterium | reverse complement strand
GGGTGGCCTGCTCGGCGATCGACTCCTGCGCCTGGCGCTTGGTGCCGATGAACATGATCGTGCCGCCGTGCGCGACCGTCTCCTTGACGAAGTCGTAGGCGCGGTCGATGTACCCCAGCGTCTGCTGGAGGTCGATGATGTAGATGCCATTGCGCTCGGTGAGGATGAAGCGCTTCATCTTCGGGTTCCAGCGCTTGGTCTGGTGACCGAAGTGGGCGCCGCTCTCGAGGAGGTGGCGCATGGTGACGACAGCCATGGGGCGTCCTTCTGTCCGGTTCTGTGCCGACGGCCGGGTGGCCGCCTGCCCTAGCGCCCTGGTGCGGCACCTTCCCCTCGCGGGGACCGGAGTGCCGCGGCCGTAGCGGGCGCGCGAAGTCACAGGTCGAGACCTGTGCTGGCTCCAGCATAGCTGTCCACAGATCCGGTACGGCGGTCCTGCGCGGGCTCCCGGCGCAGCACGCTGTGACCCATGCGCCGACTGGTCCTGCTCCTGGTGCTCCTGCTGTCGATGCCTGCCGGCGCCGCGCCGCGGCCGGGGTTCGGCTGGCCCTTGCCTGGCACGCCCACGGTCGACCGCGGGTTCCAGCCTCCGGCGTCGGCCTGGGGCGCCGGGCACCGCGGCGTCGACCTGCGGGGGTACGCCGGGGAGCCGGTGCTCGCCGCCGGGCCGGGCCGGGTCACCTACGCGGGCCTGCTGGCCGGTCGCGGCGTCCTCGCCGTCACCCACGTCGGCGGGCTGCGGACGACATACGAGCCGGTCACCGCGCAGGTCCGGGTGGGGCAGCAGGTGGCGCGCGGCACGCAGCTCGGGACGCTCGGAACCGGCCACGCCTCCTGCCGGGTCGGCACGGCCTGCCTGCACTGGGGCCTGCTGCGCGGAGACACCTACCTCGACCCGCTAGGGCTGCTGCTCGACCAGCCGGTGCGGCTGCTGCCGCTGGGCACGGCGCCCTCCCCTGAGGCCACCTCGGTGCCCGCGCTGCGGTCGGCCACCGGCGGTGACGCCGGCGACCGCCCGATCGGCACGCTGGCCGCAGCGGGGTCGCTGGTCCTCGGGCTGACGCTGCTGGCCAGCCGCAGGCGGCCCGCGCCCCAGCCCCCACCTCGGCCGGTGGACCTGCTGGCGGAGCGCGCCCGCCGCCGCGCCGCGTGACCGGCCTCCGGCATCCTCCGGGGGCCCCGCGGCGGGTCACGACGCCTCTGACGATCGTCGACGCAGCCACCCATGAGCGGACCGAGGTCGTCGTCGAGCTCGACGACGCGACCTCCGTCTCAGCTCTGCAGGTGGCGGTGACCGCGGCGCTGCATCCCCGGCACGGTGGCGGCCTGTGGCTGGGCGGCGCCCCGCTGGAGGGCACCGTCGCGGCCTCCGGCCTGCGGGCCGGCAGCGTGCTCGGGCTCGGCGGCCCGGTGGGCGAGCCGGGCACACCGCCGACCAACCGCGCGGTGCGGGTGCTGTCCGGCGCCGACGCCGGTGCGGTGCACGCCCTCGAACGGGAACTGCGACTGGGCGACGTGCTGCTGAGCGCCGGCCCTGCCGGCGTCGTCGCGATCCCCCGCGGCGGTGAGGCCTCCGTGCTGCGGCCGTGCGAGGCGCTCGACCTCGGCGACCGGCAGCTCAGCCTGTGCGAGGCGCGCGCGGAGGCGCTGACGAGCGGTGGCCTCGAGACGGAGGTGACCCGGCCGCCCCGGCTGCGGACCAGCCCTACGACCACCACGCTGCAGGTGCCGCAGGAGCCCGCCCCGGTCCCGACGCGGCGGCTTCCCGTCGTACCCCTGCTGCTGCCGGTGCTGCTCGGGGTGGTGATGGCGGTGCTCAGCAGTCCGGTGTTCCTGCTCTTCACGCTGCTGTCGCCGCTCATGGCGCTGAGCACCTGGTGGTCCGACCGCGGCCAGGCGCGTCGGGCGGCCCGTGAGCAGGCGACCACGTTCGCCCAGCAGGAGGCCGGCTTCGCGGCCGAGGAGTCCCTGCTGCGCGATGCCGAGACGGGCGCGCGTCATGAGGCATCGCCGGATCCGGCGGCCGTGCTGCTGACCGCCTCCGGGCCCGGGCCGCGGCTCTGGGAACGACGACGGTCCGACGACGATGCGCTGCTGGTCCGGGTCGGTACCGGCTCGCAGCAGCCGCGGTCGTACCGGCTGACGTCGGGGACAGCGGCGCCGCTCTCCGGCGTGCCCCTGACCGTGCCGCTGCGGGAGATCGGCGTGCTGGGCGTCGCGGGGGCGCAGCGCCGCGCGCTGGCGCGTTGGCTGGTCGCGCAGGCCGCCGTGCTGCACAGCCCGCGGGACCTGTCGGTGTGGCTGCTCGTCGATCCGCCGGGCGAGCCGTCGGAGGCCGACTGGGGCTGGCTGCGCTGGCTCCCGCACAGCGCTCCGGCCCCGGAGCAGCAGTGCGCCGTGCTGGTCGGCAACACGGTCGAGAGCCTGACCGCGCGGGTGGCGGACCTGACGGCGCTGGTGGCCGCCCGCACGGCCGACCGCCGGGACGTCCGCGCGCAGCTGCAGGCACGGCAGCTACCCGACGTCCTGGTGGTGCTCGACGGCGCCCGGGCGCTGCGGTCGTTGGCGGGGGTGCCCGCGGTGCTGCGCGACGGCCCGGCGGTGGGCGTGCACGTCGTCTGCCTGGAGGACCCGGAGCGGCTGCTGCCCGAGGAGTGCCAGGCGGTCGTGAGCCTCGACGCCGAGGCGACCGTGCGGCAGCAGGGCGGCGAGCCGGTGCCGGTGCGGCCCGACCTGCCGACGCGCGACTGGGCCGAGCAGGTCGCGCGGGCGCTCTCGCCGCTGCGCGACGGCAGCAACGACGGCGACGTGGAGATCCCCTCGACGGCCCGCCTGCTCGATGTCCTGCAGCTGGACCCGCCGACCGCCGCCGGGGTACGGGCCCGATGGGGCCGCACGACCGCAGCCGTCGTGGGGCTCGACGCCGACGGCCCGGTCGTGGTCGACCTGCGCCGAGACGGACCGCACGTGCTCGTCGCCGGCACCACCGGCTCGGGCAAGTCCGAGCTGCTGCAGACCCTGGTCGCCTCCCTCGCGGTGGCGAACCGGCCGGACGCCATGACCTTCGTGCTGGTCGACTACAAGGGCGGCGCGGCCTTCAAGGACTGCGCGCGGCTGCCTCACACGGTCGGCATGGTGACCGACCTCGACGGCCACCTCGTCGAACGGGCGCTCGCCTCCCTGACGGCCGAGCTGCGGCGGCGAGAGCAGCTGCTGGCGCAGGCTGGCGCCAAGGACATCGAGGACCTCTGGGCGACGGGCACCGCCCTGCCCCGGCTGGTGATCGTGATCGACGAGTTCGCCTCGCTGGTCGAGGAGCTGCCCGACTTCGTCCGTGGGCTGGTCGGCATCGCGCAGCGCGGCCGCTCGCTCGGCGTGCACCTGGTCCTGGCGACGCAGCGGCCGTCCGGCGTGGTGAGCCCGGAGATCCGCGCCAACACCAACCTGCGGCTGGCGCTCCGCGTGACGGACGCGACCGAGTCGTTGGACGTGCTGGACGCGCCCGATGCGGCCGGCATCCCGCGCAGCGCTCCCGGACGGGCGTTCGCCCGCACCGGACAGAGCACGCTGCTGCCCTTCCAGACCGCCCGGATCGGAGGACGCCGGCCGGGCGGCGCCAGCGAGCGGCTCGAGGTGCGCGAGCTGCCCTGGTGCGCGGTGGGACTGCCGGTGCCCGTGGGCGGAGACGCCGAACCGGACGCCGGGACCACTGACCTGCACCTGCTGGTCGCCGCCGTCCGGGACGCGGCTGCCGGCCTGCCCGCTCCCCCCAGCCCGTGGCTCCCGCCGCTGCCGGCCAGCCTGCCGCTGGGATCGCTCGACCCGCCCGCACCGCTCGTGCTGCCCTTCGGGCTCGAGGACCGCCCGGCCCAGCAGCACCAGCGGACCGCGGCGCTCGACCTGGGCCGCGACGGCCACCTGCTCGTGGCCGGTGCGGCCCGCTCCGGTCGCACGACGCTGCTCCGGGCGCTCGTCGGGTCGCTGGTCGCGGGCAGCTCGCCCGACGACGTGCACCTGTACGCCATCGACTGCGGCAACGGCTCGCTGCTCGGGCTCGCGGACCTGCCGCACACGGGGGCCGTCGTCACGCGGACCGAGCC
>JAOPVZ010000181.1 GCA_025965935.1 Frankiales bacterium | reverse complement strand
GGGCTCGCGCTCGCGCTCTACGACGACGTCGTGGTCCGCATCGCCGACAGCGGACTGGCCGTCGACGTCGCGGGCGAGGGCGCCGACGAGCTCCCGCGGGACAAGCGGCACCTCATCGTGAAGGCGCTGCGCGCCACCTTCGACGCGCTGGGCGGCCAGCCGCGCGGCCTCGAGATCGTCTGCGCCAACCGCATCCCGCAGTCCCGCGGCCTCGGCTCCTCGAGCGCCGCGATCGTGGCCGCCGTCCTGGCCGCCCGAGCCCTCGTGCTCGGTGGCGAGGACACCCTGGACGACGCCGCGGCGCTGGACCTCGCGACCCGCCTCGAGGGCCACCCCGACAACGTCGCGGCCTGCCTGCGCGGCGGTCTGACCTTCGCCTGGATGAGCGGTACGGCGGCCCGCGTCGCCCGCATCGACGTGCACCCTGACGTGGCGCCCGTGGCCTTCATCCCGTCGTCGCGGGCCTCGACCAAGAAGGTCCGCGGCCTGCTGCCGTCAGAGGTGCCGCACGCCGACGCGGCGGCCAACAGCGCCCGCACGGCGCTGCTGGTCCTCGCGCTGACCCGCTCGCCGGAGCTCCTCATGGACGCGACTGAGGACTACCTCCACCAGTCCTACCGGTCCGAGGCGATGCCGCGGACGGCCGCACTGGTCGCGCAGCTCCGCGCCGACGGCGTACCGGCTGTGGTGTCCGGCGCCGGCCCCACGGTGCTCGCGCTGGCGACCCGGGCCACCGCGGAGACGGTCGCGGCCAGGCACCCGCGCGCGTGGGAGGTCGTCCCGCTGCCGGTCGACGCCGCGGGCGCCCAGGTCCTCGCGCTGTAGCCCATCGGGAGCCCATCGTGAGCCCATCGTGGGAACACGCCCGGGATCCGCTGTGTTGCTTGCCATGAGCAGCGACCACTACCCTGTGCTTGCACCAGCCGCCCCTGAGGGCTCTGCGTGCTCCTGCCGAGCCGACTGATTGTCGAGCTCCGGCCCTCTTCACCGCCAAAGCGCAACGAACCGGGCTGATACCGCACCGAGCACCCTGGCCCACCGGTCGCGGCGACCACAGAGCCCCTCGACGCTCAGCGCCGAGGCCACCGGCAGTACGCCGGTACCCCTAGTACGCCGATCCGCCTGACGCGGACGGCGGCTCACCCGGAGGAATCTCCTTGACCGACACCACCGACCTGCTCGACGCGCCCGGCGCGTCTGCCGAGCAGGATGCCCCCGCCGTGAAGACCCGGCGCCGGGCCACCTCGGGCGGCGGGCTCAGCTCGCTCGTCCTCGCCGAGCTCCAGTCCCTCGCGGGGGACCTCGGCATCACTGGCACCGCCAAGATGCGCAAGAGCCAGCTCATCGAGGCCATCCAGGCGGCACAGGCCGCCGCTGCCGGGAAGGCCGACACTCCCGCCACTCCCGCCACTCCCGCGAAGGGGAAGCAGCAGACCCCGGAGACCCCCGCGGCCACAAGCCCCAGCAACGGCCGTGCCGAGCGCGACCTCGAGGCTCAGCTCGACGACGAGGCCGACCGCGACGACCGCGACGACCGCGACGACCGCGACAGCGGGGAGGAGGGCGACCGCCCCACCCGCGTCGACCGTGGCCGCGAGCGCTTCCTCGAGCGGGAGGCCAAGCGGCAGGAGCGCATCGCCGCCCTCATCGCCGAGGGCATGACGGAAGAGGAAGCGACCGAGAAGGTCCAGGCCGAGCGCCAGCAGCGCCAGCAGGGGCGCCAGAACGACCGGCAGGACCGCACTGACCGGACCGACCGGACCGACCGGACCGACCGGACTGAGCGCGCCGACCGCACCGAGCGTCAGCCGGCGCCGCAGCAGTCGGCCCCCGGGCAGGGGCCGGAGGACGAGTTCGGCGGTCGGCGGGGTCGGTTCCGCGAGCGGGGCCGCGGCCGCAACCGCAACAACCGCGACCGCTTCCTGGGCGACGAGCCGGAGCCGGTGATCGGTGAGGACGACGTCCTCATCCCGATCGGCGGCATCCTCGACATCCTCGACAACTACGGCTTCATCCGGACGTCGGGCTACCTGACCGGCCCGAACGACGTGTACGTCTCGCTGCAGCAGGTCCGCAACTACGGCCTGCGTCGCGGCGACGCCGTCACCGGCGCGGTCCGCCAGCAGCGTGAGGGCGAGCGCAAGGACAAGTACAACGCGCTCGTCCGGCTCGACTCCATCAACGGCCAGAGCGTCGAGGACGCCCGCACGCGCCCCGACTTCAGCAAGCTCACGCCGCTGTACCCGCAGGAGCGGCTGCGCCTCGAGACCAAGCCGGACATCCTCACCACCCGCGTCATCGACATGGTGATGCCGGTCGGCAAGGGCCAGCGCGCGCTGATCGTCAGCCCTCCCAAGGCCGGCAAGACGATGATCATGCAGGACATCGCCAACGCCATCACGACCAACAACCCCGAGTGCCACCTCATGGTCGTCCTCGTCGACGAGCGGCCCGAAGAGGTCACCGACATGCAGCGCTCGGTGAAGGGCGAGGTCATCGCCTCCACCTTCGACCGGCCGCCGCAGGACCACATCACCGTGGCTGAGCTCTCGATCGAGCGCGCGAAGCGCCTCGTCGAGATGGGCCACGACGTGGTGGTGCTGCTCGACAACATCACCCGTCTCGGTCGCGCCTACAACCTGGGCGCGCCCGCCAGCGGCCGCATCCTCACCGGTGGAGTCGACTCGGCGGCGCTGTACCCGCCGAAGCGGTTCCTCGGCGCCGCGCGCAACATCGAGAACGGTGGCTCGCTGACGATCTTCGCCACGGCCCTCGTCGAGACCGGTTCCGCCATGGACTCGGTGATCTTCGAGGAGTTCAAGGGCACCGGCAACGCCGAGCTCAAGCTCGACCGGTCGCTGGCGAACAAGCGGATCTTCCCGGCGATCGACGTGGACGCCTCCGGCACCCGCAAGGAGGAGCTGCTGCTCGCCCCCGAGGAGCTGCGGATCGTCCTGCAGCTGCGCCGGGTGCTGCACGCGCTTGACTCGGCCGGCTCGATGGAGCTGCTCCTGGGCAAGATGAAGGAGACGCGCACCAACGTCGAGTTCCTCATGCAGATCGCCAAGACGACGGTCAACAACGAGGGCGCCGCTTAGCCCCACGTACGACGGAAGGCCGGCCATTGCGGCCGGCCTTCCGTCGTTCTCAGTCCCGCCGCGGCCGACCCAGCCTCAGCGCGAGCAACCCGAGCTGGACCAGCACGGCGGCCAGCAGGGCGAGCGCCTGCAGAGGCAGACCGGTCATGGGCAGGGTGCCGCCGCCGAGGGCCTCCGGGCCTGCGCCCGGCGCGTGCAGAGAGCCGCCACCCCCCGTGAAGCCGTCGGTCCCCGCCGGCGCGTCGGAGACCCCGACCCGCAGGTCGAAGGACGTCGCGTCGCTCTGCACCAGGTTGTCGGCCGACGCCGGCAGGGACAGCGTCAGCGTCACGCAGGTGTCCGGCCCCTGGCTGGTCACGGCCTGGTCGCCGGCCAGCACCTGGTCCTGCAGCGCTCGCAGCG
>JAOPVZ010000174.1 GCA_025965935.1 Frankiales bacterium | reverse complement strand
CTGCACCGTGAACACCGTGAACCCGCCTTCAGGAGGACGTCATGACGAACCCGCAGACAGGTACCAGCTCGGCCGGCCGAACCGGCTCAATGCCATCAGGGATGAACCCAGCAACACCGACGCCCCGCCACCGTGCGCGCCGCCTGTCCACCGAGACCAAGTCGGCGTTCAAGACGACCGAGCTGATCATGTACGTCCTTGCGGTCGCCGGAGTTCTCATCGCGTCGCAGCTGGTCGACTCCGAGTCGCCCGGCGGGGACTACTTCAAGGCGGATCGGGCGTGGCTCTACATCGTCATCTTGACGGTCGGGTACCTGCTGTCCCGCGGTTTCGCGAAGTCCGGCTCGAGGGACTTCTTCGACGACGAGGATCGCTAACCGACTGCTCAGCGGCGCCCCACCCTCGTCGGGTCGGGCGCCGCTGTTGTGCGGTGCTGCCGCTCGGTCCGGGGGGCGTCTGAGGGCAAGGTGCGCCGGTACATGGCGCGTGCCATCGGGGCGCCCGGCAGCTCTCGACTAGTTAGTCATGTGCCTGGCGCCTAGGTCTCGAGGCCGACGAAAAAGTTTTCTAAAAAAGCTTGGGTAAGGGTTTGCCTACCCGCCTCAGTGGCGATACTGTTAGTCGAACACACGTTCGCATCGGAAGAAGGGATCGGCTTGCTCGTCCACGCTCCTCCCGATCCGGGCTTCGCAGGGCTTCCCGACGTCATCCCGGAGTGGGTGACCTGGGAACCGCCGCTGCAGGAGCCGCCGAGCTGCGACTGCGGTTGCACTCGCAGCGGTGAGCCGCCAGGCGATCCACCGGTCGAGTGGAACGTGCCAGGTGTCACGGGCTTCACGCCTTTCGGGGAGGTCGAGCGCCTCGACGACCTGTCGACCGTGAGCCCGGGCGTGGCGCAGCTGCAGTCCTTGGTCGAGAGCATGAGCGCTCGTACGCCGGCGGATCTGCCGAGCGGACAAGCCCTCGCCGACGCGGAGGCACTGCTGCAGCTCGAGCAGCGGCTGCGGGTGCTCAACCTGCGTCGCATCGGTGACGTCGCTGCACGTGGCCTTCACGAGCTGGTGGGCTTCCGCTCTCCGAAGAGCTGGGTCCGGGCCCACCGTCCCGACGGGGACGCGGGGGACGCCAAGCTCGCCGCGCAGCTACGAGGACACCGGGCGCTGTGGGCCGCTGTGGAGGACGGCCGCGTTCCGCTCGCCGCAGCCCGCAAGGTGGCCTTGGCGCTGACGAAGGTCAGCAGCTGGGTCGACCGGAGTGATGGCCTCATCGACGGCCAGCCGGGGGACGAGGTGCTCCCGGCGGTGGTGCAGCACGTGCTGGCGCTGGTCTGCCGACACCTGCTCGGCCTGAGCGACGAGGACGTCCGACTCCAGGAGAAGGTCATCCGCGCCAAGGAGGTCTTGGCGGCGAGCTCTCAGCTCGCGGTGCTCGAGGGAGCGTTCACCTGGCTCGCTGAGGAGATCCCCTCGAGGCAGCTCAACGGGCCGCTCGACGAGCTCGTGATGGCGCTGCTGCCGAGCCAGCTCGAGGAGCGTGGCGAGAAGGGCCACGCGCGCCGTGGGCTGAGCCTCACGCCGCTCGAGGACGGCACCGGCTGGCACCTGTGCGCCGACCTCGACCTCGAGACCGGCGAGCGCCTGTGGACGGCACTGCGCGCCGAGGCCGCGCGGGACCCGCGCAACCCGTCTGACACGACCGCCTGGGAGAAGGCTCGTGACAACGGCGACGCTGACCTCTGGGCGCTCGGTGCCGAGCTGGCCGGCGCGGACCATCCGCGCGGCCGCCGCCAGCGACTCCACGATGCGATGTCTCGCTTGATCGCTCGTTATCTCGAGCACGGGCTCGGCGGCACGAGCGCCAAGCGACCGGTGCAGGTGAGCGTCGTGATTCAGGAGTCGACGATCGGCGAGAGACCCGGAGCGCCGCCACCAAGAGCGGACAGCGGGCGACTCATCCCGAGAGCAGTCGTCCGCAGGTGGTGGTGCGACAGCACCGTCACCGCCTACGTCCTGACTCTCGGGGGCAAGGCACTACGCGCCATCCACGGCCAGCGCACTCTCTCCGCAGCGGAGCAACGCGCCCTCTCCCTCGAGAGTGGCGGTCACTGCGCCGGCGATGGCTGCTGCCCCGACACACCTGACCCGCTCGTCCCGCTCCGGCCGCACCACATCCTCGGCTACGCCGAGAACCAGGTCACGAGCCTCGACGAGACGCTTCCCGTCTGCGACACCCTGCACCACGACCTGCATGACGGTCACCGCACGGTGCGGCTGCGGGACGGCCGGTTCCTCAGCGAGCACGGGTTCGTCGACCGGCCCAGCCTGCACGACGAACCGCCGTTCTGAGCCGAGGTCACCAGGCCGACGGGAGCGACCCGTGGAAGTGCCGCAACAGCCAGCGACCGTCGGCCTCGACCGCGACGACGCTGGCGCGGATCGGCGAACGGCGCTCACCGTCTGGGCCAGTGACCACGATGTCGCCGAAGGCGGCGAAGGCCAGCACCCCCGCGGCTCCAGGCGGCTCAGCTGGTCCACCTCAGCGGGCTGAGGACGTCGTCGTCGCGGTAGCGGTCTTCGTAGTACGGCGGGTCGTGACGCGCACGCACCAGGGCCTGCACGCGGTCGACGGCCGCACCGAGGAGCACTGCGGCGTGGTCCGGGACCTGCTCGCCGAGGAGGTCCGCGCGACGGCTCAGCTCGTCGTACACCCGAGGTGGCAGGTGCAAGGTGAGGCGGCGGCCGTCGCGGTGCGCCTCCCACAGCGCCGTGTCGTCGAAGGCGTGCTCCGGGAGCGGGAGGATCTCGCTCAACGGCGGCAGCGGCTGCGAGAACAGCTCAGGCGCCTCGCGCAGCGCGCTGAGGAAGACCGCGGCGAGCTCGGGCTTGACGCGATGCGGCTGGGACAGGCTCTCGGAGTGGCGGCGCAGCAGGTCGCGCACCGGAGCGAGCGCCGCGGGATCGGTCGGAACCGGCTGCTCGATCGGGAACACGTCGAGCGCGTGGCCGGACCACCTGAGGCCGACGAGCCCGCCGGGCGGGATCTCGGGCAACCAGCCGTCAGGCCCGACGAGGGTGCGGACCTCAGAACCGCCGCCGAGTCGCGCGCAGCCGCCACTGAGAAGCGGCACCTCGCGACCGGTCAGCAAGCCGTCGAACGGCTCGAGGTCGCGGTGCACCCAGAGCACGCTGTCGCGGAGCCGGCTCCGGGGGCGCACCGTCAGGATGACGCCGGACATCGCCCGGCTCGTCAGGTCCCACCGCTCGTCGGGCAGCCGGAACGCGAACGGCGAGCCGGTCAGCGCATTGCGCACCCCGGTCGCGGTCCTGGTCGTCATGATGGCCTGCGCGGCGAGGGCCTCGTGGATCTCCTCGACCGTGCACGGGCCGTGCAGCATCAGGTGGTTCTGGACGGCGCGGGTCAAGGGGCTCGGCATGCGGGACACCATGGCGGAATCCGAGGACGCGTGCTCCGCACTGTCCACAGCCCTACTCGAGCAGCTCCTCGATCGCCGCCAGGTCGCGAGCCGTGAGGCCCTGATCGCCGTCGGGACCGATCGCGTGGACCCGCGGATGCTCCTCGGCCCAGCGCCGGAACTGCAGCGCGCGGCGCAGCTCGTCGTCGATCCAGATGACCGTGCGCCTGGGCTGCTCGCGAAGGATCCGCTGCACGACGTCGTACTTCCACCACTGCCCGGTCAGCGGGTCCGGTGCGGCTGGCGCGACCGCGGAGTGCGACGGCCCGTCGTCGTCGGGCACCCCCGCCGGCTCGTGGTCGTAGGTCCCGGCGACCGGCAGCTCCGGGAGCCCGAGCAGCTCTCGTAGGGAGCGGTTGGCGTCATGGCCCCAGGTGGTGAGCCACTGGACCTCGGCGCCGGCGTCCAGCCAGCCCTTGATCGCCTCGACGACGTCGGGCGCCCAGATGATCGGGTAGCTGCTTCCCTCAGCGGTCGCCCGTCCCTTGCAGACGAGGTCCCAGCCGACAGAGGACTCGTCGTCGCTGAGGATGTTCAGCACCCCGTCGACGTCGAGCAGGATCAGCGGGCGCATCGCCTCTCCCCTCAGGTTCGCTTTGCGGCGATCCTCCCGCAGTGGCGCTGGAGTGACATCCGGCTGACTCGAGACCGCGGGTGCCACGATGAGGCCGCATGGAGCAGCAGTGGTGGCGCACGGCGGTCGTCTACCAGGTCTGGCCGCGGTCGTTCGCCGACTCCGACGGTGACGGGATCGGGGACCTGCGCGGCGTCATCAGCAAGCTCGACCACCTCTCCGACCTGGGCGTGGACGCGCTCTGGCTGAGCCCGTTCTACCCGTCGCCACAGGTGGACGCGGGCTACGACATCAGCGACTACCAGGGCGTCGACCCGCTGTTCGGCACGCTGCAGGACGTCGACGACCTCATCGCGAGCCTGCATGCCAGAGGGATGCGGCTGGTGCTCGACATGGTGCTCAACCACACGTCCGACCTGCACCCGTGGTTCGTGGAGTCGCGGCAGTCGAAGGACAGCCCGAAGCGCGACTGGTACTTCTGGCACGACGAGCCGCCGAACCAGTGGCCGTCGCTGTTCGGCGGCAGCGCCTGGGAGCTCGACGAGCAGACCGGCCAGCACTACCTGCACACCTTCGCCAAGGAGCAGCCCGACCTCGACTGGCGCAACCCCGAGGTCCGGCAGGCCCTGAAGCAGATGCTCTGCTGGTGGCTGGACCGTGGCGTCGACGGGTTCCGGCTCGACGTGATCAGCATGATCAGCAAGGACTTCGAGAACCCCTGGGGGTTCCTCGGCTTCGGCCCGCAGCTGCACGAGCACCTGCAGGAGCTGCGCCGCGAGGTGTTCGCCGGCCAGGGCCTGATGACGGTGGGCGAGACGCCGATGGCGACGGTCGAGCAGGCCCGGCTGATGACCGAGCCGGACCGCAAAGAGCTGGACATGGTCTTCGGCTTCGAGCACGTGAACCTCGACCACAACCTCACGAAGTGGGACCCGATCCCGCTGTCGCTGCCGAGGCTGAAGGCGTCGTTCGCCCGCTGGCAGGAGGGCCTCGCGGCCGGCTGGAACTCGCTCTACTGGGACAACCACGACCAGCCGCGCGCGGTCTCGCGGTTCGGCGACGACGGTGAGCACCGGGTGGCGTCGGCGAAGACGCTCGCCACGGTGCTGCACCTGCACCGCGGCACGCCGTACGTCTACCAGGGCGAGGAGCTCGGCCTGAAGAACGCCGGCTTCCGAAGCATCCACGACTACCGCGACCTGGAGTCGCTCAACTGGTTCCGCGAGGCCACCGAGCGGGGCCTGCCCGAAGCCGAAGCGCTCAGGCACCTGCAGCGGGCCAGCCGCGACAACGCCCGGACCCCGATGCCCTGGGACGACAGCAGGAGAGCGCACTGGATCGGGTACGCCGACGACACGGTCACAGTCGCCGACCAGCGCGACGACCCGGCCTCGGTCCTGTCGCACTACCGCCGGCTGATCGCGCTGCGCCACGAGGTCCCGGCGGTGGCCCACGGCGACTTCGCGCTGCTGCTCCCCGACGACGAGCGGGTCTGGGCGTTCACCCGCACCCACGAGGAGGTCGAGCTGCTCGTGGTGGCCAACTTCTCGTCGTACGACGTGGTGCCGGAGCTACCGGACTGGGGCCGCGGCGAGCTGCTCGTCGGCACCGGCGGACCCCGCCTCGGCCCGTGGGAGAGCGGCGTTCTGCTCCGCGACCGATGAGGATCCCGCCGCCCGATCGTCGTAACGTCCGAGAAGGAGGTGGGCCATGGCGGGCGTGCGCGTGCTGGTGGGTACCCGAAAGGGGGCCTTCGTGCTCACGAGCGACGAGGGCAGGCGGAACTGGGACGTGGCCGGGCCGCACTTCGGCGGCTGGGAGCTGTACCACCTGAAGGGCTCCCCGGTGGACCCGGACCGGATCTGGGCCAGCCAGTCGACCGGCTGGTTCGGCCAGCTCGTGCAGCGGTCGGAGGACGGCGGCCGGACCTGGAGCCCGGTCGGCAAGGACTTCAGCTACGCGTCGGTCCCCGGCACGCACCAGTGGTACGACGGGACGCCGCACCCCTGGGAGTTCGCGCGGGTGTGGCACTTCGAGCCGAGCCTCACCGACCGCGACACCGTCTACGCGGGCGTCGAGGACGCGGCGCTGTTCAAGACGACCGACGGCGGCGAGAGCTGGCACGAGGTCGCCGGCCTGCGCGAGCACGGGTCCGGCCCGCACTGGCAGCCGGGCGCCGGCGGGATGTGCCTGCACACGCTGCTGCTGCACCCGACCGACGAGCAGCGGATCTTCGCAGCCATCAGCGCGGCGGGCGCGTTCCGCACCGACGACGGCGGCGCGACCTGGCTGCCCATCAACAAGGGCCTGCAGTCCGAGGGGATCCCGGACCCGGAGGCCGAGGTCGGGCACTGCGTGCACAACCTGACGATGCACCCCGACCGGCCGGACACGCTGTTCATGCAGAAGCACTGGGACGTGATGCGCAGCGACGACGCGGGGGCGAGCTGGTACGACGTGGGCGAGGGCCTCCCGAGCGATTTCGGCTTCCCGATCGAGGTGCACGGCCACGAGCCGGACACGGTCTACGTGGTGCCGATCCTGTCCGACTCCGAGCACTACCCGCCGGACGGGAAGCTGCGGGTCTACCGCAGCCGGACCGGCGGCGGTGACTGGGAGCCGCTGACGAAGGGTCTGCCGCAGGAGCACTGCTACGTCAACGTGCTGCGCGACGCGATGTCAGTCGACCGGCTCGACGAGAGCGGCGTCTACTTCGGGACGACCGGCGGTCAGGTCTATTGCTCGCCCGACGGCGGCGACACCTGGGACGCGATCGTGCGGGACCTCCCGGCGGTGCTGTCGGTCGAGGTGCAGACGCTGGCATGACGCGCGTCGTGCTGCCCTACCACCTGCGCAACCTGGCGAAGGTGGACGGCGAGGTGCGGGTCGAGGGGGGCACCGTGGCCGAGGTGCTCGACGCTCTCGAGGTGGCGCACCCCGCGCTGCGGGGCACGATGCGCGATCCGGTCACCGGCAAGCGGCGGTCCTTCGTGCGGTTCTTCGCCTGCCAGGAGGACCTCTCCCACGCCGGCCACGACGAGCCGCTGCCGGCGGAGGTGCTCGAGGAGAAGGAGCCGTTCCTCGTCGTCGGCGCGATGGCCGGCGGCTAGCTCAGACGGAGGGCGCGAGCTCGGCGTCGTTGGCGGCAAGCAGGAGCGACGCGGCCTCGACGAGGCGGGCGTCCAGCAGGTGGCCGACGATCCGGAAGAACGCAACGTCGCGGACGTCGTCCCAGGTGGTGGGTACGGACTCGATGAGGTTCATGGCCGGTTCCTTGTGGAAGAGGGGTGTTGATCTCAAGGTGTCCCGGGTCACACTCGCCGCATATCGCCAATTCGGACAGATCGGCTCATATAAGTAACCACGGCCCAAGTAGTCCTTTCGGGGTCACCCGACGCGCATCTGCCACGTCCCGCCCCGCGCGTCGATCAGCACCAGCCGGATCCCGTTGACCCGCCGCACCTCGAAGGAACCGCCCGTCACCACCGGCCGGCCCGTGAACGGGGCCGGCAGCACGATGATGGTGGCGGCGCGGCGATCCGCAGGCCCGCGCCCGCGCACCAGCACCGTCCCGCGAAAAGGGTCGGACGTGAAGCTGTCCAGCACCCCGGCGGTCGCCAGGGGGTAGGCGGTGCTGATCCGCCGTACCCGCTCTGCCGTCGCGAGCGCACCCCAGCGGCCGTGCTCCTTCCAGATCCAGAGGGCGCCACCCACAGCGAGAGCGTCCTGGTGGGCGTAGTGCGGGGCGAGCAGCCGGGTGTCGTCGCTCGGGTCGTTGCCGAACTCGCCCACCCACAGCGGCAGCCCGAGGGCCCGGGCGTCCCCGACGGCGGCGGCATAGTCGGAGTCGGAGCTCTGCAGCTGACCGGCCTGGCCCTGCAGGACGGTGCTGTCGGCGGTGAAGACGCCGGTGTAGACGTGCGGGGCGTAGACGACGTTCGGGTACGAGGAGTACGTCGACCACGGGGCGACGAACGTACGGGCCCCGGTCACGTTGCGGGTGCCGGCCGGCTCGACGAAGAACAGCTGCCGGAAGTGGGGTACCGCGGCGACGACGGCGTCGACCACCTTGGCGTGGAAGGCCATCAGCTCGGTGCCGTCCATGACGAGGGGGGCGTAGCCGGGCTGCGGTTCGTTCATCAGCTCGTAGCCGGCGACGGCGGGCTCGCCGGCGAACCGGCGGGCGAGCGAGGTGACGACCGCGGTGTAGTGCTCCTGCAGCCCGACGCCGTCGGGGGCGGGCAGGTCGGACCAGAACCGCTGCGCGGCTTCCTGCACCGGCGGCTCGAGCTCGCGGGTGCCGCCGGGCGCGCAGGCCGGCGTGAGGTGCACGGGCGCCCACTCGGGTGCCCCGTCGCCACCGTCGGCCGCGCTGGACCCGGGCGGGCAGACCGTCCCGGCGGGTGCGAACACGTACTTGCTCCAGGCGTCCTGGTGCAGATCGATCACGACCCGGACACCGCGGGCGCGGGCCCAGTCGACCACCTGCGCGATGCGGGCGACAGGCACCGGGTCGAGGTGACCAGGGGTCGGCTCGAGCAGCGACCAGGAGACCGGCAGCCGGATCACGTCGAAGCCGAGCCCGGCGATCTGGTCGAGGTCGCTCTCGCAGAGCGGCACGGCCGTGGTCACCGCGCTGTCGGCGGGGCAGCGACCGTCGGCGTACGCCTGCGGGCCGGTCGGGTACGGCGGGGTGAGGCCCTTGGTCCAGTAGTCGACGAGGCCGTTGACGTTGACGCCCCGCAGCACGACGGAGCGGCCGCTCTCGTCGACCACCTGCGGCAAGCCCGCGGTTCCTGCCACGGCGCCGACGTGCAGGAACTGCAAGGTCGGCGGCGTCGCCGCGTGTGCCGGGACCGCGAGCGTGGTCAGCAGGCAACCGAGCAGGGCGAGACGCTTCACGCGGAGGTGTTCGACCCGGCCCGGGCATGTCCTGCCGCGGCGCACGTCACACCGCGGGCGGGCAGGACTGTTGCGCCTGCGTGTCGAAGCCCTGGTTCTGCTCGTGACTGAACAGAAGTCGTCACGGAACTCACCGAGGAGCTGCCCCCGTGCTCACGTCCCGTCCGGCCCGCCTCGTCCTGGGCTCCGTGGTGGTCGCCGCGGGGCTCGCCGCCTCCCTGGCTCCGCTGGCCGGTCCCGCGAGCGCGGCCAGCAGCTGTCCCTGGATGGACAAGGGCAAGAGCGCCGACGTCCGGGCGCACGAGCTGGTCAAGGCGATGACGCTCGACCAGAAGGTCGCGGAGCTCTACGGCCGCGGGGACCTCACCTACTACGGCACCGCCAACGACATCCCGGCGGTGCCGTCGCTGTGCATCCCGGAGCTGGTCTTCAACGACGCGGGCGCGGGGGTCGGCGACGGCCAGATCCTCACGACCGCGTTCCCCGACGGCATCGCGCAGGCGGCCAGCTGGGACACCGCGATGCAGCGCAAGGTCGGCGCGGCGATCGGCTGGGAGGCCCGCACGAAGGGCATCGACGTGCAGCTGGCACCGGGCGTCAACATCGCCCGCAACCCGCTGAACGGTCGCAACTTCGAGTACGCCGGTGAGGACCCCTACCTTGCCGGCCAGACCGGCGTGGCCGTGATCGACGGCATCCAGAGCCAGCACGTCGCGGCGACCGTCAAGCACTACGCGCTCAACGACCAGGAGACGAACCGCATGACCGACTCGTCCGACGCGGACGAGCGCACCATGCAGGAGATCCACCTGCCGGCCTTCGAGGCGGCCGTGAAGCAGGCGCAGGTCGCGTCGGTGATGTGCAGCTACAACCGGGTCAACAGCGTCTACGCGTGCGAGCAGCCCTACCTGCTCACCAAGGTGCTGAAGGGGCAGTTCGGCTTCGACGGCTGGGTGATGTCCGACTGGGGCGGCACCCACTCCACGGTCGCGGCTGCGAACGCCGGCATGGACCAGGAGCAGACCATCGGGAAGGGCACGTACTTCTCCGCCGCGCTGAAGACCGCGGTACTCGCTCATCAGGTCTCCATGAGCCGGCTCGACGACATGGTCGTGCGGCTGATGCGGCCGCTGTTCCGGCTCGGCATCTTCGACAACCCGCCGCCCGCGGAGCCCGGCGCCTACGCCGCCAACGCCAACACGGCTGCGGAGAAGCAGATCGCCTTGCAGGCAGGCGAAGGCGGCGCCGTGCTGCTCAAGAACGCCGGCGTCCTGCCGCTCACCGGCACCGGCAAGCGGATCGCCGTCATCGGCGGACCAGCCGGCCCGGCCGGCGCGCAGAACTACTACCAGGGCGGTGGCAGCAGCCGGGTGCCGCTCGAGGGCCCGAACACCTCCGTCGTCTCGCCGCTTCAGGGCATCACGACCCGGGCGCTGCAGGACACCGACGTGGTGACCTACGCCGACGGTTCCACCACCGCCGACGCCGTAGCGGCCGCGAGCGCCGCCGATGTGGCGGTCGTCTTCGTCGGTGACAGCAACAGCGAGGGCGCCGACCGCTCGTCGCTGTCGCTGAGCAGCAGCACCTGCACGCTGGCCGGCTGCCTGCCGAGCACACCCGGTCCCACGCAGGACGACCTCATCGCCGCCGTCGCGAAGGCCAACCCCAACACCGTCGTGGTGCTGCAGACCGGCGGTCCGGTGTCGATGCCGTGGCTGAGCTCGGTGAAGGGCGTGCTCGAGACCTGGTTCCCGGGCGAGCAGGACGGCAACGTCGCGGCGGCGCTGCTGTTCGGCGACACCAACCCGTCGGGCAAGCTGCCGTACACCTTCCCGAAGAAGCTGAGCGACACCCCGATCCAGAGCACCAAGCAGTGGCCAGGGGTCACCAACAGCCAGGGCGTGCCGCACTCGACGTACAGGGAGGGCCTGCTCGTCGGCTACCGCTGGTACGACGCGAAGCACATCACGCCGCTGTTCCCGTTCGGCTTCGGCCTGTCGTACACGAGCTTCCGCTACTCGGGGCTCACCGTCACCCCGACCGCGAGCGGCGCCACCGCGAGCTTCGCCATCACCAACACCGGCAAGCGTGCCGGTGCCGAGGTCGCGCAGCTCTACGTGAGCGACCCGCCTGCCGCGCAGGAGCCGCCGAAGCAGCTCAAGGGCTACAGCAAGGTCGCCCTGCAGCCCGGTCAGACCAAGCGGGTCACGCTGTCACTCGATGCCCGCGCCTTCCAGCACTGGAGCACGGCCACGCACTCCTGGCAGACCGCAGCCGGCTGCTACGCCGTCAAGGTCGGCGGTTCCTCAGCAAGCCTGCCGCTGACCGGTGCAGTCGGACGCGGCGGCGCGATCTGCGGTACGGCGGTCAGCGCACCGCGTCCGGTGGCGCGTCCGAGCACCGCTTCGTCGCGGCTGCCGTCGACCGGCCTGCCGGTGCAGCTCGGCGCGGCTGCCCTGCTGCTCCTCGGCGGGGGAGCGGCAGCGGTCCGCCTCAGCCGACGCTGAGGGCAGCGAGCGCCCTTTGCTCCGCAGCACCTCCACCGCGGTGATGTCACGCCTTGTAGTGGATCTTGCACGCTTCGAACGTCACCTTGCGTGCGGCAAGTGCGGGGTGCAGGGTCGGCGCATTCCCCTACAGGAGAGGACAAGATGAACAAAACCGCCTACCTGGCGACCGCTCTCGCTACCGCGGTGACGTCGCTGGCACTTCCCCTCGCCGCCCCGGGCGGGGCCGCGCTCGCGGCAGTCCACCCGTTCGCCGCTCGCGCCCCCGAGGCGCAGTTCCACGAGCGGACCGCCGCCGACACCACCGTCGCCTGCACGCGCCCCGCGCCCGACGGCCGGGTCTCGACGACCATCCACTGCTACACCCCTGATCAGATCCGGTCGTTCTACGGCCTCGGCCCGCTGGCCACGACGAAAGACGGCGCCGGCCAGACGATCGTCCTGGTCGACTCCTACGGCAGCCCGACCGCCGCCGACGACCTGAAGTTCTTCGCCAGCACCTTCGACGGCCCCGCGCCGGACTTCGAGGCGGCGTTCCCGCAGGGCCACCCCGACTACAAGAACGCCACCGGCAACGGCAGCGGCCAGTCCGGACCGACAGCGGCGGACGGCTGGGCCGGCGAGGCCAACCTCGATGTCCAGTGGGCCTACGCGATCGCGCCCAAGGCGCACATCGTGCTGGTCGCGACCCCGCCCGCCGAGACCCAGGGCGTCCAGGGCCTGCCCAACCTCATGAAGGCCATCGACTGGGCGATCGCGAAGTACCCGTCGGGCACGGTCTTCTCGATGTCGTTCGGTACCGACGAGCAGGCCTTCGGCGGCGCGGCCAAGCAGCAGTTCGACCGCTTCGACGCGACCTTCAAGCGCGGCCTGGCGAAGGGCGACACCTTCTTCGCCTCCTCCGGTGACACCGGCTCGGTCGGGGTCACCCGCTCGCACCGCGCCTCCACGGCCGGCAGCACGCCCGAGGTGAGCTACCCCAACGTGTCGCCCTACGTCACGTCGGTCGGCGGCACGCAGGTGCAGTCCGACTGGACGTGGAACCCGACGCAGGACAAGCCGTTCAACGACGACGGCAGCCGCAACCCGCTCTACTGGGGCTGGACGAGCGGTGGCTCGACGGAGCCGGTCTGGAACGAGAGCTGGGCAGGCATCGCGACCGGCGGTGGCCTGTCGACGGTCTACGGCCCGCAGTCCTTCCAGGACTCCGTCCGAGGCGTCGTCGGCCAGCACCGAGGGGTGCCGGACCTTGCCTGGGACGCGGCGGTCAACGGCGGTGTCCTCGTGTTCCACTCCTACTTCCCGGAGATCGAGGGCAATCCCGCCTGGGGCGTCTTCGGTGGCACGTCCGCCAGTTCCCCGCAGGTCGCGGCCCTGACGGCGATCGCCAACGCGTCCCGCAAGGCAGCCGGCAAGGCGCCCATCGGTGACCTCAACAAGGTCATCTACGCGGCCACCTTCGACCGCGGTGCCGCCTTCCGCGACGTCGTGCCGCACACCTACGGCACCACGCCGAGTGGCGTGCTGCAGAACAACCGGATCTGGGACACCGGCGCCGACGGCTTCGTCACGCCGGACCCGGTGCCCGGCTACCCGACGACGACGGGCTACGACCTCACCACCGGGTGGGGCAGCCCCTACGCCCCGGGCTACGTCACGCAGCTCACCGCGCACTAGCACCAGCCCACGAGCCGGCCGTCCACTCGCGGCCGGCTCGTGGTGTGCCAGGACCGTTAGGCGAGGCGCTTGGCCACGTCGGTGCCGAACAGCTCGATGCAGCGGCCGACCTGCTCGGGCGGCATGGTGCCGACGCTGGTGTGCAGCTGGAACCTGGAGATGCCGAGCGTCTCCTGCATCCGCAGGATCTTGTCGGCCACCGTCGCCGGGTCACCGATGACGAGCGACCCCTCCGGCGACGCGAGCTGCGCGAAGGTGTGCCGGTTCATCGCCGGCCAGCCGCGCTCGCGGCCGAGGACCGTCATGGCCCGGGCATAGGGGCCGTAGAACTCCTCGAGGGCCTGCTCGGTCGTGGCGGCGACGTAGCCGTGCGCGTTGACGGCGACCGGCAGCTTCGGGTGCCCGGCCTCGGCCAGCGCCCGTGAGTAGAGGTCGGTCAGCGCAGCGAACCTGGCCGGCTCGCCGCCGATGATGGCCAGCACGAGCGGCAGCCCGAGCAGGCCCGCCCGGACCACCGAGTTCGGGTTGCCCCCGACGCCGACCCAGACGGGCAGCGGGTCCTGCACCGGCCGCGGGTAGACCGGCTGGTCGACCAGCGGCGGGCGGAACTGCCCCGACCAGGTGACCCGCTCGGAGGAGCGCAGCGCCAGCAGCAGCTGCAGCTTCTCGGCGAACAGCGCGTCGTAGTCCGCGAGGTCGGCGCCGAACAGCGGGAAGGACTCGGTGAACGAGCCACGGCCGGCGATGATCTCGGCCCGGCCGTGCGAGATCAGGTCGACGGTGGCGAAGTCCTGGAAGACCCGCACCGGGTCCGTGGTCGACAGCACCGTGACGGCGCTCTGCAACCGGATCTGGGAGGTGCGGGCGGCGGCCGCGGCCAGCACCACCGCCGGCGCGCTGGCCGCGAAGTCGGGCCGGTGGTGCTCGCCGACGCCGTAGACCTGCAACCCCGCCTGCTCGGCGAGCACGACCTCGTCGAGCACCTGCGCGAGGCGCTCCTCGGCCGAGGTCGGCACCCCGTCGACGGGGTGCGTCTCCGCGAACGTGGTGATCCCGAGCTCCACGGTCATTCCTCCTCAGACAGCCACTCTGTTGTTGCACAGTCAACCAAGCCTGGGTGCCGGATACTCCCCTGGGTACGTGGGCCGAGCGAGGAGGGCGCCGTGGGAACCGGGCTCATGACCGACAGGTACGAGCTGACGATGCTGTCGGCGTTCCTCACCGACGGCAGCGCCGACCGGCCGGCCGTGTTCGAGTGCTTCTCGCGCCGGTTGCCGACCGGCCGCCGCTACGGCGTCGTCGCCGGGCTCGGCCGGCTGCTGGAGGACCTGGAGGAGTTCCGCTTCGACGCCGGTGAGCTCGACTACCTGGTCGGCAGCGGCACGATCACGGCGCAGTGCGCCGACTACCTGGCGGCGTTCGACCTGCGCGGTGTCGATGTCGACGCCTACCGCGAGGGCGAGCTGTACTTCCCCGGCTCACCGGTCCTCACCGTGAGCGGCACCCTCGGGCAGGGCGTGGTGCTGGAGACGCTCGTGCTGAGCGTCCTCAACCACGACAGTGCAGTCGCCAGCGCCGCGGCAAGGATGTCCGTCGCGGCCGGCGGCCGGCCGCTGGTCGAGATGGGCAGCCGCCGGACGCACGAGCAGGCGGCGATCGCGGCCGCCCGCGCGGCGTACCTCGCCGGCTTCACCAGCACCAGCAACCTCGCCGCCGGTCGGCGCTACGGGATCCCGACGGTCGGCACGGCGGCGCACGCGTTCACGATGGCCTACGCCACGGAGCAGGCTGCCTTCGCGAGCCAGGTCGCGACGCACGGCACCGGCACCACGCTGCTGGTGGACACCTACGACATCGAGCAGGGCATCCGGAACGCCATCGAGGTCGCCGGCACTGGGCTGGCCGCGGTTCGCATCGATTCGGGCGACCTCGACAAGGAGGTGCGGAAGGCCCGGGCGCTGCTCGACAGCCTCGGCGCTTCGCAGACCCGCATCCTGGCGACCAGCGACCTCGACGAGTTCGTCATCGCGGCCCTCGGCAACGCGCCGGTCGACAGCTTCGGCGTCGGCACCCGGGTGGTGACAGGGTCCGGGCACGCCACGGCGGAGTTCGTCTACAAGCTCGTCGAGATCGACGGTCGACCGGTGGCGAAGGCCAGTGAGCGCAAGGTCAGCCACGGCGGTCGCAAGCACGCCTCGCGGGAGCTGGCGGACGGCCTGGCGACGCGAGAAGTGCTGTCCACCAAGGGGAATGGGCCAGGTCGGCCGTTGCAGGTCAGGGTCGTCCGGGACGGGTCGGTCGTCCACCGGCCGTCGCTGGAGGAGATCCGCACCCATCACCTCGCGGCCCGATCGGAGCTCTCGGCCGAGGCGCTCGCGATGAGTGACGGCCCTCCCGCTCTCGAAGGGGTGCTGTCGTGAATGGCACCCCCACTACCGAGAGGGCTTCGTCGGCGGTGCGAGCACCGGCTTGCCTTGGGAGCACCACGGGTTCGCCGGCGCGCCGGCGCAGGGGTTGGCCATGGTCTGCTGCGCCTCCGGGTGGGGCCCCGGTCCCTTGTAGTCCTTGGGCTCGGTGATGCCGGCCGCGTTGAGAGTGCTCATGATGTCGACGACCGGGTCGCCGGGGGAGTAGACACCGCGACCGAGACCGCTGCGCAGCGGGTTGCTCGAGCCGCAGTCGGACAGGCCGACCGGGTTGGGCGGGTCGACGGTCGCCTCCTTGCCGGCATCGGTGTTGTGGTCGATGCAGTTCTGGATGCCGGTGCCGTCCATCGAGATGTCGGCGTCGCCCGGGGCATGAGCGAAGCCGACGTTCTTGAAGCGGTTGTAGACGACCTGGTTGTTCATCGGTGGCGTGAACAGCCACTGGATCAGGACGCCCGCGTGCTTCTGGTTCTCGATGCGGTTGTTGCGGACGATGTTGTCCCAGCCGCCGGCGAGGCCGATCCCGACGCCGACCGGCGCGATGCCGGTGATGCCGGTGCCGGGGATGTCGTTGTCGTTGTTGTCGTGGACGTAGTTGCCCGCGATCGTCGTGCCCCGCTGCGGCGGGTCGGGCTCGCTGGTGAGCGTGTTGGGCAGGATGCCGGTCGCGTTGTGGTCCCACTCGCTGTTGATGAGGTACAGCTCGCCGCCAGCGTTGGTCCCCGAGTAGCCGAGCGCGTTCTTGTACGCGCGGCTGTTGGTCACGACCGCGTGGCAGTCCGAGCAGCCGCCGACGTAGATGCCGCTGTCGGCGTTCCACGACCCGTAGTCGAACGCGAAGGTCGACGGCGTCGGGCCGGACGAGGTCGAGTCGTAGGCGTAGACGCCGTAGTCGCCGTTGTCGTAGGCGGTGAGGTAGTTGCCCCAGTAGCCGTCGACACCGGTCCAGTAGAAGGCGTTCGCCGACCCGGACTTGTAGTGCTGGCCGGTCATGTTCTCGACCCAGGTGTTGTCCACGCCCTGCACGTGGATGCCCGAGCCGGTGGCCTTGGAGCCGTCGAGCACGACGCCGTTGCGCTGCATCCCGCGAATGTGCAGGCCGCTGCTCAGTCCGCGACCGGGCTGCACGGTGACGGCCTCCCGGTAGTAGCCGGGCCACACCAGCACCCAGTCACCGTTCTGGGCGTGGCTGACGCCGACCGCGATGCTCTTGTAGACGGTGGTCCCTCGAGGGACGGGCGGGCATCCCGCCGTACCGCTGCAGACCAGGATGACGTGCGAGGACGCCGCCTGTGCAGGGACCCCGACGATGCAGCCGGTCACGGCGACAGCCGCCGCGGCGAGGGCGAGACGGATCTTCACACGGTCTCCTTCGTGACGCGGCACAGGTACCGCGAGGTGATGGCGGCGAGGCTGGAGTGCCTGTGCAGCAAGGGCTTCTGGCCGGGCTTGACCACCGTGAAGGTGGCCATCATCCCGTGGTCCTCGTGGTCGAGCATGTGGCAGTGGATGAGGAAGGGACCGGTGAAGTCCGTGATGCGGGCGGCCACTTCCACGACGTCTCCGGGGTCGAGCCGCCAGGTGTCCTGGAACCCCGCCTCCCACGGCGGCGGTGCCCGGCCGTCGCGCGACACCGTGCGCCACGCCTCCTCGTGCAGGTGCACGAAGTGGGTCAGCGGGCTGCTGTTGACCAGCACCCACCGCTGCACGGTGCCGAGTTCGATGGTGGTGTCGCTGCGCATGTCGTCGTAGGGCTTGCCGTTGACGGTCCACGTCGTCCCGCTCGCACCCGCACCCAGCCCGAGCGTCCACGTCATGGTGGGCAGCACGGGTACGGCGAGAGCGGGCAGCGGCATCAGGGCGGCCGGCACCGGCGGGCTCTGCGCCGCTCGCTTCGTGATGCGGAACTGCATGAGCGGTGTGGCTTGCGCACCGATGCCGCCGGGTCGCGTGTCGGTGCGTGCGATGCTCTCGAGGATCACGCTCTTCCCGAGCGGACCGGCGAAATCGACGACCACGTCGGCGCGCTCGGCCGGGCCGAGCAGGATGTCGTTGCGGGTCACCGGTGCCGTCAGCAGCGCTGAGCCGTTCCCGACCTGCACCATCGGACGTCCGTCCGAGAAGTGGAAGTCGTACGAGGAGAAGCTGGAGCTGTTGAGCAGCCTCAGCCGGTAGCGGCGCGCGGCAACCGGCGCATACGGCAGGACCGAGCCGTTGACGAGGGTGCGGGTGCCGGTCGTCGCGTCGCCAGGCGGCGCGCTCTGCGCGAGGAACGGGTCGGTGAGCTGCGCGGCGTCATCGAAGGAGCGGTCGGCGACCATCAGCGGCAGGTCGTAGGCGCCGGTCGGCAGGTGCAGGTGCGCCTCGGCCGGGTCGTCGGTGATGAACATGCCCTGCAGCCCGAACCAGTTGTTGCGCCCGGTCTCGTCCATCCGGTGGTCGTGGTAGAAGGAGAACGCCGCGCGCTCGGGCTTGCCAGCGTCCTTCAACGCGAACGTGTAGGTGCGGGCCTTGCCCGGTGCGACCAGGTGGTCGTCGGGTCGGCCGTCGTCGGCGGAGCTGTGGTGGTCGCCGTGCAGGTGCAGGCTGACCGCGCCGAAGGCCGGCGGCAGCTGGTTGACGACCGTGACGGTCGTCCTCGCACCGACCGGACGTCGGATCGTCGGGCCGGGCCAGCTCCCGCCGAACGTGTACATCGTCGTCGCGGGTCGTCCGGGCAGCACCTGCACGTCGGCCTGCTCGGCCTTCAGCGTGATGTGCGAGCCCGTCAGGGTGCGGGGGATCCGCAGCGGGGTCGTGAACCGCGGCGTCGACGCCCCGACCCCGCCGCTGCCGCCCTGCACGACGAGGGTGCCTGTCATGTTCGGGTGGAAGGAGCAGAAGAACGAGTAGGTGCCGGCCCGCAGCTTGTCCACGCCGGCGACGACCGACGTGGTGCCGGGCAGCGCGTTGCCGCTGAAGAGCGGTCGGCCGTCCTGATCGCGGTCGACCGCCGTGACGGTGTGCGCGAGCTGGTCGGCGTTGACGAAGGTGAGCGGCGAGCCCTGCGGCTCGACGGCGACCTTGCTGACGTAGCCGAGCGTCGCACCCCCGGGACCGGCGATGATCGCCCCGACCGGCGGTCCGGCCACGCCTCGCGCAGGTGTCAGCGCAGCGGCGAGGAGCGCCAGGACCACGAGCACGCGAGGGTGCATCCGACCGCATTCGACACGGTGTCCTCAAGTCCTGCCAAGATCGCCGCCTGCGCGACGCCGTCGTCCAGCTCTGGTGCAGGAGATCGGCGCGCTGCGTCGAAAGCAGAACGTGTTGCAGTCACGTTCCGATGGAGGCTCCAGTGCGTCCGCATCTCGCCCTGCTCGCCGTCGTCCCGGTCGCCGCGGGGCTCGCACTGCCCAGCCAGGCAGCTTCCTCGACCTGCGCCCAGCCGGCCACCGCCCGCGCAGTGTCTGCTGACGGCCACCCGTCGTCGTACCAGGCTCAGGCGTGCGTGGTCCCGACCGGCTTCCTGACGGGTGAGACGCACGTGCGGGTCGCCCCGGACGGCACCGTCGTGCAGCAGCCGGCACAGACCGTGCCAGGGGTGGCGGGCACCGGCTTCGTCCCGGGCGCACCCGGACCGAAGCCGCAGACGCAGATCACGCCGAGCGGCTTCGCGATCAGTCACGACAGCGGCCGCAGCTTCCGGTACGTCGAGCCGGCCGGGGTGCAGTGGGTCGCCAGCGACGGCGCGATCCACGTCGACAGCGCGACCGGACGGCTCTACTACTACGCGCTCAGCCCCGTGGTCGTCCCCGCCAGCGGCATCCCGGTCCAGGACCAGGCGCCCGCCGGGTACGCGCACCTGCTCACCAGCGACGACGGCGGCCGAACCTGGTTCAACACGCAGGCGCCGGGCTACGTCGAGTCGGAGAACCCGCGCTTCACCTCAGGGCCGACGCCGCGGGGCGGCGACCAGCCCGTGCCGGGGGAGCGGGTTGCGTACTGGTGCGGCAACACGCTGCTGTTCGCCTACGGCGAGCGGGACTGCTGGCGCACGCTGGACGGCGGCCACACGTGGGCCTACCGCTCGACACTTCTGCGCCGCGGCGCGCCGATCCACCCCCAGTGCGGCAGTGCGCAGGAGGAGTTCAACGCCGGCGACGGCTACTACCCGCAGGCCGGGCCGGACGGCTCGCTCTGGACCGTGGTGTCGTGCGGCGGGACGACGTGGCTCGCGCGCAGCACCGATGAGGCGGCGAGCTTCCCGGCGGTGCGCAAGGTGCCGGCGATCGACGAGCTGCGGGTCGACAGCCGCGGCGTGCTGTACGGCGTCACCTTGACCGGCGCCAAGCTGCTGCTGCGCACTTCCCGCGACGCGGGCCGCACCTGGAGCAAGCCGGTCGACCTGGTCGCACCGGCCCGGCGCGGCGCCGCGGTGGGCCAGTGGGCGATGGCGCTGCGCGGCCCGGGACAGGTGGCGGTCGCCTACCTCACCGCGCACAAGGGAGGGGGGTACGACGGGTCGGTGACCGTCCAGCGAGGGTCGGCCTTCGTGAGCGCCACCGTGCACGACGGTCGGTCGGTCCTGGTCACCACGCCGCAGCAGGCGAAGGACGACTACATCGACCTCGACGTCGCACCCGACGGGACGGCGTGGGGGTCCTTCTACGGCGACTGCGGGAAGGACCCGGCCTGCGCCACCTCGTCGACGAACCCGATGGCGAAGGTAGGGGTCCTGCTGCACGTGGGCTGACCTGTTCGGGTCATGTCCTCGCCGTCGGGTCGGCGTAGCGTCGACAGGAGCCGCCGCCCTGGCCCCACGACGGGAAACAGCTCGCCAGGAGGACCAAGCATGAGCGTTCTGATGTGCCTGCGGATCGAGGGTGACGCGCGCCGGCTCGAGGCGCTGGCCGCGCGGGATCCCGACGCGTTCCCGACTGTCGCCGCGCGCGGCAGGGAGGCGGGCGCGATGTTCCACCGCTTCTACGCCAACGACAAGGAGATCCTCGTCATCGACGAGTGGCCGGACGAGGAGTCGTTCCACAAGTTCTTCGACAACAGCCCCGAGATCCCGAAGTTCATGGCCGAGGCCGGCGTCACGGCGCAGCCGCAGGTCACCTTCTACCGCAAGCTCGAGCTGGGCGACAACATCGGGCATCTCGACTGAGAGCGGCTCATCCGGGGTAGCGAGGCGGCATGCCCCTCACCGTCGCTGTCACCGGACCGACCGGCACCTTCGGCCACGGCCTGCTGCCTCTGCTGGAGGCTGACGACCGCATCGGACGGGTCGTGGGCATCGCCCGCCGCCCGTTCGACCCGGCCGAGCAGAGCTGGTCGAAGCTGGCCTACCGCCAGGGCGACGTGCGCGACGAGGCGGCGCTGCGCGACGCGTTCGCCGGTGCCGACGTCGTGGTGCACCTCGCGTTCCTCATCGCCGGTGGCGCGCGGGAGACCACCCGCGCCATCAACGTCGAGGGGACGCTGAACGCTTTCCGCGCGGCCGCGGCGGCGGGGGTGAAGCGGTTCGTCTACGCCAGCTCGGTGGCGGCGTACGGCTTCCACCGCGACAACCCCATCGGCATCCGCGAGGACTGGCCGGTGCGACCGGCCGACCGGTTGTTCTACGCGCAGGAGAAGGCCGAGCTCGAGCAGCTGCTGCAGGAGGAGGCGCAGCAGCAGCCGGGCATCGACCTCTACCTGCTGCGGCCGTCGATCGTCGTCGGGCCGCAGGCGCTCGGCGGCAAGCTGCCGGGTCGGGTCGGCGCTCTTGTCGAGCGGTTCGCCCTACGACGCTCGCCGGTGCCGCTGCCGGTCGTGCTGCCCGACCTGCCGATGCAGCTGGTGCACCAGGACGACGTCGGCCAGGCGCTGCTGCTCTGCGTCGTGGCGGCTGGGCCGCCCGGGGCCTACAACATCGCCGGCGACGGTGTGGTCGGGCTGCCCGACGCTGCCCGCGCCGCCGGGCTGCTGCCGGTGCTGACGCTGCCGGCCGGGCCGGCGCACTCCGCTGCCCGACTGGTGTCCCGGCTGCCCGCGCTTCCGTCGTACCTGGAGTGGGTGGAGGCCCTCAGCGCACCAGCGGTCATGGACACCGCACGCGCCAAGACCGAGCTCGGCTGGGTGCCGCGCTACACCGGTCTGGAAGCCTTGGAGGACACGTTGCGCACGCCCTGACGGGTGCTGCGCCGGGTGTTGAGCACGTCCCGAAGGACCACCTGCACGATGCCGGCCACCGGGATGGCGAGCAGCGCACCCAGGATGCCGGCGAGCTCGACGCCGACCAGGATGCTGACCAGCACGACGAGCGGGTTAATCTTCACGGTCCGGGAGAGCACCACGGGCTGCAGCAGGTGGTTCTCCACCTGCTGGTAGACGACGAAGAAGATGATCGCGATGATGCCCGCCGGCACCGAGTGCAGGAAGGCCACCCCGACGCCGAGGATGGCGCCGATCGTCGCGCCGATGAGGGGCACGAGGTCGGCGATGGCGACGAAGACCGCGATCACGCCGGCGTAGGGGACACCGGTGAGGACCAGCGTGACGTAGGTCAGGGTGCCGCAGATCACCGAGATGACCAGGTTGCCGGCCATGTAGCCGGTGACGGACCGGGCGCAGTCGCGGCCGACCCGCTCGACCCGCTCGCGGCGGTCGTCGTTGAGGGTGCCGAGCGCGCTGTCGAGCAGCCGGGGACCCTCGAGCAGGATGAGGAAGGTCATCACGACGATGCTCAGGATGGCGGTGAGGGTGCTGGCGATGACGCCCAGCACGTGGGTCGCGCTCGTGCCGAGGCCGAGCGCCTGGTCCTTCAGCTGCTCCTTGTGCTGGGCGACGTAGGTGTCGATGTGGAAGCGCTGCACCAGGTCGCCGACCGGTCCCTTGCCGTGCTTGGCCTGGTCGACGTACGTGGGCAGCTGGTCGGCGAAGTCCTTGCCCTGCGTGACGATCGGGGCGACCAGCAGCGCGATGACGGCCGCCAGCAGCAGGCCGCCCAGGATGAACACGGCCAGCACCGCCATCGAGCGGGGCATCCGACCGCGGCGCTGCGTCACGTCGACGAGCGGCCACAGCGCAGTGGCGAGGAACAGCGACACGACCAGCCACACGATGACCCGCTCGATCTTCATGACCGTGAGCACGGCGATCCAGGTGAGCAGGACGAAGCCGATGGTGGCGAGGATCGTGCGCACAGGGACGGGCGCACCGGGAGCTGTCATGAACATGACTGTGCCCTGCGGCGCGCCACGGACGCACGCGCGCCACGCGGACCGCTACGTCACGGTGCCGGTGCGCCCTCCGCCTCGTCGCGCGAGCCCTCCACGATGCGGCGGGCGATGTCGCGCACCTTGATGTTCTCCCGCTGCGAAGCCCGGACGAGCAGGGCGAACGCCTCGTCCGGAGAGATGTCGTTCAGCGCCATGAGCTTGCCCTTGGCCATGTCGATCATCGCCCGCGAGTCGAGGGCCGCCTGCAAGCCCACCGTGAGGTCGTGCGTGGTCCAGTAGGACCGGGTGTTCGCGAGCACGATCGCGGCTTGAACCGCGAACCGCGACACGTCCTGGGCGTCCTGCTCGGTGAAGGACCGGCCGCGGCTCGCGTACATCGTCATCACGCCCACCTTCACCTGGTTCGCGACGAGGGGGACCGACAGCGTGCTGCTCAGCCCGTTGTCCAGGGCGAGCCGGGCGAAGCTCGGCCAGCGGTCCGTCACGCTCGTGAGGTCCGGCACGAGCACCACCTCACCGGTGCGGTGGGCCAGCAGGCTGGGGCCCTCGCCGTCGTCGTACTGCCCCTGGTCGACGAGCGGGGAGACGTCGTCGGTGAAGACCTGGGTGCTCGGCTGTCCCCGGTCGTCGTAGAGCGTCAGGCCGAGCGCGACGGCCGGGCCGACGGCGTCCGTCGCGAGCCGGGCGATGCGCGCCAAGGTGTCACCGAGCGGCGCGTCGGCCACCAGGAACCTGGTGACCGCGGCGACGGCGTCGTTGAAACCGTCGGTCGTCACCCACCCACCACTCGCGCGGTGCCGGGATGAGCGACAGGTGTCAAGGAGTGCGGTCCTCAGCTGAGGTACGCGCCAGCCCTGCAAGCCTCAAGGCCGACGCTGCTGGAAGGCTACTCCGGCGCGGGCTCCAAGATCACCAGATCGGGCAACCGGGTTGGGCAGCACTGCCGTGGGCAAGATCGCCACATGGAGACAGGGGGGACGAGTCCCTTCGAGGGCGGAGGGCAGGCCGGCCGTGACCTGGCCGGAGTCGACTGGGGAGCCACCTCACTCGGTACGCCGGAGGGCTGGCCGGAGTCCTTGCGCAGCGCCGTCCGGATCGTGCTGACCAGCCGCTTCTCGATGTGGATGTGCTGGGGGCCAGACCTCACCTTCTTCTGCAACGACGCGTACCGGGCCGACACGCTCGGCAAGAAGTACCCCTGGGCGCTCGGCCGCCCGACCCGCGAGGTGTGGGCAGAGGTCTGGCCGGACATCGGGCCGCGCATCGCGCACGTCATGTCCTCCGGCGAAGCGACCTGGGACGAGGCCCTGCTGCTGCTCCTCGAGCGCAACGGCTACCCCGAGGAGACCTACCACACCTTCAGCTACAGCCCACTGCGCGGCGACGACGGCGACGTGCACGGGACGCTCTGCGTCGTCACCGAGGACACCGACCGGGTGATCAGCACCCGTCGGATGGCGACGCTGTCCGGCCTCGGGGCGGCGGTCGCCTCCGAGCGCACGGAGCAGGACGTCATCGGCGCGGCCTGCACGGCGCTGGAGGAGAACCCCTGGTCGCTGCCGTTCGCCCTCATCTACGCGTTCGAGGCGGACGGTGCAGCCGCCCTCCGGTGCACAGCGGGCATGAAGCCGGACCACGCCGCCACCGACCCGGCCACCTGGCCCGTCGCTGAAGTCGCGACCGGCCGCACCGTTGTCGTCGACGACCTCCCCGGTGGCCTGCCGACCGGGGCGTGGGAGCAGCCGCCGGTGCGCGCGGTCGTCGTCCCGCTCCGCCAGCAGCTCGACGTCGCGCCGCTCGGGTTCCTCGTGGCGGGGCTCAACCGGCACCGCCAGTTCGACGCGGCCTACGAGGGCTTTGTCGGCCTGGTGGCCGGCCAGATCGCTGCAGCGGTCGCCAGCGCACGGGCGTACGACGCGGAGCGGCAGCGGGCCGAGCGGCTGGCCGAGCTCGATCGGGCCAAGACCGCGTTGTTCATGAACGTCAGCCACGAGCTGCGAACTCCGCTGACGCTACTGCTCGGACCGGCGGAGGATGCCCTCGCCGACACCAGCGCCTGGGCGCTCAATGCCGTGCAACGGGGCCGGATGGAGGTCATCGACCGCAACGCGCAGCGGCTGCTGCGACTCGTCAACACGTTGCTCGACCTGTCCCGGCTGGAGGCCGGGAGCGCGGTCGGCCGGTTCGAACCGGTCGACCTCTCCTCGTACACGGCCGAGCTGTGCCGCTTCTTCGAACCGGCCGTCCGTCGGGTGGACCTGACGCTCACCGTGGACTGCCCGCCGCTCGCCGAACCGGTCTGGGTCGACAAGGAGATGTGGGCGAAGATCGTCCTCAACCTGCTGTCGAACGCCTTGAAGTTCACCTTCGAGGGCGGCATCACCGTCGCTCTCGAACCTGATGGGGACGGCGTCGTCCTGCGGGTCAGTGACACCGGCACTGGCATCCCGTCGGAGCAGCAGGGCTCGCTGTTCGAGCGCTTCCAGCGGGTCGAGGGTGCCCGGTCCAGGACCTACGAGGGATCCGGCATCGGCCTGGCGCTGGTCGCCGAGCTCGCCCAGCTGCACGGGGGTGCCGCCGCGGTCGACAGCTCGCTCGGCGCGGGCAGCACGTTCTGCGTGCGGCTGCGGACTGGTCGGGACCACCTGCCGGCCGAGCAGGTCGTCGAGGCGGACAGCACGCACGTCGACGTCGAGCGCACCGGCATCGGCTACCTGGCAGAGGCCGACCGCTGGCTGCGTGCCCGCAGCGACGGCCAGCCGGTCGTGACCGGCGACCGCCCGCGCGTCCTCGTGGTCGAGGACAACCCGGACATGCGGGACTACCTGA
>JAOPVZ010000166.1 GCA_025965935.1 Frankiales bacterium | reverse complement strand
GTATCGGTCGACCAGACGCCGATTCGCGGTTCGCGGCGCAGCAACCCGGCGACGTACACGGGTCTTCTGGAGCCGATCCGCAAGGCCTTCGCGAAGGAGAGCGGCGTCAAGCCGGCCCTCTTCAGCGCCAACTCCGAGGGCGCCTGCCCGGCCTGCAACGGCGCCGGCGTCATCTACACCGACCTGGCGATGATGGCCGGCGTCGCGACGGTGTGCGAGGAGTGCGAGGGGAAGCGGTTCCAGGCCGGGGTGCTCACCTACCTGCTCGGCGGCAAGGACATCAGCGAGGTGTTCGCGATGTCGGTGACCGAGGCGACGGAGTTCTTCAGCGCCGGCCCGGCGAAGACCCCGGCAGCCCAAGCCGTGCTCGAGCGGCTCGCCGACGTCGGGCTGGGCTATCTCAGCCTGGGCCAGCCGCTCACGACGCTGTCCGGTGGCGAGCGCCAGCGGCTGAAGCTGGCCACCCACATGGGCGAGAAGGGCGGTGTCTACGTCCTCGACGAGCCGACCGCCGGCCTGCACCTCGCGGACGTCGAGCAGCTGCTCGGCCTGCTCGACCGGCTCGTCGACTCCGGCAAGTCGGTCATCGTCGTCGAGCACCATCAGGCGGTCATGGCGCACGCCGACTGGATCATCGACCTCGGCCCCGGCGCCGGCCACGACGGCGGCCGGATCGTCTTCGAGGGCACGCCGGCGGACCTCGTCGCCGCCCGCTCCACCCTCACCGGCGAGCACCTCGCTGCCTACGTCGGCACCTGATCGAAGCCCTTGCCGACACCGCCCCAAAATTTCTGCTCCGAATCGCTTTGGTTTCACGAGACCTGTGTCACACTGGCGACGACCGAGCGAGCGCTCGGTCGTTCGGCGCTCGTGTGAGCTCGGAACACATGGAGGTACGGGATGACCTTGACGGCTGCGGTCGACGAGGCGCACGCCGATGCCGTGGAGGTGTTCTCCACCTGGCTGGCCGACTTCGCCGCCGCGATGGAGTCAGCGGACGTCCAGGGCGTCACTCGGCTGGTCACCGACGACTGCTGGTGGCGGGACCTCCTGGCACTGACCTGGGACCTGGGCACGTTCCGGGGTCCCGACGAGGTGGCTGCGATGCTGACGAAGCACCTGCAGCAAGCGGCCGTCGGGGCCGTGTCCATGGTGACCGAGTACGCCCCCAGTCTTCAGGCCCCGGAGACGGGTGAACCGTGGGTGGAGGGCTTCTTCACCTTCGAGACCGCCCTCGCCGTCGGCCGCGGCGTCGCACGGCTCAGGTCGGTCGACGGTGAGTGGCGGGCCTGGAGCGTCATGACCGGCATGGAGGACGTCAAGGGTCACGAGCGCGCGCTGGGTGCTCGGCGCCCGGTCGGCCCGCGTCATCTCCCGGGGGCGTCAACCCAGGAGAACTGGGCGGATCGACGGCGCCAGCAGGCGGCCTTCGAGACCTCCGAACCGGACGTGGTGGTGATCGGCGCGGGACAGGGCGGCCTCGCTGTCGCGGCGAACCTCGGCCTGATGGGGGTCGACACGCTCATCATCGAGAAGAGCGAAAGAGTCGGTGACGGTTGGCGCAAGCGCTACCACTCCCTGGTGCTGCACGATCCGGTGTGGGCCGACCATCTCCCGTACCTGCCGTTCCCGCAGTCGTGGCCCATCTACTCGGCCAAGGACAAGATCGCCGACTGGTTCGAGTTCTACGCGGCCGCCATGGAGCTCAACGTCTGGACCTCGACCCACCTCATCTCGAGCGAGTACGACGAGACCTCCGGCAGGTGGACGCTGCGAGTGCGGACCGCCGACGGTGAGCGGGAGATTCGGCCCAAGGACGTGATCCTCTCGACGGGTGCCGCGGGGGAGCCCAACATTCCGGACTTCCCTGGCAGGGACAGCTTCACGGGCACCGTCTACCACTCGAGCGGACACAGCTCGGGCAGTGACTGGGCCGGCAAGAAAGCCGTCGTCGTCGGCGCGTGCAACAGCGGCCATGACATCGCCCAGGAGCTGTACGAGTCGGGTGCCGCGGTGACGATGGTGCAGCGTTCCTCGACGTACATCATGAGCCAGGAGCACGGGATCCCGACGATCTTCGGAGCGCTGTTCCACGAGGAGGGCCCGCCGACCGAGTACGCCGACCTGCTCAGCAGCGCCTATCCGTGGCCGTTGGTCCTTGACCTCGCGGTGGAGCAGACGAAGGCGATCGCCAAGATGGACGCGGACCTGCTCCAGGCGCTCGACGCCGTCGGCTTCCAGATGAACGACGGGCCCGGCGGAACCGGGCTGATGGGTTACGCCTTGCGCAACGGCGGCGGCTACTACATCGACGTCGGTGCGTCGCAGCTGATCGCCGACCGCAAGATCGCGCTCGCCCAGGGGTCCGGGGTTGCCGAGTTCACCCCTACGGGCGTCCGCCTGCAGGACGGGACGGCGCTGGATGCCGATGTCGTGGTTCTCGCCACGGGCTACTCCAACATGCGCGAGACGGCTCGACGACTGTTCGGCGACGCAGTCGCGGACAGGTGTCAGCCGGTCCTCGGAGTCAACCCCGACGGCGAGCTGGGTGGCCTCTGGAGGCGAACCGGCCAGCCGGGACTGTGGTTCATGGGTGGACCCCTGGCCTGGGTCCGGATCTACGCCAAGTACCTGGCTCTGCAGATCACGGCTGACCAAGCGGGTGTCCGCGGCTCCTGACCGCCCTCACCTTCGCCTCGAAGGAGTCCACTCGGGACGGCTGCGCGCGTACAGGGCCGAAGTGGCGGGTCTCTCGTCGAGAGAACCCGGTCCCAGTCACCAAAGGGACGAGTTGCTGGATCTCCCAGTGCTCAGTCTCCACCTGTGTCATCCGGCACCGGTGCGTCGGAGAAGGAGATGTTCATGCAACTCACAACTACGTGGTCGAAGTCGCCAGTTTTCCTGGTGGCGGCCCTGTCCGGTCTCACCTTGCTCGTGTCGGGATGCGGAGGAGGCGGCTCGTCGTCCAACTCCTCGGCCAAGAAGCTCGTCTATTTCATGGCGCCGAACACGACCCCCACCCGGTACATCCAGCAGGACGGTCCGGACTTCAAGAAGGCGCTGGAGAAGCTGGACTCCTCGATCGAGGTGAAGTTCGTCAACGCTGCGGGCAGCTCCGACACCCAGCTGTCCCAGGCGAACTCCGCTATCGCGGCGGGTGCGAAGGCGCTCGTGGTCGTCGCAGCGGACCCGAACACCAGCGCCGGCCTCCTGCAGGCGGCCGCGCAGGCGAAGGTCCCGGTCATCGGTTACGAGAACCCGCCCATCAAGGGAGCCATGTACGCGCAGGTCGTCTTCGATCCGAAGTCGGTCGGGGAGCAGCAGGCCACGTACTTCGCCGCCCAGGTGAAGTCGGGAGTGCTCGGTAGCACGCCGGTGAAGGTCGCTCGCCTCTTCGGCAACAAGGGTGACGTCTACACCACCGACATGCTTGCCGGTCAGAACCAGGTCCTGGACCCCCTCATCAAGGACGGCTCCATCAACGTGGTGTGCCAGGACTACGTCAAGGACTGGGCGCCCGACGCGGCCCAGACCGCCACAGAGCAGTGCCTGACCAAGACCCAGAACAAGGTCGGCGCGTTCCTCGGCTTCTACGACGGCATCACCGCCGGCACGATCGCGGCGCTCAAGGGCAAGAACGTCCACATTCCCGTCTACGGTGGCCAGAACCCGGAGCTCACCGGGCTCCAGTACATGCTCACCGGTGACCAGCAGGACGACGTGCTGAAGGCCTTCTCGGTGGAGGCCGACGCCGCGGCCAGGATCACGCTGGCCGCGATCAACAAGCAGCAGCCTCCGTCGGACCTGGTCAAGGACTCGGTCAACAACGGTTCGGTGGCGGTCCCCACCGCCAAGCTGCCGTCGACGCTCATCCACCTCGAGAAGGGCGTGGACCCGGGAACGGCCGTGCAGAAGGCCGTCGACCTCGGGATCTTCACCTGGAAGCAGATCTGCACGGGCGTGGCGGCATCCACCGCGACGTGCAAAGCCAAGGTCGGCTAGCCGGCCCACGCCTGATTGAGGGGGGTGACCGCCCTGCCGGCGGTCACCCCCACCACCAACGAAGGAGAAGCCGATGCCAGAGTCCCCCGGTCACCTCGCCGGGTCCTCCCGTCCGAGTGCCGAGCAGCCCGGTCAAGCGCTGCTCGAGCTGCGGCAGGTCTCGAAGTACTTCGGTGGTGTGCGAGCGCTCCACGACGTCGACCTCATGCTCAACCTGGGCGAGGTCGTCGCGCTGGTCGGTGACAACGGCGCCGGCAAGACCACCCTCGTGAAGGTCATCTCCGGCGTCGAGCACCCCGACACCGGGGAGGTGCACATCGACGGCGCACACGTGCGCCTCGACAGCCCGCGGACGGCAGCCGCGAACGGCATTCACACCGTGTACCAGGACCTCTCCCTGTGCGACAACCTCGACGCTGTCCGCAACCTGTTCCTCGGCCAGGAGATCGCCGGCGGACGTTGGCTGGGTCGACCGCTCAACAGGCACCAGATGGAGACAGAGGCTCGCCGAGTACTGGAAGGCCTCTCGGTCAAGATCCGCTCGCTCAGCACACCAGTCGGGGGACTGTCGGGAGGACAGCGCCAGGGGATCGCCATCTGTCGTGCCCTCATCTCGGATCCGAAGCTGGTCATCCTCGACGAGCCCACCGCGGCGCTCGGGGTCTCACAGCGAGCTGAGGTGCTCGACCTGATCGGCCGGCTTCGTGAGCAGCATCGCGGGGTGCTCGTGATCTCACACGACCTCAAGGACGTCCAGCAGGTCGCGGACCGAGTCGTTGTCATGCGGCTCGGTGCCAAGGTCGCGGAGTTCACCCGGGGCGACTACACCCCCAGCGAGCTGGTCGCGGCGATGACCGGTGCGCACGAGGTCACCCATGGCTGAGCGCATCCTTCAAGCCCCGTCGTACCACCCTCGACGCAACCTGCACTGGAGCTTCGCATGACCGCCACGACCGCGCCCGAGACAGCAGGTC
>JAOPVZ010000159.1 GCA_025965935.1 Frankiales bacterium | reverse complement strand
CCGCCCGCGGGGCAACTGGGGGGGTGGAGGAACGTCAGACTGGGCCGGACGTCTCGTAGGTCTTGATGTCGGCCGGCGCGGCCAGCGCGTCGCCGAGGACCCCGAACAGCTCGGCCAGGTGCGGCTGGGCGAAGTGCGCGTCGAGGGACGCCTTGTCCTCCCAGGTCTCGACGGACAGGAACCGGTCCGGGTCCTCGAGGTCCTGCGCGAACGAGTAGGACAGGCAGCCGGCGTCGCCGCGGCTGTTCTCGGCGGCCTTGGCCAGCGCGGCGGCGAGGTCGGCGCGCCGCTCGGGCTTGCCCTCCAGGATGGCGATGACGACGAGCACAGGTCCTCCAGGGGTCAGGTGCAGCACAATAGGCACATGCCCCGTGACGTCGTGCTGCTCGGGTCGACCGGGTCGGTCGGCACGCAGGCCCTCGACGTGGTGCGCGCCAACCCGGACCGCTTCCGCGTGGTCGGCCTCGGGGCCGGCGGCGGCCGGGTCGACCAGCTCGCCGAGCAGGCGCTCGAGCTCGGCGTCGAGGTCGTCGCGGTGGCGCGCGCGACGGCGGCCCAGGACCTGCAGCTCGCCTTCTACGCCGCCGCCCAGGCTCGGGGGTACAGCGCCGGCGACTACTCGATCCCGAAGGTCCTGGCGGGTCCGGACGCGCTGACCGAGCTCGCGGCCTGGCCGTGCGACGTCGTCCTCAACGCCATGACCGGCTCGGTGGGGCTCGCGCCCACGCTGGCGGCGCTGGAGGCCGGTCGCACCCTGGCACTGGCGAACAAGGAGAGCCTCATCGCGGGAGGGCCGCTTGTCACGCCGTACCTCTCCCGGATCACCCCCGTCGACAGCGAGCACTCCGCGCTCGCGCAGTGCCTGCGGGGAGGCACCGCCGCGGAGGTCGCCAAGCTCGTGCTGACCGCCTCCGGCGGGCCGTTCCGCGGGCGCCAGGACCTGAGCGGCGTCACCTACGAGGAGGCGATGGCGCACCCGACCTGGGACATGGGCCCGGTGATCACGATCAACAGCGCCACGCTCATGAACAAGGGCCTGGAGCTCATCGAGGCGCACCTGCTGTTCGACGTCCCGTACGACCGGATCGACGTCGTCGTGCACCCGCAGTCGGTCGTGCACTCGATGGTGGAGTTCGTCGACGGGTCGACGCTCGCACAGGCCAGTCCGCCCGACATGCGGCTTCCGATAGCTCTTGCGCTGGGCTGGCCGAACCGGGTGCCGGCCGCCGCGCCGCCGCTCGACTGGACCCACGCGCAGAGCTGGACCTTCGAGCCGCTCGACAGCGCGGTCTTCCCTGCGGTGGAGCTGTGCCGCCAGGCCGGTACGACGGGAGGGACCGCCCCTGCAGCGCTCAACGCTGCCAACGAGGTGTGCGTCACGGCCTTCCGGGACGGCCGGCTGCCGTTCGCCGCGATCACCGACCTGGTCGCGCAGGTCGTGGCCGAGCACCCCTTCAGGGAACGCCCCGCCCTTGTCGATGTGTTGGACACTGAGACATGGGCGCGGACGCGCGCCGCTGAGCTGACCGTAGGAGACTGAGCTCGTGCAACTGCTGGGCATCCTCGCCTTCGTCGCCGCGCTGCTGATCTCGGTCACGCTGCACGAGGCCGGCCACTTCCTCACCGCGCGGCACTACGGCATGAAGGCGACGCAGTTCTTCGCGGGCTTCGGGCCGACGGTGTGGTCGCGGCAGCGCGGCGAGACCGAGTACGGGCTGAAGGCGATCCCGCTCGGCGGCTACGTGAAGATCATCGGCATGACGCCGCTGGAGGAGGTGGCTCCGGGCGACGAGAGCCGCGCCTTCTTCAGGCACAAGCCGCTGTCGAAGTTCGTCGTGCTGGTGGCCGGGTCGACGATGCACTTCATCATCTGCTTCATCCTCGTCTTCGCCGCGGTCGCCGCGATCGGCGTCCCGGACCAGAACGCCCCGGTCCTGACCCGCTCGAGCGACTGCCTGTTCACCAGCATCACGGCGGCCGAGATCGACAACCCGAACTCCCACCTCGACGCCACCCCGAACGCCAACGGCACCTGCCCTGCCAACACCGTGCCCGGCCGGGCGAAGGCGGCCGGCTTCCAGGCCGGCGATCGCGTCCTGTCAGTCGACGGCACCAAGGTGACGACGTACCTCGCCTTCGCGAAGATCGTGCGGGCGAACGCCGGCAAGGCGCTGCACGTCACGGTGCTGCGGCACGGGACCCAGCAGGCGCTGACGGTCACGCCCGTCACCACCAGCCGTCCCTCCCTCGACGACAAGGCGCAGCAGGTCGACGTCGGCACCATCGGGATCGGCCAGGACACCAGCGTGATCCGGGATGTCGGGTTCGTCGGTGCTTTCGCCGAGACGCCGAAGCAGATCGGCACGATGGTGAAGGGCACCTACGACACGCTGGTGCACAAGCTCGGCACCATCGGGGGCATCTACGGCCCGAACCGCGACCCGTCGGGCTTCATCGGGATCTACGGCGCCAGCCGGATCAGCGGCGAGGTGTTCGCGGCGCCGGTGCCGTTCAAGTACACCGCGCTGGGCTTCCTGTTCCTCGTCGCGTCCTTGAACCTCTTCGTCGGCATCTTCAACCTGCTGCCGCTGCTGCCGCTCGACGGCGGGCACATCGCGGTCGTGTTCTTCGAGGCGGTGCGGGACCGGATCAAGCGGGCGCGCGGGTACGTCGGCGAGGTCGTCCGCGTCGACTACAACAAGCTCATGCCGCTGACGTTCGCCGTCGTCGCCGTCTTCATCGGCTTCACCGTCTGGGTGCTGGGCGCCGACATCGTCAACCCGATCAAGCTGGGTGGCTAGTGACTATCTCGCTCGGGATGCCCGAGGTTCCTCGCAGGCTGGCGGAGCGCCGGAAGAGCCGCCAGCTCGACGTGGGCGGTGTCCTGGTCGGCGGCGACGCGCCCATCAGCGTGCAGTCGATGACGACGACCAAGACGTACGAGGTCAACGAGACGCTGCAGCAGATCGCCGCGCTCACGGCCTCGGGCTGCCAGATCGTCCGGGTCGCCTGCCCGACGAAGAAGGACGCCGAGGCGCTGCGCGAGATCGCCGAGCACAGCCAGATCCCGGTGATCGCCGACATCCACTTCCAGCTCGAGTACGTCTTCGCCGCCATCGAGGCCGGCTGCGCCGCGGTGCGGGTCAACCCTGGCAACATCAAGGAGTTCGACGGCAACGTCGGTGACGTGGCCAGGGCCGCGAAGAGCGCTGGCATCCCGATCCGCATCGGCGTCAACGCCGGCTCCCTCGACAAGCGGATCCTCACCAAGCACGGGAAGGCCACGCCGGAGGCGCTGGTCGAGTCCGCGCTCTGGGAGTGCTCGCTGTTCGAGGAGCACGGCTTCAACGACATCAAGATCTCGGTCAAGCACAACGACCCGGTGGTGATGGTCGAGGCCTACCGGCAGCTCGCCGAGGCGTGCGACTACCCGCTGCACCTGGGCGTCACCGAGGCCGGTCCGGCCTTCCAGGGGACCATCAAGTCGGCCGTCGCGTTCGGTGCGCTGCTCTCGCAGGGGATCGGCGACACCATCCGGGTGTCGTTGTCGGCGCCTCCCGTGGAGGAGGTGAAGGTCGGGCTGCAGATCCTGGAGTCGCTCAACCTCCGGCAGCGCGGCCTGGAGATCGTCAGCTGCCCGTCGTGCGGCCGCGCGCAGGTCGACGTCTACACCCTCGCCGAGCAGGTGACCGCCGGCCTCGAGGGGATCGACGTGCCGCTCCGGGTCGCCGTCATGGGCTGCGTGGTCAACGGACCGGGCGAGGCTCGGGAGGCCGACCTCGGGGTGGCGTCCGGCAACGGCAAGGGCCAGATCTTCGTCAAGGGCGAGGTCATCAAGACGGTGCCCGAGGCGCAGATCGTCGAGACGCTGATCGAGGAGGCCCTGCGACTCGCCGAGTCCTACTCCGGGCCTGCCGGCGAAGCGACCGTCTCCACATAGGCTCCGCACCGTGTTGAGGACGTCGGCGACCCGGGTCCTCGACGCGCGCGACCTGGACGAGGCGCGCGCAGTCCTCCTGCGCGACCCGATCAGCGACGTCTTCGTCGCCTCCCGCCTCGACATCGGCGGCCTGGACCCGTGGCGGCTCGGCGCGGAGGTCTGGGGCTACGGCGAGCGGGGCCGGCTCGAGGCGCTCTGCTACTCCGGCGCCAACCTCGTGCCCGTGCAGGCGCACACCGAGGCGGTGCGGGCCTTTGCCGAGCGGGCCCGCCGGCAGGGCCGGCGCTGCTCCTCCATCGTCGGCCCGGCCCCGGCCGTCGAGGAGCTGTGGCAGCTGCTGCAGCCGCACTGGGGCTGGGCCCGCGACGTGCGCGGCCGGCAGCCGGTCATGGCCATCGACGACGAGCCCTCCGTCGAGCCGGACCCACGCGTGCGGCTGGTGCAGCCGTCGGAGCTGGACCTGCTGCTGCCGGCCTGCGTGGCCATGTTCACCGAGGAGGTCGGGGTGTCACCGATGGCCGGCGACGGCGGCTCCCTCTACCGCGCCCGGGTCGAGGAGCTCATCGCCCTCAACCGGGCCTGGGCGCGGTTCGACGACGGCCGGGTCGTCTTCAAGGCCGAGGTCGGGGCCACGACGGCAGGGGTGTGCCAGGTGCAGGGGGTGTGGGTCGACCCGAAGCAGCGCGGCCGTGGGCTGGGCACGGCCGGTACGGCAGCCGTCGTCGAGCAGGCGCGGCGCTCGATCGCGCCGGTGGTGTCGCTCTACGTCAACGACTTCAACGTGGCGGCCCGCCGTGCCTACGAGAAGGTCGGTTTCGCCCAGGTCGCCACCTTCGCCAGCGTCCTGTTCTGACCCCATGAATGGATACTGCGCTTCTGTTCCGAGCCCGAAAACAGGTGCGCAGTATCCATTCATCCCGGGGTTGGCGTCTCAGATCATGGGATGAGCGTCCCGAGTGCTGTTCGTCACGTGACCCTCGACTTGATTCCGGGGTACGACGTCAGTCACCCTTCGACTTCCGGTGCCGTCGCCGGTGCAACGCCAGCGCAACCGCCGAGGAGCCCCCCGTGACGCTGTCCCTCAAGCCCGGTACCTCCTGGGACGACACGTACAGCCGTGCCCGCGCCATCGCGCCGGAGGCGTTCGACGCCGACCGCATCCTGAACCTGATCGGTGGCGAGTGGCAGCGGATCGGCGACCCCGGCGAGCACGTCACCCCCGTGGACGGGTCCGTCATCCAGGGGCCGCCGCGGATCGGGCACGACGACACCGTCGCCGCGGTCGCGCAGGCGGCCGACGAGCACAAGGCCTGGGGAGCGGTCGACCTCGACGAGCGCAAGAGCCGGGTCAAGGCCGCCGTCGACGAGATGCGGGAGCACCGCGAGACCCTCGCGCTGCTGCTGGTCTGGGAGATCGGCAAGCCGTGGCGGCTGGCGTGCGCGGACGTCGACCGCGCGCTGGACGGCGTCGACTGGTACCTCGAGGAGATCGAGCGCCAGATCGCCGGTCGGCAGCCGCTGCCCGGCCCAGTCAGCAACATCGCGTCGTGGAACTACCCGATGTCGGTGCAGGTTCACGCCGAGCTGGTGCAGGCGCTCGCCGGCAACGCCGTGGTCGCGAAGACGCCGTCGCAGGGCGGCTTCCACACGCTCACGCTGGCGCACGCCATCATGCGGCGTCAGGGACTGCCCGTGACGCTGCTCTCCGGTGTCGGGTCGGCGCTGGGCAACGCGCTCATCAGCGCCCCGGAGATCGGTGCCCTCGCCTTCGTCGGCGGTCGCGCCAACGGCCGCAAGGCCGCCACGACCCTGGCCGACACCGGCAAGCGGCACTTCCTCGAGCAGGAGGGTCTCAACACCTGGGGCATCTGGGGCTACAGCAAGTGGGACGAGCTCGCTGCACACCTGAAGAAGGGCTTCGAGTACGCCAAGCAGCGCTGCACCGCCTACCCGCGGTACGTCGTGCAGCGCGAGCTCTTCCCGGAGTTCCTGGAGATGTACCTGCCGGTGGTGCAGTCGCTACGGTTCGGCCACCCGCTGGCGGTCGAGACGTCGTTCGACCCGCTGCCCGAGCTCGACTTCGGCCCGGTCATCCACGCCACCAAGGCCGCCGAGCTCCGTGAGCACTACGAGAACGCCGTCAACGGCGGCGCCGTCCCGCTCTACCGCGGGTCGCTCGAGGACGGCCGCTTCCTCGACGGCCAGGACACCAGCGCCTACGTGGCGCCCGCGTCCGTGCTGGCGCCGCCGACGAACTGGGCGCTGCACCACGCCGAGCCCTTCGGCCCGCTCGACAGCGTGATCATCGTCGACACCGAGAACGAGCTGCTCGCCGCCATGAACGCCTCCAACGGCGCGCTCGTCGGCTCGGTGGCGACCGACGATGCGGACTTCGGCGCGCGCATCGGCGAGCAGCTGCAGGCCTTCAAGGTCGGCATCAACAAGCCGCGCAGCCGTGGTGACCGCGAGGAGGTCTTCGGCGGGAAGGGTGCCTCCTGGAAGGGTGCCTTCGTCGGTGGGGACCTGCTCGTGCACGCGGTCACCGAGGGTCCGGAGAACGAGCAGCTCTACGGCAACTTCCCGACCTACAGCCGCTACCCGGAGAGTGTCTAGGACCTTCCTCAAGCAGGCCGGTCCTCGGGAGGTCGAGGCGCTCGGCCAGCTTGGCCCACCGATCGTCAAGGTCGTCCGGACGACGCCGGAGGGTCTCCTGCTCGAGCGCGTGCTCCCAGGGGAGTCGATCGCGGACTACGACGACGACGTCGCCACCGCGGAGCTGGCGCTGGCCATGCAGTCCATGTGGCGGCCGGTGCCTCAGACCTGCGGCCTTCCCGACGTACGGCGGGAGGCGCGGGCGCTGTTCGACCACGACCTGCCGCTGGCCGAGGAGGCGCGGGCCGTCCTCGAGCGGCTGCTGGACACCGCCCCGGAGCCCGTCGTGCTGCACGGCGACCTGCACCACGGCAACCTGCTGCGCGGGCCGCACGGGTGGGTCGCCATCGACCCGCACGGCCTGGTAGGTGAGCCGGCCTACGACGCCGGGCCGCTGTTCTTCAACCCGCTGGGGCTCGACGTGGCGCACCTCATCGAGCGCCGCCTCGACGTGCTGGTGGCCGTGCTCGGGCTCGACCGCGACCGGCTGCGCCGCTGGGGCTTCGTCCGTGCTGTGCTGTCAGCCGCGTGGACCTGGGAGGAAGACGGGTACGTCGACGAGCGGGTGCTGGGCATCGCCCGCGTGCTGCTCGGTAGGTGCTGATCCAAGGACGCGTGGGACGTCCCTGTCCCGACAGGGCCTGAGGATCAAGAGGAGTTGACGGCGACCAGCACCGAGCCCATGGCCGCCCGGAGCCGGAACAGCACGGACAGCGCCAGCCAAGCCGGCGTCCCCTGCTGGCGTGCGTAGCGGGCGAAGCTGCGGTCGTACTCGCGGACGACGGTGTACGGACGAGCGGCGTCGGCGCGATCGAGCGACGCCGACTTGTGGTGCACCGCGGTGATGGCCGGTGTGTAGAGGCAGTGCCCGTTGCGGTTGAGCCGCCGCGCGAGGTCGGTGTCGTTGAAGTACAGCCGGTAGGCCTCGTCGAACAGGTGCTCCCCGACCGCGGATCGTCGCAGCAGCAGGCAGGCAGCAGGGGGCTGCTCGGCGACCTGCTCCTGGCCGAGGTCCAGGCCGGCGCAGAAGAAGTCGGCGTAGGCCCGTCGGAAGATCCGGCGCGCCGGGGCGAACCTGTCCGCGAGGGCGGCGGCCGGCGTCGGGAGCCGCTGAAGGTAGTTCTGCTGGCGCCCATCCGGATAGACGAGCCGCGGCGCCACACCCCACAGCTCCGGCCGCTCGTCGAGGATCAGCCGGAGCCGCAACAGGTCGGCGTACGAGAGCTCGACGTCGGGGTTCAGCAGCAGCACGTAGGGCGCGCTGGTGCGCGCCCACCAGAAGTTGTTCCCATGCGCGAAGTAGTCGTTCTGGGCCGGGGTGTGGACGTCGGCCTCGCCCGCACCTGCGACGTAGTCCCCGCTGTTGTCGTAGACCTGCACCTGCACGCCAGGCCCGCAGACCTTGTCGACGGCCACCGCCGCCAGCTCAGGGGTCAGGTAGTTGACGACAAAGACGTCGATCTCGGGCTGCACCATCATGCGACCGTACCCAGGGTCGATGGTGCGCAGTCGGGGTACCTCCTAGCGCATGGATGCCTGGGACGTGCTGCGCGACGGCTTCGAGCGGGTGCACGAGCTGATGGGCGCGGTGCTCGGCGGCAACTCTGACCTCGACCGGGCGCCGGACGGCGGCAACACCCCCGCCTGGATCCTGTGGCACCTGGTGCGGGTGCAGGACGACCACGTCGCCGACGCCTTCGAGCTCGAGCAGGTCTGGCACACCGGCTGGGCCGACAGGTTTGCCCTGCCGTTCCCCGCCCGGGAGACCGGCTACGGGATGTCCGCCGAGGAGGTGGCGAAGGTGCACGTGACGCCGGAGCTGCTCCAGGGCTACCACGAGGACGTGCACGCCCAGACGCTGAAGGCCCTCGCCGGCAAGCCGGAGCTCGACCGGGTCGTGGACGAGCGGTGGGACCCGCCGGTGACGCTGGGGGTCCGGCTGCTCAGCGTGCTCGCCGACGAGCTGCAGCACCTCGGCCAGGCGGCGTACGTGCTGGGACTGCCCGAGGACTAGGCGGGCTCTGGCAGGGTGGCCAGGTCCATCCAGTAGCGCGCGAGCGCGCTCACACCGTCGCGCAGCCCGGACGCCGTGGCGGGCTTGGTCACGTAGGAGTTGGCGCCCCGGGCGTAGCTCTGCGTGACGTCCTCCGGGCGGTCTGAGGAGCTCAGCACGACCACCGGGATGCTCCGCAGCCGGTCGTCCCGGGAGAGCTCCTCGAGCACCTCGAGGCCGCCCTTCTTCGGCATCTTGAGGTCGAGCACGATGAGGTGCGGACGCGCCACGTCGGAGTACTCGCCGCGCTGGTGCAGGTAGTCCAGCAGCTGCTCGCCGTCGGTCACCGTCACCATCTCGAGCTCGGTGCCGTGCACCTCTCGGAAGGCCCGTGTGGTGAAGAACGCGTGGTCGAGGTTGTCCTCTGCCAGCAGGACGCGGGGCTTGGCGGTCGGCGGAGTCATGTGACGTGCTCTCTCTCGCGGGGGGCGGGTGACGTGGTCCATCCGGTGACGACGACAGTCGGGAGGGTAACCCGCACCGTCGTCCCCGTCTTCGTCCAAGCTTCTGGGTCGTCGAGGGTGATGGTGCCACCCAGCGAATCCACGATGCGGCGGCAGATGGGCAGGCCCATCCCGGTCCCCGGGACGTCGGTGTGGGCGGCGTCCAGCCGCTCGAACACCTCGAAGGCCTTGTCCCGGTAGTGCGAGGGGATGCCAGGGCCGTCGTCGGCCACCGTGAGCTCGGCCTGGCCCTCGGGTCCTGGTGCGCACCGCACGACGACCGTCGAGCCGGCGGAGCCGTGCTTCGCGGCGTTGTCGATCAGGTTGGTGAGCAGCTGGCGGGCGCGGACCTCGCTCATCCAGACCACCGGGAAGTCCCCCTCGACCCTGATCGAGGATCCCTCGTGGAGGGTGAGGACCTCGGCGGCCACCGACTCGGCCAGGTCTCCGAGGGGAACCGCTTGAGGCTGGGGCTCGCTGCGACCGATGCGCGACAGCTCCAGCAGGTCCTGGATGAGGCTCTGCATGTACTGCGCGTTGACGGTCATCCGCGTGAGGTAGTGCGCCACGTCGCCGTGGAGCTCCGCGGCGTGCTCCTGCTGCAGCACGTCGAGGTAGCCGAGCACCGAGATGATGGGGTTCCGGAGGTCGTGCGAGACGCTGTAGACCAGGGTCTGCAGCTCGGCGTTCGCCGCCTCGGCGACCCGTCGGCTCTTGGCCTCCTCGGCGTAGAGCCGGCACCGCTGCAGCGCGAGGTCGACGAAGGTGCCCACCCGTTCGAGCAGCAGCAGCTCGGCGGGTCCGAAGACCGGCGTGAGGGTGCCCGCCTCGACCACCAGCCACCCGGTGGAAAGGCGGCAGCCGAAGGCGCCCCTCGAGGTCACGACGACGACGCGGTCCGATGTGTCGGCGTGCAGCTCTTCGCGGACCTCGGCGGCCCCGTCGCCGGTGGGCGCACCGCTCGACAGGCCTGGCACGTCGAGGAAGTAGCACTCGATGGCGGCGAACAGCGGCCGTAGCGAGGGAAGGATGGTGGCCGCGACCTGATCCGCGTCGAGGGCCACCATGAGCCCGCGCTCGGCGGCGGCCAGGTCGAGGAGGTCCTGGGCGCGCCAGGCGGACCTCAGCCAGGCGGGTGCGACGAAGGCGAGGACGAGCAGCGCGATGCCGACGACGCCCGCGAGGGCGCTGAAGACCTGGCTGGACACCGACGGGCTGCCGGATCCACCTGCGGCCACCAGCGCGAGCGTCACGACGACCGCACCCGCGGCCAGTGTGCGCATCCGCCGCCGCACGACGGTCGACTGCTGGTTGCCGGTCGCCCACAGACCCGCCGCCGCGAGGACCGATTGCACGCCCCACCCGACGATGATGATGCTGACGTAGATGGTGAACCAGGTGCCGCGGTCCTCGTTGGCCTTCGGGAAGCGAGGGGACAGGATGGTGGCGACCACCATGCCCACGGTGAGCGCGGCTGCGACCCGGTGCCGCAGCCTGCCGATTGCGCCCAGGGCGAGAGCGAACCGGACCAGGGCGTAGGGCACGACCAGCAGGACGCAGACGAGCACGACGGTGTAGCCGTGCCGGAGCAACGACCCGTCGTCCTCCACGGGGAACTGCCCGAGGACCACGACGGAGGCCAGGATGCCGAACATCCACAGCGCCCACCCGGTCGCTGCCGTCCGCTGTCCGGCCCAGCGCCGCCCCAGCACGGCCAGTACGCACGCGAGGACCAGCAGCTCGACGCCCTGGGTGACGTGGACCAGCGTGGTGGTCGCGGTGGTGGCGGACGCCGCCTGGCTGGCCGCGAGGGCGCTCATGCCTGCACGCCCCGTCCGCTCGGGACCGTAGCCGGGCGGGGCAGCGGGATCCCGACGGCCGCGGGCGAGAACCGGGCCCACCAGGCGTCATCCCGACTGACCGGTCGTCCCCAGAGGAAGCCCTGGCCCTGCTGGACCCCGAGGGCATCCAGCTGCCCGAGCTGCTCGAACGTCTCCACACCCTCGGCGAGCACACCGAGCCCGAGGGCTTCGGCGAGGGCGGTCACGGCCCGCACGATGGCCACGGCGGGTCCGTCGCTGTCCAGCACCCTGGTGAACGACCGGTCGATCTTCAGGACGTCGACCGGCAGGCTGAGCAGATAGGCCAGCGAGGAGTACCCGGTGCCGAAGTCGTCGACGGCGGTCCGGACCCCGAGGTCGCGCAGCTGGCCCAGGACGTGGCCGCTCGTGACGACGTCCTGCATCACCACGCTCTCGGTCACCTCGAGGCAGAGCAGCCGGGGTTCGAGCCCAGTGGCGTCCAGCGCGTCCCTGACGATGCCGACGAGCTCAGGGGAGGTGAGCTGGCGCGCCGACACGTTGACAGCCACGGACAGCGGCGCGGACAGCGGCCGGTCCACGTTCCAGATGGAGACCTGACGACAGGCCTCGACGAGGAGGGCCGCGCCGAGCGGCACGATGGCGCCGGTCTCCTCCGCGTGCGGGATGAAGGCATCGGGCTGCAGGATGCCGCGGGTCGGGTGCATCCACCTGGCCAGGGCCTCGCAGCCGATGACCCGGCCGGTCGTGATGTCCACGACGGGCTGGTACCAGGGCACCACCTCGCCGCGCTGCAGGGCGAGCTGGAGGTCCACCTGCACGGACAGCCGCTGCGAGGCTCGGTCCCGCATCGCCTCGTCGAAGATCTCGCAGCGGGCCCGACCGTTGTCCTTGGCGCGGTACATGGCGGTGTCAGCGTCGCGGATGAGGGCCTCGGGGTCGACCTCCTCGCCGACCGGTGCGACGGCCAGTCCCATACTGGCCGTCACCACGACCTCCCGGCCGTCCAGCACCCGGATCGGCGTCTCGAGCACGTGCGAGAGGCGCTCGACGACGTCGAACACCTGCCGTTCCGCCGTGAGCTGCTCACAGACCAGGACGAACTCATCGCCGCCGAAGCGCGCCAGGGTGTCCGAGGTCCGCATGACGCCCCGAAGCCGGTCGGCGACCGCGACAAGCAGCTCGTCCCCGGCCGCGTGGCTGATGCTGTCGTTCACCCACTTGAACCGGTCCAGGTCCATGAAGACCACGGCGACCGCCGCGCGACGCGGATCGGCCAGCGCCCTCTCGAGACGGTCCAGCAGCAGCGCCCGGTTCGGCAGGCCGGTCAGGCCGTCGTGAAGCGCCTGATGGGCAAGCGCGTCCTCGGCCACCTTCTGCTCGGTGATGTCCTGGACGGTCCCGACGATGCGCAGTGGCGTCCCGCCGATGCCGGGCACCTCGGCCGACGTCACCGTGGCGTGGCACTGCAGCCAGCGCATGGCGCCGTCGGGCCGCTCGAAGCGGTGCACGACGGCGACGGGGGGCTGGCCCGGCGAGCGTCCCTCGAACAGTGAGCGCAGCTCCACCCGCTCGCCCGGTGGCACGCGGTCGGCGTAGGCCGTGAAGGCGCGTCCGTCAGCCGGCACGTCGTCGGGGGAGAGGCCCGTCAGCCGGTGCATCTCGCGGGACCAGACCACCTCGTCGCTGACGAGGTCCCACTCCCAGCTGCCCAGCCTGGCGAGCCGTTGGGCCTCGACGAGCTGGCCCTCCCGCTCGGCGAGGGCCACCTGGACGCGGCGGCGCTCGGTGACGTCGGTGAGGTTGACGACCGAGCCGCGGCCTTCCTCGCCGCGCAGCGGCCGCATCCGGACCTCGAGCACCAGCGCGACGCCCGACTGCGCCAGGAACGCCTGCTCGCCGGCGTCCTGGTCCTCACCGCGGACCAGCAGCTCGGCCAGCCGGCACTCCGCGTCCGGGCAGTCGTGGAAGTCGTGCAGCGCCCTGCCGACCAGGGCGTCGGGGGGCACGCCGAGCAGCTGGGCCGCGGACCGGTTGACGAAGCTGAGCACCCCGTCCTGGTCCACCAGGCAGATGCCTTCCGCCGAGGCCTCGAGAAGGAGCTGGAGCCGGTTGGCCAGCCGCGCCTGGCTCTGCTCGGCGGCATGCCGCTTGGCACGCTCCAGTGCGAAGACCACAGACCGGGCGAGCGCCTCGGCACCGCCGGGCGCCTTGATGAGGTAGTCCTGCGCACCCAGCTCGACCGCCTGGCGGCCGACCTCGTCGTTGTCGAGCCCGGTCAGCACGACGACGGGAACCTCGGGCGCCGCGGCCCGGACGGCGCGCACCGCCTCGAGGCCCTTGGCGTCCGGCAGCGACAGGTCAAGGATGACGCAGCGCACGTCGCCCCGGGCGAGGCGTGTTGTCGCCTCGGCAGCCGACCCGAGCTGCACGATCTGCAGGTCCGGCAGCAGCCGTTGCTGCAGCTGGCGCCGCACCAGGAAGGCGTGGTCGGGGTCGTCCTCGACGAGCAGCAGGACGCCCTGTTGAAGCGACGCCCGCCCCGCCGGCTCCGCCGGCCTTGCTGGGTCGCTCTGCTCGCTGGTCACGTCGTCCCTTGGTCGCCTTGTGTTGCAGCGCGACCATCGTGCCCTTACGTACTGCTACGTCCCATAGCCCACATGGACCATGGCGTCCGTCACGCGGTGACCATGTCCCGGGCGGCGTCCGGCGCAGGGGTCCAGCCCGGGCCACGGAGCAGATGGCCTGCTCGGTGACGCCAGCTGCTCGCCGTACGAAGATCACGCCAGAGGGCGACGTACTCGTGGGTGGCGACCGTCAGCGGGTTGTAGGTCCGGATGTTCTTGGTCAGGCCGTAGACCACCGGCTCGCCCTCCGGCTCGAACGTGCCGAAAAGGCGGTCCCAGATGATGAGGACGCCGGCGTAGTTGCGGTCCAGGTACTGCGACTGCGAGCCGTGGTGGACCCGGTGGTGGGACGGCGTGTTGAAGACCAGCTCGACGGGGCGCCAGAGCTTGTCGATCGCCTCGGTGTGGATCCAGAACTGGTAGAGCAGGTTGATCGACCAGCAGGCCAGCACGATCTCGACCGGCACGCCGAGCAGAGCCACCGGCAGGAAGAACAGCACGGTGTACTCACCGGTCCAGGTCTGGCGCAGCGCGGTGGACAGGTTGTAGCGCTGGGAGCTGTGGTGCACCACGTGCGACGCCCAGAGCAGCCGGATCTCGTGGCCGGCCCGGTGGTCCCAGTAGTAGCAGAGGTCGATGCCGATCAGCCCGATGGCCCACCCCGTCCAGCCGTGCCCGAGCGACCAGGGCACGAGGCCCGCGGCGAGGCCGAGGATCACGACCTCCACGAGCCGCCACGCGCCGTTGACGACCAGCGAGCCGACGCCCATCGCGAGCGACGTCCGCGAGTCGGCCCGGTGGTAGCCGAGCAGCCGGGCCTCCTGCTTCTGACCGGCGCGGGTGACCGCCAGCTCGAGCAGCATCAGCCCCAGGAAGCCCGGGATGGCGAACAGGAGGATCGCATCGGCCATGCCCGCAGGGTGGCAGATAAAAAGCGAGCTGTCACTATGTTGGAGACAGCAGGTTGACGACCTGCTCCAGCGCCCCGAGCACCACGTCGTGGGAGGTGTCCACCACGGCGGCGCTCATGGCGGCCCCCTGCACGGCGGCCAGGGCGAGCTCGACGAAGTCGGAGAAGCCGGGCAGCGCGACCAGCGCCGGATCGATGACCTGCACCGCGATCCGGTGCAGGTTCGCGCGGTGGGCGGGCTCGATGCGGGCCAGGGCGGCGGCGAGGTCCGGGTCGGTGCGCGCCGCGACGTAGAGCTCCACGGCCGCTTGCAGGTCGGGCAGCCGGTAGGTCTCCCAAAGCCCCTCGAGGGCCTCCCGGGCGCCCACGCCGCCGCGTCCGGCGAAGGCCTGTTCGTAGGCCTCCGTGACCCGGCCCAGCAGGTGCTGGGCGGCGTCCGCCAGCAGCTCGCCCTTGGTGGGCCAGTACCGGAACAGCGCTCCCTGGCTGACGCCGGCTCGCTTGCAGATCTCGGTCGTCGAGGCGCCGGCGTAGCCGACGTGCACCAGCGCGTCCACGGTCGCGTCGAGGATCTTGGCCTGGGTCGATGCCCGCCGCTGTGCTTGTGTCAGCGCCTGCGTCCTGGTCACCAGCCGGAGCCTAGGGCTCCAGGTGCTCGACTCAGTACGACGGAAGGGGCCCCGCACGCGAGCGAGGCCCCTTCCGTCGTACCTGTCGTCTAGGGCCTGACGGTCCAGATGCCGCGACCATGGGTGGCCGCGTAGACCGTGCCGCCGGGCGCGACCTTGAGCTGCATCACGGTGACGTAGGGGAAGCCGCTCACGCGCTTCCAGCTGGTGCCCGCGTCACTGCTCGTGATGACACCGAGGTCGGTGCCGAGGTACCAGGTGCCTCCCGAGATGACGAGCGAGGACGCCGGCACGTCCGGCACGGAAGCGCTGGCGTTGCTCCAGGTGGCGCCTCCGTCCGTGGTCTTCCAGAGGTGTCCCAGACCCGCGCCAGGGCCCTCGGTGAAGCGCCGGCTGAAGCCGTTGACCACCAGGTAGGCCGTCTTGCCGGTGGCGTCGGCCGGGTCGATCGTGACGCCGGCGAGGTACCTGTTCGGCACCGCGGCCGGCAGCGTCACCTGGTGCCAGGTGCCGCCGTAGTTGGTCGCCACGCCGCGGGCGAAGCCGGCGTTGTTGCAGGGGCCGCACCACGTGACCCAGCCGACGCCGCTCTGCAGCGCGGTGGCCGTGATCGAGTGGCCGGCGCCGACGTCGAACTGCTTCGTCCAGCCCTTGCCGTCCTGGATCGCGTAGCCGTTGCTCTGGGTCCACACGTACTGACCGCCTGCCAGCCAGCTGTCCGGGTTCGACGGGTCAGCCGTGAAGGGCGCGATGAAGCGCGCGCCAGGATCGCCCGGGTCGATGTTGCGGACGGCCGGGGTGGTGCCGTCGGACCGGCCGCAGTTGTTGGTGACCGACATCGACAGGTAGACGTACTCGGAGACGATGTTGCAGCCCTGGCCGGTCCGCGGGTCGACGAGGGTGTCGCCGCCGTCACCGCCGAACGGCGAGCCGGAGTTCGTGTCGTCGGCGAGCTGGAGCAGCTGGCCGTTGTCCTGCAGGCCACCGCTGACCGCGAGGCCGTGGTCCGCGGTGCTGCCGACGCCGACCGAGTAGAACTGCAGCGTGTCGAGGCCGGCGTTCAGGCTCTTCCAGTCCTTGGCGTGGCCGTAGGCGTCGAGCGCGCCCTTGACCGGCCGGCTGTAGACGCCGCCGTCGTTGCCGACGTAGACCCGTCCGCCGCCGACGGCGACCGCGTGCTGGTCGGAGTGCGTCGTCTTGCTGCACGTGTTCTTGGCAGGGTCGAAGGACCAGCAGCTGAAGTAGAAGTTCCAGTACGGGCCGGGTGTGGTCCAGCTGCTGCCGCCGTTGCTGGTCTCGTAGACCTCCTCGAGGCCCACCCAGACGTGGTTCGCGTTCGCCGGGTCGACCTGGATGAAGTTGTTGTACCAGGCCTGCACACCAGGGCCGTAGCCCTTCCCGCCCACGGACTGCTTGAGCGCGGACCCGCTGTTGGCGAGCTTGCTCGAGTCGGCGATGTTGCTCCACGGGCCGGCCACGCTGCCGCTGTTGCTGACGTAGACACCGGCGAGGTAGCTGTTCACGGTGCCGGTGGCCTTGTTGTACAGGGCGGTCGACTCGAGGACGGTGTAGAGCTTCGAGCCGTCGGCCGAGTAGGCGAACTCGGCGTTGCCGATCTCCTTGGGGTTGATCGCCCCGCTGGGGTTCACCTTGGTCCAGGTCGTCCCGCCATCGTCGGAGCGGTAGAAGCCGTTGTAGGTGTCCCCACCGCGCCAGGCGATGTCGGCGACCAGGTGCTTCCCGGTGCCGTCGGGCTGCGCGGCCACGTCGTTGACGATGTTCTTGTACGGGGCGTTGGGGGCGCTCGCGCTCGCCCCGGTGGGCAGGTACGCCGGGTTGGGGGCGTAGTTGAACGTCCAGGCGCCCGCGCCGGTGGTGGCGCTGTGCGACCAGATGCCGCGGCTGGTGGCGGCGTAGACCTTGCCGGCCCCGTCGAAGCGGACCTTGTTGATGACGGTGCTCTCCAGCTCCGTGTCACCGACCCGGGTGCTCGGCGTGAAGCTGCTGTTCCACGGGCTGGTGAGCCGGTAGACGCCGGTGCCCACGTAGGAGGTACCGCCGGTGTTGGCCTCGCCCGTGGCGTACCAGAGGCTCTGTGTCGCGCTGTCGTACTGGAGGTCGCCGGTGGAGAGCGTCGGGAGCGTGTCGGAGATCGCCGTCCACGTCGTCACGTCGCCAGTGCCCGACAGCGCACCGCGGAAGACGCCGCCGTCGGCGCCGCCGGCGTAGACCACGTTGTGCTCGGGGTCGACGGCGAGCCCGGTGATGCGGCCGGTGACGAGGCCGGACCCGCCGGTGCTGTTGGAGGCCACGGGGTCGCGGTAGCGGAGGTCGTCGCTGTTGTAGGGCTTGGTCGTCACCTCGGTCGCGCTGCCGCTCGCCGGCAGCCCGGCCAGCTGCGCGTAGGCCGCGGAGTAGGCCCCGGGCGCGACCTGTCCGGGGGCGGTGCGGGCCTGGGCGTACTGCTCCGCCTGCGACTTCAGCTCGGCCGACTCGCCACCGCCTCCGCCGATCGTGCTGAAGCGCTCGGTGGTGGGCGACTGCGCCGCCCCGCGGAGCAGCGCGCGCAGGTCCGCGGTGCTCGCGCCGGGGGCGGCGTTGCTGGTCGGGGACGCGGCCGTGGCGAGCAGGCCGGTCACACCCAGCGCGACGGCTCCTGCGAGCAGGCCGCCGCGTGGGCTGGAGAGGAAGGACATGGAACCTCCGGTGCGTACGACGCTGGGGGGATAGGTGACGCGAACCTATGCGCGACGTCCCGGAGATGCCATGGGGTTGACAGGAGATCTTGCGAATGTCGCCCGAATGGACGAGAAGAACGGCTGGCCAGTGAGCTGGCGACTACCGACTGTTACTGCTCCTGGTCCGTGGGGCGGATCAGGATCTCGTTGACCGCCACGTGCGCCGGCTGGGTCACGGCGTAGAGGACCGCCCGGGCGATGTCGTCGGCCTGCATCGGCGTCATCTGCTCGGCGCGCTTGCGCAGGCCCTCCTTGGCGGCGGCGTCGGTGATGTGCTCGCCCAGCTCCGTCGCGACCATCCCCGGCTCGATGAGAACGACCCGGACGCCGCGCGCCGTGACCTCCTGGCGCAGCGACTCGGAGAAGGCGTTCACCGCCCACTTGCTCGCGTTGTAGGCGCCGGCACCCAGCCTCGCCACGCGGCCGGCGACGCTGCTGACCTGCACCAGCGAGCCCTTGGTCTCGAGCAGGTGGGGGAGGGCGGCGTGCGTCATGTACATCAGCCCGAGGACGTTGGTGTTGATCATCCGGCGCCAGTCCTCGGTGTCGGCGCCCTCGATCTTCCCGAGCAGCATGACGCCGGCGTTGTTGAGGACGATGTCGAGCTTGCCGAACGCC